>DATMVU010000459.1:0-4214 GCA_035562875.1 Actinoplanes sp. | reverse complement strand
ATTTGGACCGGAGCCGTTCGCTGCCGGTGGTGACGAAGCCGGGGCCCTGGCCGAGGATCGTGGTGGCGAGCGCCACCGTCTGTGCCCGGGCCCGGTCGGCGGCGGTGGTGGCCTGCGGCAGTTTGTAGGCGAGGGCGTCGAACAGGATCTCGTTGTCGTGGGCGTCCACGTAGGTGATCACGTCGTCGGGGTTGACCGCGTAACCGGCCGGTGCGCCGTTGTAGTCGACGTCGGAGCCTTTGACCACGGTGCCGGACGAACCGGTGAACGTGTAGGCGGCCAGGTTGCCGGTGAGACCGACTTTGATCAGGTCTTGGTAGTGCCGTAGCCGGGTCTCCTGTTCGGCGGTGGTGCCGTTGACCGGGTCGCCGTTGGGTGCCCCGGCCAGCCCGGACGCGAAGCCCTGGAGGCGCGGGTTGCCGTCGAACGGGCCACCGCCGCGGACCGCGTCGCGGAGCCGGTCGTTGAAGGTGGCGATTCCGGTGCCGCCCATGTTGAGCTGGGTGGCCTGGACGAAGCGGGCGTCGTCGGCGACTTCGCCGAAGTTCCAGCCTTCGCCGTACAGGAAGATGCTCTTGCCGTCGACTCCGTCCCGGCTGAGGGTGAGTTTGTCGAGGGCCGCGCGGACCGCCAGGATGTTGGCTTTCGGGTGGTGGCCCATCAGGTCGAAGCGGAACCCGTCGATCTTGTACGCCTTGGCCCACGTCACCAGCGAGTCCACCACCAGCTTGCCCATCATGGTGTGTTCCGGGGCGGTGTTGGCGCAGCAGGTGGAGTTCGCGACGGTGCCGTCCTCCAGGAGCCGGTGGTAGTAGCCGGGCACGATCTGGTCGAGCACCGACTTGCTGTCGGCTCCGGCAGCAGCGGTGTGGTTGTAGACGACGTCCATCACCACTCGCAGCCCGGCCCGGTTGACTCCGGCGACCATCTGCCGGAACTCCCGGGTCCGCTGGTCCGGGTCGACGGCGTAGCCACCTTCCGGCACCGTGTAGTGCAGCGGGTCGTAACCCCAGTTGTAGCCGTCGGTGGCGGCGACCTCCGCGATGCAGGCCTGCTGCTGTTCCGAGTCGGGCGGCAGCGAGGCCAGATCGCAGTCGGGTTGCCGCTGGTCGGCGCGTTTCTCCGGGATGGTGGCGAAGTCGAAGGCGGGGAGCAGGTGCAGGTGGGTGACGCCGGCGCCGGCGATCCCGGCCAGGTGTCTCATCCCGGCCGATGCCGGGTCGGTGAACGCCCGGTAGGTGCCGCGCGCCTCGGCCGGTACCGAGGTGTCGGCGACGGAGAAGTCCCGTACCGACAGCTCGGAGATCTGGATCTTCGCGGCCGGAACCGCTGCCGGCTTCTTCAGTGCCGACCAGCCGGCCGGGGCGAGTGCCGGGTCGGCGAGGCTGACGAAACGGCTGTGGGTGGAGTCGGTGGTGAGCGCGACCGAGTAGGGGTCGGTCACCGAGGCCGTCTCGATCCGCTGGGTGGCGGGCTGCCACGCGGTGACCCGGAACCTGTAGTCCTTCCCGGCCCAGTCGCCGCGGCCGGACCACACGCCGGTGCGGGCGTCCCTGGTCAGCGGCACCAGCGTCGTGCCGACCTCCAGTTGCACGTCACGGGCGGTCGGCGCCCAGACCGCGATGCTGGCCTTCCGCCCGTCGACGACCGGCCCGAGCGTGGTGGAGGCAGCGCTCTTGTAGACGTCGTCGAGGACACCGGCGAGCTGGACTCCGGTGGCGGAGATCAGCTTCCCGTCGGCGGTGAGCTCGGCAACCACCACCTGACCACGCAGAATGTCCGTGACAGCGGATTTGTCGAGCTTGAAAGCGTCGTACTGCCACAGATGCGGGAACGCCTTCCGCTGCGCCTCCGTCAACGATGACGCTTTCAGGTTTATTGTTCGGAATGTTCCGGTCAGCGCACCGTCGGCGACCCCGATCCCGCCGGTCGGCGAATAGGCCAGCTGGTAGACCCTGCCGTCCGTGGACGCACCCGTCCTCCAGGCGATCGTCCCCCGGTCGATCCACACCGCCGCCGACCTCGTCACGTCGATGACTCCGCCACCCGCGGTCTTGACCAGCGGTAACAGGCGGGTCTCCTGACCGGCGAGCAGCCACACCACACGGCCGGCCTTGGCGAAGTCGAGCGACTGGTCGGTGGGCAGATCCTTGGTGTCGCCGTTGTGCAGGATGTAGCTGAGCGAGGGTGCACCGGCCGCGAGCGGCACCTCGAAGACCGCCCCGTAGCTGTCGATCCGGGCCGGGAGCAGCGGGCTGGACCAGTCGGTCGGGTTCGCCGCACCGGACCAGACGTGCAGGCCCCAGCCGTCGTAGTTCCCGTCGGCCCGTTTCCAGTGGATGATCGCTGTCGACTCGTCCTGCACAGGATCAGGTTGCCCGGTTGCCGCCTGCCGTGTCGGGTAGACCGCGGTATCTCCCTGCTTGATCCAGATCTCCGGATTCGCGACCACGTCGATCGTACGGTCGGCGGAGGTGTCCTTGGTCCCGTCGTCGTCGACCACGATGAATCCGACCGACTTCGCGCCCGGTTTCAGCTTCACGTAGGCGAACCGCCCGTAGGAGTCCTGGCCGGTGAACGGCTGCCCGTCCGGCCAGGTGGTGGTCATCGACTCGTCGACGTCACCCCACACGTAGAGGTTCTGGTCGTCGTACCTCCCGTCCGGCCGCTGGTAGTGCACCACCGCGTACCCGGCGGTGGAGGTAGCCGGCGGAGTGCCGACACCGATGGCCACCGACGACGAGGCGAGCCGCCCTCTGCTGTCGCGGGCCACCGCCTTGTAGCGCACCGGCGTCTTCCCGGCCAGCCCGTCCAGGTCGTGGAAGACCCGGTAGGGTGCGCGGTCCGCGGTGCCGAGCAGCTGCCACGGCCCGTCGCCGACCTGGGCCGCGAAGGTCACCGTCGCCAGCGGGTCACCGGTGACGTCGGCGACGATCTCGGTGCGGGTGGGGACCAGGGCGCCCGGCTGCGGGCTGGTGATGGTCACCGACGGACCATTCGCGGGTACGGCCACCTTCGCGCCCGCGGCGAGGACGATCGACGACAGAGCCGGAACGGTGACGGTGATCGTGCCGTCGGCGCCCGACGACGTGCGGCTCGCACCGCCGTACACGCCGGTGAAGGTGGTGTTCGGGGTTGACGTGGTGAACGAGACGGTGCGGCTGGTGGTGGCGTTGTTGACAGCGACCACGTATTCGGCACGCGCGGCCCGGTCGATGCGGGAGGCCGCGAAGACCCCGTCGGCCGCGTAGCGGGTGGTCTGCACCCCGGTGACCAGCGCGGGATGCGCCTTACGGAGTTTCGCCAGGTCGGCGATGGTCCGGTAGAGCGGGTGCGCGGTGTTGTAGTTGTCGGTGGCGTGGGTGCGGTCGGTGCCGATCAGGTCGTCGTCCAGGTAGTCGGCGCTCCTGGTGGCGAACAGGTCCTGCCGGGCGTCCTTGTCGCCGCCCGGTCCGGTGAAGCCCTGCTCGTCGCCGGAGTAGACGACCGGCTGGCCGCGGGTCAGGAACATCAGCTCGTGAGCCAGCTGGTCCCGTTTGAGCCGGGTCTCCGCGGTCGCCGTGGCGGCGATGAACGAGCCGATCCGGCCCATGTCGTGGTTGCCGAGGAAGGTGGGCAGCCGGTCGGCGCCGGTGTCCCGGGCGGTGTAGAGGTCGTCCTCGGCATACAGCGCGGCGAGTGTCTCGGCGCCACCGTCCCCGGTGACGAAGCCGCGGGCCGCCTCCTGGAACGAGAAGTCCAGGGTGGCCGGGAGCCCGCCGCGGCGTACGTAGGTGGACTGGATCTCCTGGTCGGCGCTGTAGACCTCGCCGAACATGAAGAAGTCGTCGTCTGCGGCCCGCTCGATGCCGGGCGCCCACTGCTGCCAGAACTCCAGGTTGGAGTGCTTGACGGTGTCCAGCCGGTAGCCGTCGATGCCGGTGTTGCGCACCCAGTCGGCGTAGATCTTCGTCATCCCCCGGACCACCTCGGGACGCTCGGTCCACAGGTCGTCGAGGCCGAAGAAGTCGCCGTGCTCGCTGTTCTCGCCGGCGAAGGTGGAATCGCCGCGGTTGTGGTACATCGTCACGTCGTTGAGCCAGGCCGGCTTCTTGACCGTCCGGTCCTTCTCACTACCGAAGACCGGTGTGTACGGGAACGAGGTCGCGTCCGTGGCCGGGAACCGTTTCGCGGTGGCGTAGTCGCGGTCCTCGAACGGCTGCCCGTCGGTGTCG
>DATMVU010000458.1:0-9937 GCA_035562875.1 Actinoplanes sp. | reverse complement strand
CCACCAGCGGCGTCACCCCGTCCACATCGGCGTCGTCCACGTCGGGGCCCTCGGCGAGCAGCCGGTCCAGCAGGGTGTGATCACGCAGGTGAGCCAGGAAGTGGAGCACGGTGCGGCCGCGATGGTCGCGGACGTGCACGGAGACACCGGCGTCCAGCAACGACACCACACCTTCGGTGTCGCCGTGCAGGGCGAGCCGCATCAGCTCACGGCGCTTGAGGCCTTCTCGGCAGCGTCAGCCGCGGGTCAGCGCTGAAGGATCTCGACCTGGATCGCGCCGCCGATGCACCCGGCCGGACAGATCATGACGAGCGTCGTCATCACGGCGAGGAGGACCCGCGGCCCGGTCTCCAGGCCCGGATTGAGCCGGAAGACCGCGGCGGCCACGAGCAACAGCCCGGGAAGCATCACCAGATAGGCGTGCGGCCCGTTGGTGGTGCTGGTCACCGCGACCATGAGAACGAACCCGATCGCCAGCATCAGCACGTCACCGGGCCGGGCCGGCGCGACCTTCAGATCAGTGACCTTGATCTTGAGCGCGGCGGCGAGCTCACCACGGGTCCGGGCCGCCCGGATGCCGACCGCCGCGGTCCCCATGTCCCACGCGGTCATCTCCCCCGCGGCGACCCGTGCCTGCAAGCCGGCGATCACGTACAGCCGGTCCCGCTCGGTGATCAGCTGCCGGGCGAGACCGGCGGCCTGTCTGGCGTCCTCGACGACCACCGCCCCGCCCACACCAGCGTCGAAGTAGGACATCTGCTTGGCCCGGGTGAACACGATGTCGTCCACCCGCAACGGCACCGTTCCGGCGACGGTCCAGCTCGGCCCACGGCCCGTCCCGTCAAGCTGGTGCAGAACGATCCGCGAATACTCCCCGTCAACGACGACCTCCTTGACCGCGTACGACTTCCAGCTACGGTCCCGCAATTCACTCGAACGCCGCCCCGCACTGAAATCGTGACGGCTCGGCGCCCGCCCGTCCGACGGTTGCGCCATTCCGGTGTCGGTGCACGGGTGTTTGGGCCACGGCGGCCCCAGATCGTCGAAGAAGACCCGGCTGCCGTTCCGGTTGGCGTAGAAGAACACCGCAGCACCACAGACCGGGCACCGCGCGTTCGGGTTGACCCACCCCTCCACCCGCGGCGCCACCGGCGAAGGGGTGTAGGTCCGGCTCGTGAACGACGTCCGCGCCGCCCGGAAGGACCGGCCCGTCCCGCCCCGTGTCACGTTGTGGGTGTTCACCCAGTGGCGCCCACCACCTGGACTCTTACGCCAGTGCCCCCGGCGCCGGTACCTGGTCACCCGTCACCCCACCGGCACCACATCCGCATCGCAGGAGAATAGCCGTACCCCACCGGCTCCCCCAGTTCGCGTAGCTTGGCCTCCTGTGACGGTGTCAGAGATCGAAGTCGGCGCGGATCTGGTCCGCGACCTGCTGCGCGAACAGCACCCGGATCTGGCCGATCTGCCGATCCGCGAGGTGGCGGGCGGCTGGGGGAACCAGATGTGGCGCCTCGGGGATGACCTGGCCGTCCGGATGCAGCGGATGGACACCAGCCCCGAACCACAGCTCAAGGAGCGCCGCTGGCTGCCACCGCTGGCCGCACGGCTGCCGCTGCCGATCCCGGTTCCGGTGCGCGACGGTGCGCCGTCCGACCGTTTCCCGAAGCTGTGGACGGTCATGACCTGGGTCGAGGGCACACCCCTGGACCACGCGACGATCACCGGCGGCGACCAGGCGGCCGACGTGCTGGCGGCGTTCCTCACGGCGCTGCACGTGGCGGCGCCCGCCGACGCGCCGGGTGCTTCGGACTTCGGCACCCACCCCGAGGACTCCCGGGACGGCTTCGAACACTTTCTGGGTGCCGTGGACCTCGGCGCTTTCGGTTTCGCCGGGGACGACATCCGGGCCGTGTGGGACGACGCGGCGGCGACCCCGGTGTGGTCCGGACCACGGGTGTGGGTGCACGGCGATCTTCATCCCGCGAACGTCGTCGTCACCGACGGCACCCTGGCCGGCATCGTCGACTTCGGCGCGCTCTTCGCCGGCGATCCGGCGTGGGACCTCGGGGCCGCCTGGCTGCTGCTGCCCGAGGGGTGCGCCGCGCGCTTCTTCGACGGCTACGCCCGGACGGACGAGACGACGGTCCGGCGGGCGCGCGGGCTGGCCGCCATGAAATGCCTGTTCCTGATGCTGATGGGCCAGAACGGCGACCGCGGCCTGCCCGGCGGCAAACCGCACTGGGGACCTGTGGGCCGGGCGGCGATGACCCGCGTCCTGAAGGGCCTTTGACGCACGGATGGTGCCGCCCGGTTGATCACCGGGCGGCCGGGGTGGTGACGGGGAAGACCGTGTGGGTCAGTTCTTCGGAGACCTTCCACATGCGTACGGCGTCGTCCTCGCTCGTCAACCGGGAGTAGACGGGGCGTTCCGCGGGGGCGCCGGCGATGCCACCCGGACCTTTCGGGCCGTAGAACCGGCCGCCCTGCGCCTGCGGTGCGGTGGCCGCGAACAGGGCGGGCATGGCCGCCGACTCGACGGTGCCGGCGAGGCCGATCCGGGACAGGACACGGATGAGCCGGACACCTGCCGTGTCGGTGCGGCGGCCGACCTCGGGGCGGGCGGCCAGCAGGCTGGTCGGGGCGATCCCGGGATGGGCGATGTTGCTGCTGATCCCCCAGTCTCCGGCCAGGCTGCGCCGGTGCAGTTCAAGACCGAAAAGACCGAAAGCGATCTTCGATTGGCTGTACGCGTCACGGCCGCTGTAGGTGCGTTCCCAGTGGAGATCCGACCAGTTGATCCGGCGTTCGTTCGCCGCCACGCTCAACTGGGAGGTGACCCGGGCGTGCCCGGCGCGCAGCAGCGGCAGCAGGTGCGCCACCAGGGCGAAGTGGCCCAGGTGGTTGCTGCCGAACTGGAGCTCGAACCCGTCCGCGGTGGTCTGCCGGCTGGGCGGCGTCATCACCCCGGCATTGTTGATCAACAGGTGGATCGGGCGGTTCTCGCTGTTCAGGGTGGCGCCCAGGGCGGCCACCGACGCCAGCGACGACAGGTCGAGATCCCGCAGCGACACGACCGCCCGCGGATGCTGCCGGCGGATGCGGGAAAGCGCGGTCTCGCCCTTGTGACGGTTGCGGACGGGCAGGATCACCTCTGCTCCGGCGGCCGCCAGACGGGCCGCGATGACAAGACCCATGCCGTCGCTGGCGCCGGTGACCACGGCCAGCCGGCCGGTCAGGTTCGGAACGGTGAAGTCCACTGTTGCTCCTCGGTTGGGGTGCCCCCAGACTGCGCCCGTTCCGGATCGTCAGCCACGGCCTGCCGATCCCAGGCTGCGCGGGCCGAGGCTAAGGTTCGTTGCCGGTGATAGAACGGGTGTCGAGTGACCGATCCGAAGGGGCCACTGAAGTGATCGATCGAGCCGGGCTCGCCGAGTTCCTGCGCCGGCGGCGGGAGGCCCTGCAGCCGGAGGACGTCGGTATGCCGCGTGGCCCGCGACGCCGGACGTCAGGGTTGCGCCGGGAGGAGGTCGCCGCGCTCTGCCACATCTCCACCGACTACTACAGCCGGATCGAACGTGAACGTGGCCCGCACCCGTCAGAGCAGATGATCGCGTCGCTCGCTCAAGGTCTGCACCTGTCACTGGACGAACGTGATCACCTGTTCCGCCTGGCCGGGCACCATCCGCCGCAGCGGGGCTCGTCGAGCGTGCACATCAGCCCGGGGCTGCTGCGCATCCTGGACCGACTATCGGACACGCCTGCCGAGATCGTCACCGAACTGGGCGAGACACTGCGGCAGTCACCGATGGGGGTGGCGCTCACCGGTGATCTCACCCGGCACACCGGTCCCGCCCGCAGCATCGGGTACCGCTGGTTCACCGACCCGGCGACCCGTGCCCTCTACCACCCCGACGACCACGAGCGGATGTCGCGGGTCTTCGCAGCGGGCCTGCGTGAGCGGGTCGCGCACCGCGGTCCCGGCTCGTGGGCGGCCCACCTGCAGAACCTGCTGCTCGAACAGTCCGCACACTTCCGGGACGTGTGGGAGCGGCACGAGGTCGGCATCGGTTTCGAGGAGCACAAACGGTTCATCCACCCGGAGCTGGGCCTGCTGGAGCTGGAGTGCCAGTCACTGCTCGACCCGGCCCAGTCCCACATGCTGCTGGTCTACACCGCCGTACCCGGCAGCGAAACCCACGAGAAACTGCAACTGCTCGCGGACATCAGCCCGCCGATACGGTGATCTACCGGCACACCGTCACGGCGGCGTGGACGCGATGCTCCTGATCCGCGCCAGGATGTAGGTGGCCAGGGCCAAAGCAGCAGCCATGAGGCCCTCGAGCCGGTATGCCCGCCGGGCCTCGGCCGCGTCCGGCCGGCGTCGCGCTTGCGCGCGCTGCAATATCGCCGAACTGGCTACCGGTAGGGTCCACAGCGTGGAACTGCGCGACGAGTTGCGGCGTCGACCGGTTACGCGTGAGCAGCGGGACGCGATCCGGACAACGATGCTGCAGATTGAACAGCTTGTTGATCGAGGTGAGGACTCCACCGGCGTAATCGAGACGCTCAACAGGGCCACCGGCCACAACTTCGAGGTGGACGACTTCCACTATCACTGCGGAGCGCCAGACCGCGAAGAGCTGGTCGAGTGGGCATGCGCGCCGCCGCCGGTCCGACTGCCCGATGTCACCAGAGACGAGCTGGTCGCGATCGTGCGGCGCATTCTGGCCGACCCCACCGACGACTGGTACATCGCAGCGTTCGATCTCAACACCGTGATGCCGGGCGCGAGCAGCCTGATCTTTCATCCCCCGAGCGAGCTGACGGAAGCGACGGCGGAAGCAATCGTCGATGCGGCGCTGGCCTATCGCCCGATCGTGCTGTGACCCAGCAGCCGACATGAGCGGTGGCTCGGCATGCACGGACAGCAGCAGAGGAGTGTACGGCGTGAAGCATGGTGCGGCCGCCACCGAGGCCGGTGCCGGGTGACCATCCTGCAGGGAACGTCCGCGTCATGGTCGGATGCCTCATGCGTGTGACACATGACAGGGAAGCGAATGCGGCATATCTGGCCGTCGAGCGAGTCGTCCCCGATGGGGCGGCCGTCGAGAATGTTGTCGTCGAGCGTCCCGGCCGAGGCGACATCGTTCTCGACTTCGATGCCGATGGGCGCCTGCTCGGTGTGGAGGTCATCGGCGCTGACATGCTTCTCAGCCCGGCTGTTCTCGCAGCAGCCGACGAGAACCGGACAGATACGCGGCCTGCAGCTGACGAGGCACCGGGACGGCGATCTTGCCTTGACACCGATGGCAACCTCTAACGTGCCGACCGTCCCGTACGTCATGAGGGTGGAGATCGGTCTTGAAGTTCGCCGTCGGTTACAGCACTGTTTCGCTCGGCGTAGACCCTGAGCGCTTGATCGCTTTTGCGCGTCACGCGGAGGCATCTGGCTTCGAGGCGCTGTACATGCCCGAGCATGTGGTTCTGTACCGCGGCGCGATGCTCGGATCGATGGAGTTGCCGCCGGACCTGGCGCTGGTCGACCCGCTCGACGCGTTGAGTTTCGTCGCGGCCGCTACCAGCCGCATCTTGCTCGGTACCGGTGTGCTGCTGGTGCCGTATCAGCATCCGGTCGTGCTGGCGAAACGCCTCGCCACCATCGACGTGCTCTCCCGGGGGCGGATGCGGCTGCTGACCGTCGGGGTGGGAAGCCTGCCCGGCGAGGCGCGCGCGGTAGGTGTCGACTTCCGCACGCGGGGCCGGCGCGCGGACGAGGCCATCGACGTACTGCGCCTGCTGTGGTCCGGCGGGGCGGAGGGCGTCGGTTTCCACGGTGAACACTTCGACTTCGACGGGTTGTGCAGCTTCCCCAAACCGTACGGCGTGACCACCCTGCCGATTCACGTCGGCGGATCCAGCCGGGCCGCCGCCCGCCGCGCAGGGCAGCGAGGCGACGGCTACTTCCCGGGCGGAATGCTGAGCCCACAGGAGCGCGCAACCCAGCTCGATCTTGCTCGGTCCGAGGCCGCGGCGGTCGGCCGGGACCCGGATGCGCTGGAATACACGCGATGGGCTTCGATCTCGACCACCCGGGAACGGGTGGAGACGCTGGCCGCTGAGGGCGTGACCCGAGTGGTGGTCAACGTGACCTCGACAGACCGGTCCGAACAACAGGACGAGATGTCAGCGCTGGCCGAACGCTTCGAACTGTGACGATCGAGGCAGCGGAACGGGAGCATCGGCCGGCTTGACGGGCCTGGGACTTCGAGACATGTGCCAAGGCCGCGCGGTGACCTCGGTCCGGCCGGGGCCCTGGTGCGGGTCAGGTGACCTGAAGCGCTGAGGGCGGCCTTCGAGTCTGATGCTCGCCTGCCGCGCCAGGGTCCCCGTCACGGGCGCACGAGGGGACAGGCGGTCTGTGGCCGCCGGGCCGCCGACTGTGCCGCCGGGCCGGTGTCATGGAGCCCTTCTCTTGACCGCAGTCCACAGCGGGCGCATTCCTCAGGCCGGCTGAAGGTGATGAGGCTGACGGTCTGCCAGCCGAGCTTCCGGGCCGGTCGCTCAGCAGATGGTTGCCAGGGTGGACGCTGGTAGGTCACCGGTCCGCCCTGGAGCGTCCGGTGACCGGAATCGATTCCACGTTCAGGTGGTGGTGGCTACCGTTCGGGCGGGTCGGGGCGGCCGCCTCGGGGAGGAGACGACCGCCCGGTGACCTCGGTCAGGCCGGGGCCGTGGTGCGGATCAGGTGGTCGAAGGCGCTGAGGGCGGCCTTCGCACCGTCTCCGGCGGCGGCGACGATCTGCTTGTGCGGGGTCGTCGTGCAGTCGCCAGCGCCGAAGACACCCGGCGCCGAGGTGGCGCCGTGCGCGTCGATGACGATCTCGCCGCGGTCGTTCAGGGCGAGGGCGCCGCTGACCCAGTCGGTGCTCGGCAGCAGGCCGATCTGCACGAAAACGCCTTCGACCGGCAGGGTGCGGACGGCGTCGGTGTCCCGGTCGCGGTAGCTCAGGCCGGTCACCTTGCGGCCGTCGCCGGTCACCTCGGTGGTCTGCGCCTGCGTGATCACGTCCACGTTGGGCAGGCTCACCAGTTTGCGGCGCAGCACGTCGTCGGCGCGCAGTTCGGCGGCGAACTCCAGCAGCGTGACGTGCGAGGCCAGGCCGGCCAGGTCGATGGCGGCTTCGACGCCGGAGTTGCCGCCGCCGATCACGGCGACCGGTTTGCCCTTGAACAGCGGGCCGTCGCAGTGCGGGCAGAACGTGACACCCTTGTTGCGGTACTCCTGCTCGCCCGGCACACCCATGGTGCGCCAGCGAGCGCCGGAGGCGACGATCACGGTACGGGACCGCAGCACCGCACCGGTCTCCAGTTCCACGCCGATCAGGCCGTCCTCGACCGCCGGGTGCAGCTTGGCGGCCTTCTGGCGGGGCATCACGTCGACCTCGTACTCGCGTACGTGCCGTTCCAGTGCCGCCGCGAACTGGGTGCCTTCGGTGTGCGGCACCGACGGGTAGTTCTCGATGCCGGCCGTGTCGAGGACCTGGCCGCCGATCCGGTCGGCGATCAGGCCGGTGCGGATGCCCTTGCGCGCCGAGTACATCGCCGCGGTCGAGCCGGCCGGGCCGCCACCGATCACCAGGACGTCGTACGGTTCCCGGCCGGTCAGTTCGGCGGCTTCCCGTTCGGCGCTGCCGGAGTCGAGCCGGGCGACGATGTCGGCGAGTTCCATCCGGCCCTGCCCGAACAGTTCGCCGTTCAGGTACACCGCCGGGACGCTCATGACCTCACGCTCGGCCACTTCGGAGGCGTACGCGCCGCCTTCGATCGCGGTGTGCGTGATGTTCGGGTTGAGCGCGGCCATGGTGTTCAGGGCCTGCACCACGTCGGGACAGTTCTGGCAGGTGAGCGAGAAGTACGTCTCGAAATGCAGAGGACCGGGGATTGCTCGTACGGCGTCGAGCAGTGCCGCGTCGTGGCGTGGCGGGTGCCCGCCGACGTGCAGCAGGGCCAGCACGAGTGAGGTGAACTCGTGCCCGAGCGGGACGCCCGCGAACCGTACGCCGGAGTCCTGACCGGGGGTGGTGATCAGGAACGACGGCGTACGGACGTCTGCGTCGACGAAACGGACGGTGACCTTGTCGCTGGCCGACCGCACGTCCTCGAGGAGTTCACGGGTCTGCTGCGCGGCCTTGGTGTCGTCCAGGGTGGCGACCAGCTCGATCGGGGTGCGCAGATTCTGCAGGTAGGCGCTGAGCTGCGCCTTCAGGGCAGCGTCCAGCATCAGATCTTGCCGACCAGCTCGAGCGACGGGGTCAGGGTCTCGGCGCCTTCCTCCCACTTGGCCGGGCAGACCTCGCCCGGGTGCGCGGTGATGTACTGGGCGGCCTTGACCCGGCGCAGCAGTTCGGCGGCGCTGCGGCCGATGCCGGTGTCGTGCACCTCGATGGTGCGGATCTTGCCTTCGGGGTCGATCACGAACGTGCCGCGCAGGGCCTGGCCGTCCTCCTCGATCAGGACCTCGAAGTTGCGGGAGAGCTGCAGGGTCGGGTCGGCGAGCAGCGCGTACTGCACCTTGCCCACGGCCTCCGACGTCTCGTGCCACGCCTTGTGCGCGAAGTGACTGTCGGTAGAGGCTCCGTACACCTCGACGCCGATCGCCTGGAACTCGGAGTACAGGTCGGCGAGGTCGGCCAGCTCGGTCGGGCAGACGAACGTGAAGTCACCCGGGTAGAAGACGATGACGCTCCACCTGCCCTTCAGGTCTTCGTCGCTGACCTGCAGAAACTTGCCCTGCTGGTACGCGTTGACCGTGAAGGGCTTCACGACGGAGTTGATGAGAGACATGGTGGAGCCTTTCGGAGTGGATCTGATCACCTGCCCGGCACGGCAGGGAACAGCACCAGGCGGATCGTCACGCTGAGTGCTGCGGTCCCGATCTTATGATCAACCGCTTCTCTTGATCCATTCCAATCTAGGATGATCATGGAGATCCTCACCACGTTCGAACCCCGGACGACTCACGGGCTTCTCACTGCCTCTCACGGTCGGTGGGAGAAGATGCGCCGGTAGTCGCGTGGCGCCACCCCGCGCCGCCGGATGAACTGATCGCGCATCGCGGCTCCACTCGGATAACCGACCCGCCGGGCGATGTCCTCGATGGAGAGCGCCGTCGTCTCCAGCAGCTCCTCGGCCTGACTCAACCGCTGACCGGTCAGCCAGGCATGCGGCGTCGTCCCGGTCACCTCCTTGAACCGGCGCAGGAACGTCCGCCGGCTCATCATGGCCCGGGCCGCCATCTGATCCACCGAGAGCCGCTGCCGCAGATCCCCCCGGATCCCGGCGAGCACCTCGTCGAACCGCCCACCACCGGCCGCCGGCATCGGAACGTCCAGAAACTGCGCCTGCCCGCCGGGCCGGTGCGGTGGGGTCACCAGATCACGGGCGATCCGGTTGGCCAGCGCCGCACCATGATGCACCCGCAACAGATGCAGACTCAGATCAAAACCGGCCAGGGCACCCGCCCCCGTGGAGACCTGACCGTGGTCGATGTACAACGCGTCCGGCCGTACGACGACCTCCGGATAGGTGGCGGCCATCTCCGCGGCGTACTGCCAGTGGGTGGTCGCCTCCCTGCCGTCCAGCAACCCGGCGGCGGCCAGCAGGAACGACCCGACACAATGCCCGGTCACGTGCACACCCCGCCGGTGCGCGGACCGCAGCGCTTCCAGCAGGCTGTCATGCCGCTCCTCCCGGAACCCGGTCCCCGGCAACACCATGATCATCTCTGCCGTGCCGAACGCGTCCAGCCCGTGATCGACCCGCAGCGGCACCCCACCGTCGGTGAGCAGCGTCCCCGGCTCCCGGGTGCAGATCGTCAACTCGAACGCCGGAAGCCCGGGACGGAGATCGAAGACACCGCTCGGAGCGAAGATCC
>DATMVU010000457.1:0-3202 GCA_035562875.1 Actinoplanes sp. | reverse complement strand
GGCCGCAGCAACTCGTGGCTGTCCCGCCGTAACGTGCTGGCGCTCGCCGCCACCGGAGTCGGCGTCTCCGCCGTCTCGGTGGCCGGTCTGAGCCTCGCCGGTACGTCGTCCGAGGAGAGCAAGGACGACGGCGCCCCCCTGGTGATCTCACTGCGCGACGTCAAAAAGGGCACGATCGAAGTCTTCTCCGGTGAGGGAAGCAAAGTCGTCACCGATAAGGACCTGGTGAATCGGCTCCTCAAAGCCGCCGGCCGCTGACCTTTCCTCGACAGGAGAATCCCCGAGCATGTCCTCTCACCGCGAAGCACCGGAAATCAGCAAGGACCCGGTCGCCGACAGTTCCGACCTCTACGCGTTCGTCAGCCCCGACGACCCGGACACGGTCACCATCATCGCCAACTACGTGCCGCTCCAGTTGCCGTCGAGCGGCCCGAACTTCTTCGAGTTCGGCGACGACGTGCTCTACGAGATCCACATCGACGCGAACGGTGACGCCCGCCCGGACATCACCTACCAGTTCCGGTTCCGTACCGAACTGCGCAACGACAAGACGTTCCTGTACAACACCGGCCAGATCAAGTCGCTGGACGACGAGAACTGGAACCGTCGCCAGTTCTTCTCGGTGACCAAGGTCGACAGCCACGGCAAGAGCACGGTGCTGGCCAACAAGCTGCCCTGCCCGCCGGCCAACGTCGGCAAGGTCTCCATCCCGAACTACGCGAAGCTGGCCGAGGACGCGGTCCACAAGCTGAAGAGCAAGGAGAAGGTGTTCGCCGGCCAGCGTGCCGACGCCTTCTTCGTCGACCTCGGCTCGATCTTCGACCTGGCCGTGCTGCGCCCGTTCCGGGACAAGCACCTGGTCGGCCAGGACCTGTTCGACAAGGCCAGCAAGGCGGTCAACGCCACCGACAAGACCAACGTGCACAGCATCGCCATCCAGATCCCGCTGGACATGGTGCGCCGGGACGGCAAGAAGCGGGTCAAGGCCTCCGACGCCGGCGCCGTCATCGGCGTCTGGACCTCGGCCAGCCGCCGCCAGGTCGAGGTGCGCGGCAAGAAGGGCGACAACGACGTGGTCGTCGGCCCGCAGGTGCAGGTCTCCCGGCTCGGCAACCCGCTGTTCAACGAGGTCATCGTCCCGATGGCGGAGAAGGACAAGTGGAACAGCCTCCCGCCGAGCGAGGACAAGCGGTTCGCCGAGTTCGTCGCCACGCCCGAACTGGGAGCGCTCCTGCCGGTGCTGTACCCGGGGCTCTTCGACAACCTGGCGGCGCTGAACAAGAAGAAGACGCCGCGCGCCGACCTGCTCGCCATCCTGCTCACCGGCATCCCGGACGGCATCATCGACGGGTTCCAGAACAACACCGGCAAGGTCCAGGCGGACATGCTGCGGCTCAACACCGCGATCAAGCCGGCCGCCAAGGAGAACAAGTTCGGTGTGGTCGGCGGTGACCTGGCCGGCTTCCCCAACGGCCGGCGGATCGCCGACGACGTGGTCTCCATCTCGCTGCGGGCCGTCGCCGGGGCCACCGTGCCGCTGGTCGACAAGGAGTTCGAGGCGGACGCCGCGTCCGGTCTGGTCGAGCAGGGCCTGAGCATCGACGACGTCAGCGCCAAGCTGCTCAAGAAGTTCCCGTTCCTGCCCACCCCGTTCGACGGTTTCAACAACCCGTCCTGATCGTCGCGTAACCGTCCCCCCGGAGGAGCAGACATGAGCCACGCCCACGGCGACCACCACCATCACCACCACACGCTCGCCCCCTCCGGGCAGGGCACGGTGATGCTGAACATCGGCGGCACCATCGGTGCGATGATCATCAACACGCCGGCCTGGCTGCACGGGCACGAGATCGAGGTGTCCCCGGTGGACGACACCGCGAAGCGCACCCACGCCGCGGTCCGCGCGAGGTACGTCCGGTCGGGTGTCACCTACTGCGTGGTCATCGACGAGCTGACCGAAGGCCGGTACGTGGTCTGGCAGGACGAGGACACCCCGCTCACCCAGGTCGACGTGCGTGGCGGCGCCGTCGCCGAGGTCACCTGGCCGGCGAATCTCGTCCCTGGCAGGACACCCGTCGCCGTCTAGTCTGGACGGTATGGCAGGCGGTCGGCTCCCGGGCCCGGCGTCGCCGGGCGTGGACGTCCCGGCTCATGCCGGTCTGCGCACCAGCGACATGGCGGAGGCCCGGGAGTTCTGCCGCAAGCTCTACTACGGCACGTTGCAGATCGAACCGGCCGGTGCCCCCGGCCGGGTCGAGTTCAGCGCCGACGTGGCCTCCCTCGGCCCGATCACACTCGGCGACATCCGGTACGGGACCGACATCCACGTCTCGATCCGGGCGCTGGAGACGGCGTACCACGTCCTGGTCCCGCTCACCGGGATGCTCCGCTCCCGGCACCGGGGCGCCACCGTCCTGGCCGACCCCACCCGCGCCGTGGTGTACCGCCCGACCGGCGACATCGAACTCGACTGGCCGGCCACCTGCCGCCTGCTCAGTATCAAAGTCGAACGCGCCGCCCTGGAACGCGAACTGGACGCCGCCCTCGACCAGCGGGTCGTCTCCCCGTTGCCGCTGGGCGCCAGCTTCGACCTGGCCGCCGGCCCCGGCCGCACCTGGGCCGCCCTGGCCCGCCTGCTGCTCACCGAGCTGAGCGCCCCCGATACCCTGGCCAGCCGCCCCCGGATGGCGGCCCGCTGGCGCGACATGGTGGTCAGCGGCCTGGCCCTCACCGTCGAACACCCCTACGGTGCGGAACCCGCCGGACTGCAGGGCCCGCACCGCCCCCGCACCGTCAAACGGGCCCTCGACGCCATCCACGCCGAACCCCGCCGCTGCTGGACCGCCCACGACCTGTCCGCGGTGGCCGGTGTCGGCGTCCGCGTCCTGCAGGACGCCTTCCGCCGCCACGTCGGCATGTCCCCCCTGACCTACCTGCGCCGCCTGCGCCTCGACGAGGTCCACGCCGAACTCTCCCGCTCCGACCCGGGCCAGACCAACGTGAGCGAGGTCGCCTACCGCTGGGGCTTCACCCACCTGGGCCGTTTCGCCGGCGCCTACCGCTCCCGCTTCGGCGCCACCCCGTCCCAAACCCTCAGAGACAAACCCTGAACCCTTCTTCCGGTACGCCGTTCACGTCCACAACCGCACCACCCCGCCCGCCCCGGCCACGCGAGCCAGGCGAAACCCCGGGCATCCCCGCG
>DATMVU010000456.1:0-15348 GCA_035562875.1 Actinoplanes sp. | reverse complement strand
GACGAACGCGAGCGCGCCGATGAACAGTGACGCCTTGACCCGGTTGAGGCGCGGGAAGACCGACGAGAAGTCCAGCCCCGTGCCGTACAGGGCGGTGATGCCGGTGGAGAGACCGCCCAGGAACGCCACGACGATCAGCAGCAGCGCGTACCAGGCGGGTGAGACGTTGATCAGGGCGATGATGTAGTCGGCCTGATCGGCGACCAGCGTGGTGGTGAAGACGCCGAACAGGAACGGTACGAAGCTGCCGAACTGGGCGGCGAAGGTGGCGCCGAGGACCCGGGACGGCCTGGTGCCGGCCGGGATGTAGCGGGACCAGTCACCGAGGAACGCGCCGAACGAGATCGGGTTGCCCATCACGATCAGCGCGGACAGTACGAACGTGGGCCAGAACGAGCCGAGGGCGTACGCCTCCGGGCCCGGGTCGTAGCCCAGGTCCAGGCTGCCGCCGAGGGCGACGATGCCGAGCAGCATCAGCGCGGTGTTGCCGAACACCACGATCTTGTTGACCAGCAGCATGAACGCGTAGCCGTAGATGACCACCACGATCACGATCGCGCCGAGGATCGCGTAGACCACCGCGCGCAGCAGGTCGGAGTCGGGCACACCGGCCAGCCGGACCAGGGCGCCGACCACCGCATCACCGCTGACCCAGACCGAGATCGAGTAGAAGGCGATGGCGGTCAGCAGGGACAGGAACGAACCGACGATCCGGCCGCGGACCCCGAAGTGCGCGCCCGAGGCGACCGCGTTGTTGGTGCCGGTGAGCGGCCCGAACAGGCCCATCGGGGCGAGGAACAGGGTGCCCACGACCACGCCGGTGACGGTGGCGGCGACCGCCTCCCACAGCGACAGGCCGAGCAGGATCGGGAAGGTGCCGAGGATGACGGTGGCGAACGTGTTGGTGCCACCGAACTGGATGCGGAACAGGTCGATGGGCCGGGAGTGCCGGTGCGACGCCGGGATGGTGTCGATGCCGTGCTGCTCGACCTCGGTGACCTTGGGGCGCGTGATAGCGGCCGGGTTATCGGTCATGGGGGTGTCCTTAGGTGAGACCTGATGCGGCGACACTAGGGCCGAGTTTCCTGTCACGCAACCTTTGTTGCTTGGAATTAACACCCCGGCGCTCGGGACGACGGGCCTGCACGGAAGAATGTCGGCGGACGACGAGGCCGCTGGAGGAGTTCATGGCAGGGCAGGTACGACGGGTGGCCCAGCCGCCGGCCGCCGGTGCCGCGATCGGGGGCCGGCTGCGCGCCGCCCGGCAGGCCCGATCGCTCACGTTGCAGCAGGTCGCCGACGCGACGAGCCTCAACAAGGGTTTCATCAGCCGGCTCGAACGCGACGAGGTGTCCCCCTCGGTCGCCTCGCTGGTGTCGATCTGCGAGGTGCTCGGCATCCGGGTCGGCGAACTGTTCGAACCACCCGCCACGTCACTGGTCCGGGCCGGCGCGGGCCGCCCGATCAACTTCGGCGGCAGCAAGGTCGGCGAGCACCTGCTCACCCCCGGCACCCAGAGCCACCTGCAGGTCATCCACTCGGTGGTGGAGCCCGGCGGCAGCGGCGGCGACGAGCTGTACACGCTCGACTGCGAGGTCGAGTTCGTCTACGTGATCCGCGGCCGCCTCTCGTTGCGCCTGTCCGCCGAGACGGTCGAACTGAACGCCGGCGACGCCTTCACCTTCCCCGGCCGCGAGCCGCACACCTGGTCCAACGCCGCCGGCGCCGACCCGTGCGAGGTGGTCTGGGTCCTGGCCCCGGCCCCCTGACGAAACGGGCGAGGTCGCTGCCGCCTCCGCCCGCTCACGCGGCGTACATTGATCGATGTTCAGCCTCGTCGACAGCCCGGAGGTTCTGTGGTGAGAAATGTCGTCGCGGTCGTGACGATGGCGGCCGTCGTCGCCGGCGGCCTGCTCCTGGCCTTCGGCGGAACCTCCGCCGATTACCAGGCCGTCCACTGGCACTACAACTGGTAGCACCCACGCGAGCGGCGAGCGATGGCTTCATCTCAGGTCAGTTGGGCGGCGGCCAGTCCCGCGGTGATCAGCAGGCCCAGACCGTTGGTGGCCCAGTGCAGGCCGACCGCGGCGAGCAGGCTTCCGCTGCGGCGGCGCAGTTCGCACAGCAGCAGGCCGGCCAGGGCGGTGAACGCGACGGCGGCCACCACCGCCAGGATCTGGCCGGTGGAGCCGGTGCCGACGGTGGAGCCGACAGCACCGTTGGCCTGGTTCAGGCGCAGCGACGGCAGGATGTGCCAGAGGCCGAACAGCACCGAGGAGACGACGCTGGCCCAGACCGCGCCCCGGTGCCGGTGGACCAGGCCCAGCAGCACACCCCGGAACGCCACCTCCTCCAGCAGCACGGTGCCGAGCGGGACCACCACGAACGCGGTCAGCAGGGCCGCGCTCAGGTGCAGGTGGTAGCGCACGTCCTGGAAGGCGGGCCGGGTGAACGGGAGGGCCGCCCCGATCATGTAGACCACGGCGACCACCGCTATCGCGCCGAACGCGTACTTCAGGCCGGGGAGCAGGGTGCGCCGGGACAGTCCGAGGTCGTGCCAGGTGAGACCGGCGCGCCGGCCGAGGAGCACGAGCAGTCCGGCGACCAGGGGGCCGGCGATGAGGCCGGTGCCGGGCGGGCCGAACTTGTTGGCGACGTTGACCGCGATCAGGATGACGACGACGGCGCCGAAGACCACTGCCAGCCGGGAACGGGAGAGGGGCACGAGGACAAGACCTTATCGCTTTCCGGTACGACAATCCGCCTGAAAGTTACATGGTGTGACGTACAACTCTTCACTGTACGAAACGTGTAAGTCGCTCACGGTAGGATCCGGCATGCGCATTCACCGCAGTCCCCCTCGGTGGTGGCGGGCGCCGAAACCTCCGGCGACTCTCGGTATTTGATCCATCGCCGATTGAACCCTCGACGCAGCGTGTCCGTATCTTGCACGGGGAATCACATCGAGGGGCCGTGGGGAGACGGATGTGATGGAGCGGAACGGTGCCGAGGGCGAGCGCCCGGGGCTAAGGATCGGCGGGTACGTGCCCGGCCACGCGGAGCCGGTGGCGGGTTCGGAGTTCGAACCCGCCACCGGCGACCAGAACGCGCCGGTCAACCTGCCGAACATCGCCGACTACTGGCCGGACGACCGGCAGGCGCGGGGCGCATATCCGGACCCGCCCGACTTCGACGGCCCGCCGCCGCGCCGGGGTAAACCCGCGGCGATCCTGGTCGGGCTGGTGGCCGGGGCGATCGCGGTCGGGACCCTGCTGCTGATGCGCCCGCAGGACGACACCACACCGCAGGACACCGCCGCGCCGGCGGCCCCGGTGGTGGTGGAGAGCGCCGAAGCCGGCCCCGAACCGAGCTCCGGACCGAGCCGCGAACCCAGCCGCGAACCCAGCCCCGAGATCACCAGCGCCTCGCCTCCGCCCGCCGCCCTCAAAACGGCCCGGTTCGACCTGGTCAGCGGGATCACCGAACTGAACGTGCGGACCGGTGATACCGGCGGCGAGAACTTCGCGGTCACCACACCGAAGAACTCCGGGCTGAAGGTGACGGCGGCGTTCACCGGCGGAACCCTGAAGGTCACCGCGAAACCGGACGGCACGATCAAGGGGTCCGGACGGGTCGACGTGCTGCTCAGCCGGGACACGGTGTGGCGGCTGCGGATGACCGCCGGGGTGGAGAAGGCACTGTTCGACATGGGCGGCGGCACGGTCAGCGACATCGACCTGATCGGCGGCGCCCAGTCCATCGACATCCGGCTCGGCAACCTGGACGGCACGCTGCCGATCCTGATGGCCGGCGGAGTCAACAAGTGGCGGATCGCCACCTCCGAGGAGTTGCCGGTGCAGGTCGACTTCACCAGCGGAGCCGGTGAGCTCAACCTCTACGGGCAGGACAAGGGCGGCATCGGCGAGGGCCTGACGGTGAAGACCGGCGACTGGGACAAGCGTCCCGGCCTGGACATCGACGCGGAAGCCGGCCTGGGCTCGCTGGTGGTCACACAAGACTGACCCGCCGCGGCCGGTTGGGACGCCGGCGGGAGGGTACCCCACGGACAGCTTCGACGTGGAGGTGTCTGATGGCTTTCGATGACAAGGCCGACAACAAGGCCGAAGAGATCGGCGGCAAGGTCAAGGAGGGCGTCGGCAAGGCGACCGACGACGAACAGTTGGAAGCCGAGGGCAAGACCGACCAGCGCGCTGCGAACCTCAAGCAGGCCGGCGAGAAGATCAAGGACGTCTTCAAGTCCTGAGTCCGGTTTCCCGGAGGGCGCCCCCACCAGGGGCGTCCTCTGGAAACATCGGGCACATGGAGACCGAGGCGGAGCTGCCGCCCGCCGAGGAGAGTAGAAGAGAACACCATTTCTGGGTACGGGCCCTCGTGCTCGCCGTCCTCGGCGTGTCGGTGGTCGCACTGCTCGGGGCGACTCTGCTGAGCATCTCCCACCAGCCGACCCCGCATCACATCCCGGTCGGCTACACCGGTGACGAGACCACCCGCCAGGCCCTGACGACGCAGGCCGGCGACGCGCTGGAGATCACCGACTACGACAGCCGGGACGCCGCCCTCACCGGCATCGCCCGCCTGGACGTCTACGGCGCCCTGATCGTCACCGGCACCGGCGTCGAACTGCTCAAGTCGACAGCCGCGTCCCCGCAGGTGGCGGCCACCCTGACCGCCCTGGTGACGAAGGCGTTCGCCGGAACCACCACCCCGGCCATCACCGAGGCCACGCCACTGCCATCCGGCGATTCGGCCGGTGGCGGCCTGGGCGTGATGCTGCAGGTGGTGATCCTGGGCGGCACCATCGGGTCGATGGGCCTCGGCCGGCTGGTGCCGCGCTACCGCGCGAAATGGGCGCGCGGCGAACTCCCCCTGCTCTTCCTGATCCTGTACGCGTTGTGCGTGGGCGCCGGAATCTCCGGTCTGGCCCGCGTGTTCGGCGTCGGCGACCACGTCGACTTCGTGCATCTCACCCTCAGCCTCGCTTTGATCAATCTGGCCGCGACCGCGTCCACCAGCGCCCTGGTGTCCCTGGTCGGCTCCGCCGGTGCGGCAGTCGGCGGCCTGCTCTACTTCCTGATCGGCGCCCCGATCAGCGGCGCGGCGACCGCCGGCCCCCTGATGCCGGTGTTCTGGCACGACTTCGGTCAGGCCCTGCCACCGGGTGCCGGCGCCACCCTGCTCCGCCGGGTCCTGTACTTTCCGGACGCCCCACTCGGGATGCCCCTGCTCACCCTCTTCCTCTATGCGGGAATCGGGGCGCTGGTCCTGGGCGTGGTCAACTTCATGGCCGGTTTCCGCCAGAAGAAGAGCCTGACCGGCCTGCCCTGACCGATGACCGGGGCCGGCCGGGTTCCTGTCGGCACCGGGCGGTCATCACCCGGAGGTGGCCGGAAACCTCACCCACGGCGTTTTAACGGACGAAAGGGACTTCAAGCATCATATGGTCGCGGCATGAGTAACCGAATCGCAGCAGTTCTGTCGATCGCGTTGACCATGCCCGCTGTCGCCTTCACCGCCTCACCCGCCGCCGCTGCGGCGCCCACCATCGAGCAGCTCGAGAAGGCACTGCTCGCCCCGGCTCAGGCACCCACCGGTTTCACGTTCCACAGCCGATCGGTGATGGCCGCCTCGGTGGTACCGGAAGCAGTTCCCGACCCGTGCAAGGCGACCACCCCGAAGTTCGTGGACAGCATCGGCGGCTCGGCGACGGTCTCCTTCCAGAAGGGCGGCCGGGACGGCACGACGATCACCGAGGCGGTGAACGCGATCGGTGCGAAGGCCGCCGCCGAGCAGATCAAACGCCACCAGACGATCCTCACCAGCTGCCCGACCCTGAACAAGGGCGTCACCTTCGCCCGCTGGACCACCCCGCAGGTGGGCACCCCGATCGTCGGTTTCCAGATGACCATCGAGCAGGCCGAGGGACCGGCCGAGAAGGTGATCACGGTGGTGGTCTCGCACAACGACGTTCTGGCCACCTTCACCGCCGAGGCCGCCGACAGCGCCGCGCTGACCGCTGCGGTCACCGCCGGCGTCACCAAGATCAAAGAGACCGTCTGACCTCGCGGTACAGGCTCCGGCCACGATGACGACGCCGTCGCCGCAATCACGCGACCTGGATCGGCCGGATGATCCTGGTGGTGGACGGCTCGGTGGAGGTGCGCCCGCTGGTCATCGAGTGACCGGCGGGCGGGCCACCGCAGCAGGCCGGCCGCGCTGAGCACCTGCCGGCCCGTCCGGGCGCGAGGCCGTCACCGGTGGTCAGGGGTCCACCGCACCGATCGGGGCCGCAGGCTGAGGACTCCCGCCGCGATCAGCACCTTCAGCGCGTCCCCGGCCAGGAACGGCAGGATTCCGGTACGGACCGCGGTGGCCGCGTCCAGGTCCAGCGAGATCGCCATCCACGGCACACCGGCCGTGTAGATCAGCAGATGCCCGAGGATCATCACCGGCACGACCCGCCACCATGTCCGGACGTGACCACGCCGGGCCAGCTCCCCGACCACCACAGCGGCGAGGAGCATCCCGAGCAGGTAGCCGAACGTGACGGCTTTCGGGGCGGCGAACCACGGCACCCCGGCGAGCCCGGCGAGCAGGTAGGTGAGGCAGGCGGCCGGTCCGCGCCAGGGCCCGAGAGCGGCGGCGATCAGCAGCACCGCCAGGGTCTGGCCGGTGACCGGGACCGGACTGCCGGGCACGGGCACCACGATCCGCGCGGACAACCCGATCAGCGCGGCTCCGCCGAGAACCAGCAGGACACTGCGGGCGTACGGGCTGAGCCGGGTCAGAATCAGGTCGCCGAGAACGTACCGCGGCGCATGCAGTGTCAGGTTGTTCACGAGTTCTCCGCGAGGTAGGCGCGCCAGCCACCGTGGCCGGTGATGTCGGGCGCCTCGGTCAGGGCGGTGGCCTCGCAGAGGAAGCCGGTGACGCTGGAGCCGTCGGCGAGGTCGACCTTGCCGAGGGTCATCGGTGCGGGCAGCGCGGCGAGGAACGGGCCGAGGGCCGCGGGCGGCAGCTCCCAGACCTCGCCCTCGATCCCGGCGCCACCGGTCGCGACCCTGGTCAGGCCGGGTTTCGGCGGAGTGGTGGGCAGGGCGTGCAGGCGGTACGCCGGCGCGGTCGTGACCGTTCCGGCAAGCCGCGCCCCGGCCGTGGTGAGCTGGTGGTTGAGGGGCTGACCGCTGAGGTGCGCGCCGACCACCAGCAGCGGGATGCCGGTCGCGGCGGCCGGTGGTGCCGGTTCCCCGATGATCAGGGCGGCTATACCGGCGGCGACCGCGTCGGCGTGGCCGCGAGTGATCACCTGGACGCCGAGTCCGGGGGCGGGAACCGCGACGGCCGCCAGGTCGAACAGGTTGCAGAAGTTGGTGTACGTGCCGACCAGCGAGTTCACCCCGACCGGGTCGGCGAGCACGTCGGCGATCGACGGGTGCACCGGTGCGGTGGGCAGCAGCAGGGCGTCCGCGTCACCCCACTCGGCCATCGCGTCGTCCCGCAGCCGGGCGAGCCGGGCGGTGTCGGCGACCAGCACGTGGGCTGGGATGTCCCGGGCTGCGGTGATGATCTTTCGGACTGTGGGGTCGACCCGGTCCGGGTGGGCGTCCACGAACGCGCCGACCGCCTCGTACCGTTCGGCCACGAACCCGCCCTCGTACAGCAGTTTCGCCGCCGCCAGGAACGGTGCGAGCCGCAGCGGCCGCAGCACCGCCCCGGCGCTCTCCAGATCCTTGGCGACCTGTTCGAAGGCGTCGAGCCACTCCGCGGACATCCCGGTCAACTCGTCGCGGGACGGCACCGCCACCACCGGCCGGGGTGGTGCGGCGAGCGGCGCGGTGTTCGGCCACACCGGTGACGCCATCAGGTTCGCGGCCTGCTGGGCCTCGCCCAGGGTGCGGGCGAAGACGGTCACGCAGTCGAGGGTGCGGCAGGCCGGCACCACCCCGTCGGTGGGCACCACGCCCCGGGTCGGTTTGATGCCGACGATCCGCTGGAAGGCGGCGGGCACCCGGCCGGATCCGGCGGTGTCGGTGCCGAGGGCCAGGTCGGCGATGCCGAGCGCGACGGCCACCGCGGATCCGGAGCTGGATCCGCCGGAGACCAGTGCCGGGTCGCGGACGTCCCGGACGGCGCCGTGCGGGCTACGGGTGCCGACCAGGCCGGTGGCGAACTGGTCGAGGTTGGTCTTGCCGAGGACGATCGCCCCGGCGTCGACGAGGCGCTGCACCGCCGGGGCGCTGACCTCCGGCCGGTAGGCGAAATCCGGACAGCCAGCGGTGGTGGGCAGGCCGGTGACGTCGATGTTGTCCTTGACCGCGAGCAGAGACCCGGCCAGAGGCAGGTCCTCCCCCGCCGCGAGCCGCTCTGCCACCCGGGCGGCCTCGACTAGAACCTCACTCTCGTCACGCAGAGTGATCCACACTTCTTGACGGTCACTCTGCGTGATCTTTGCATACGCGGCTCGGACACGGTCCTGTGGGGTCATGCGGAGTTCCTTCCGGCGAGTACCAGCAGCGGGTCGCCCGGTGCGACCTGAGTTCCCGGTGCGACCAGGACGTCGGCGACCGCACCGTCCTGAGGGGCCACCACCACGGTCTCCATCTTCATCGCCTCCAGCGCCAGCAACGGCTGACCGGCCCGGATCCGGTCACCGGGACGGACGTCCACACGCCAGACATTGGAGACGAACGGCGCCTCGACGAGGGCACCACCGTCCGGGACGGACACCTGCCCCACGGCCGGTGGGGCGGGCGGCTCGGGACGCGGGTCGAACTCGCCGGCCGCGGCCCAAGCCTCGCGTTCCGCACCGAAAGCAGCTGCCTGCTTCGCACGGAAAGTAGCGATCGAGTCGGCGTTGGTCTTCAGGAAGTTCTCGTGGTCGGCGAGCCTGAAGGTGCCGTCCTCGATCCGCAGCCGATGCCGGCCGGCGGCCATGTCGGCACGCAGGTCGAGCAGCTCCTCCGCGCCGACCGGGTACCACTGGATCCGGTCGAAGTGGCGCAGCAGCCACGGGCGGTCCCGCCAGCGCGACCAGACCTGCACGGTGCGGCCGACGAATTGATAACCGCCGGGTCCCTCCATGCCGTAGATACACATGTACGCGCCGCCGATGCCGACCGCGTTCTCCGGCGTCCAGGTGCGGGCCGGGTTGTACTTGGTGGTGACCAGACGATGCCGGGGGTCGAGCGGGGTGGCGACCGGGGCGCCCAGGTAGACGTCACCGAGGCCGAGGACCAGGTAGCTGGCGTCGAAGACGGTCCGGAAGACGTCGTCGACACTGTCCAGGCCGTTGATCCGGCGGATGAACTCGATGTTCCACGGGCACCACGGCGCGTCGTCGCGCACCCCGGCCATGTAGCGGGCGATGGCCTCCCGGGTCGACGGGTCGTCCCAGGAGAGCGGCAGGTGCACGACCCGGCTGGGGACTTCGAGCTCGGCCGTGGCCGGCAACTCGTCTTCGAGCTCACGGACCAGATCAAGCAGCTTTCGTACGGGTAACCGAGCCGGATCGACGTGCACCTGCAGCGAGCGGATGCCGGGAGTCAGGTCGACGACGCCGGTGAGGTTCTCCGCGCGCAGCCGGTCCATCATGGCGTGCGCCCGCATCCGCAGCCCGAGGTCGAGCGTCATCGGGCCGTACTCGATCAGCAGATTGTCGTCGCCGGACCGCCGATAGGTGACCCCGTCTCCCCGCCCCAGAATCCCGTCGTCAACATTGACGACCCCACTCCGGGCGAGGATCCGGTCGTCAACATTGACGACCCCGTCGCGGGCAGGGAAGGCGTCGTCAACATTGACGACCCCACCGTCGGCGAGGATCCCATCGCCAACATTGACGACCCCGTCGTGGGCGAGGATCTGATCGTCAACATTGACGGCCCCGTCTGGGGCGGGGAGGGCGTCGTCAACATTGACGGTCAACGGCGTGAAGTCGACGTCATCGACCGGCACGAAACGGACCGTGTCGCCCGGCGCCAGCTGCCCGAGTTTCCACCGCTCGGCGGTGATCACGGTGGCCGGGCAGACGAAGCCGCCGAGGCTGGGACCGTCCGGGCCGAGCAGGATCGGCACGTCCCCGGTGAAGTCGATCGCCCCCACCGAGTAGGCGGTGTCGTGGATGTTCGACGGGTGCAGCCCCGCCTCGCCGCCATCGGTCCGCGCCCAGCGGGGCTTCGGCCCGACCAGCCGGACCCCGGTCCGGGCCGAGTTGAAGTGCACCCTCCAGGAGGCGGCGTAGAACTCGCCGATGTCCTGGCGGGTGAAGAACTCCGGCGCGGCGTGCGGCCCCTCGGTGACCAGGATCCGCCACTCGTGCCCGATGACCGGCCGCTCCCGTACCGGGGTTTCGACTGCCGAACTCCGGGTACTGCTGCCGGGAACCACGATGGGCCGGGTCTCATTACCGACACCTGCTGTGGGCCGGGTGTCACTCCTGGCATCCTCAACAGGCCGGGTATCGCTGTCGGCACCCGCGACAGGCCGGATATAACTGTCGACACCCGCGACGGGTGAGGCGAACCCTAAAGGTAAGGTCGAGGTTGAGGGTTTGCTCTCAGTAACCGTTCGCAATACGTCACCGAGGCGCAGAGCGCGACCGCCGTGGCCACCGAACTGACCGAGCGTGAACGTCGACCCGCTGCCGAGGTACAACGGGATGTCCAGCCCACCGGCGAACAGGACGTAGGCCCGCAGCCCGGCGACCGCCTTGCCGACGTCCAGCACCGAACCGGCCGGCACCAGGATCGGCTCCCAGCACGGGACCGGCGTCCCGTCGACGGTGACCGGCACGTCCGCGCCGGTCACGCAGACCGTGGTGGCCGCGCTGAACCGCAGTGCCGGGCCGTCGACCGTGCACTCCAGCCCCGGCACGCCCTCGGGGTTACCGAGGGCCTTGTTCCCGAGCCGGAACGACAGGTCGTCCATCGGGCCGGACGGCGGCACCCCGACTTCCCAGAGGCCGACGCGACCGGGCCAGTCCTGGACCGTAGTCAACGTACCGGCCCGCTCAACATTGATTCGCGGCTCAACGTCGTACACCGTGTTCAATGTTGATGTCGAATGGTCAACATTGAGCACGGACGGCTCGACAACGGCTGCCCGCAGCAGTCCGAGGTTGGTCTCGATGCCGTCGACCCGGGTGGCGGCCAGAGCCGTACCGAGACGGGCGAAGGCCTCAGCCCGGTCCGCCCCGGTGACGATCACCTTGGCGAGCATCGGGTCGTAGGAGGTGGAGACCTCGGTGCCGTTCTCCACCCAGCCGTCGACCCGCACCCCGTCCGGGAACCGCACCTGGGTGACGACCCCGGCGCTGGGCCGGTGCCCCAGGGTCGGATCCTCGGCGTAGATCCGGGCCTCGACGGCCGCCCCGGCCGCCTGCCGCGGCGAGTCGAGCACGCCGCGGTCGCCTTGGGCCAGGCGCAGCATCCACTCGACCAGGTCGATCCCGAGCACCTCCTCGGTGACCGGGTGCTCCACCTGGAGACGGGCGTTGACCTCGAGGAACGACGCCTCCTCGCGGGCCGCGTCGTAGACGAACTCGACGGTCCCAGCCGACCGGTAGCCGACCGACGCGCACAGGGCCACCGCCGACTCGTGCAGGCGTGCCCGTACCGCGTCCGGTAATCCCGGGGCGGGCGCCTCCTCGATCACCTTCTGGTTGCGGCGTTGCAGGGAACAGTCCCGGTCACCGAGCGCGACCACCCTGCCGTACCCGTCCCCGAAGACCTGCACCTCCACGTGCCGGGCCCGCTGCACGAAGCGTTCCAGGAACACCCCACCGCTGCCGAAACTGGCGACGGCCAGACGCTCCACCCGCCCGTACGCCTCGGTCAGTTCGGCGGCGTCGTGGCATGCCTGCATGCCGATGCCGCCGCCTCCACCGGTCGCCTTGAGCATCACCGGATAGCCGATCGACGTGGCGGCGGCGAGGGCTTCGCCGAGCCCGGAGAGCAGCCCGGTCCCCTGGATCATCGGCACTCCGGCAGCCTGTGCCAGGTCACGGGCGGTGTGCTTGGCCCCGAAGGCGGTGAGCTGCGCCGGGGTCGGCCCGACGAACACCAGTCCCGCGTCCTCGACAGCGGTGGCGAACGCGGCGTCCTCGGACAGGAACCCGTACCCCGGGTGGACCGCCCCGGCCCCGGTGGACAGGGCTGCCTCCAGGACCCGGTCGACGAGGAGGTAGCTCTCCCGGGCCGGTGCCGGTCCCAGCCGCACCGCGGTGTCGGCCATCCGCACGTGCGGCGCGCCCCGGTCCGGATCGGAGAAGACGGCGACGGTCTTCAATCCCGACTTCGCGGCGGTACGGATGATCCGGCACGCGATCTCACCCCGGTTGGCGACGAGCAACGTGTCAAACACCGGCCACCTCCGCGGGCGTGGTGACGATCATCCGTACCGGCGTGGGGTCGAAGCCGTTGCACGGGTTGTTGATCTGTGGGCAGTTGGAGACGAGCACCAGCACGTCGGTGTCGGCGCGCAGGGACAGCGACAGGCCCGGTGCGGAGATGCCGTCGACGATGCCCAGGCTGCCGTCCGGGTCGACGGGCACGTTCATGTACCAGTTGATGTTGCTGACCAGGTCCCGTTTGCCGAGCCCCCACCGGGAGCCCTCGATGAGGAAGTTCTCCACGCAGGCGTGCTGGTGCTTGGTGTGGTGCCCGTAGCGCAGCGTGTTCGACTCCCGGCTGCACGCCCCACCGACGGTGTCGTGCCGGCCCACCTCGTCGGCGACCACCGTCATCAGCGGGTTGCCCTCGGACGAGCGGAGAACGCTGCCGGTGGTGAGGAAGATGCCGCCCTGGGCGGCGACGGTGTCCTGCGCGGAGTAGCGCTCGGACGTGTCGTGGGCGTCGTAGAGCAGACAGTCGACTGCCTGATTGCCGTGCAGGTCGACGATGGTCAGCACGTCGCCGTGCCGGACCACCGCCGACCAGGGAGCACGGGCCGCGACGGTCTGGTCCAGCACGACCGTCCCGGCCGGCGACGCAGTGGTGACGGTGGTGGTCATCGGATCCCCCGGGCGGTGAGGTAGTCGGCGGTGTTCGAGAAGGCGCGTTCGCCTTCCGGGGAGCGGGTCCACAGCGGGTCGGCCGGGGCGGTGGGGCTGCTGGTCCAGGCGCGGATCTCGACGGGTGAGCTGGTGTACTCCTCTCGCGGGTCCAACGGGTGCGGGACGTTGGCCAGCAGAACGGTCACCGGCATCTCGGCCAGGATCTGGACGGTCGCGCCGGGCCCGGCTGAGCCGAGCCACTCGAAGGTGCCGTCGTCGCCGACTCGTACGCCCTGGAAGAACGAGACGCCGGGTGGCAGATCGCGTCTGGTCAGGCCGTGTTTGGCAGCGGCGAGGGTGAACAGTTCACGGCCTGCGGGAGTGGCGGACTGCGGGCTGCCGTCGCCGTACCGCAGCGTGTTGCTCGTGAGGGTGGTGGTGCCGCAGAACGTGTCCGAGCGGTCCCGTGCGCCGGTGGTCACCGAGGCGAGGACGCGGCCCTGGTCGGAGAGCAGGAGGTGTCCCTCGCCGACATAGGCCTGCCACAGCACCTTGACGGTGTCGGCAATGTTGATCCGTTCCCACGGCTCGTCAGCGTTGAAAATCAACATGGACACACACGCGTCGCCGTGCAGATCAGTCAACTTGAGGGTGGTGCCGCGGGCCAGGCGCTTACTGGCGTACCCGCCGCCCGGAATGGTCTCCGCCCAGGTCAGATCGGGGCCGGCCGAGGTCGCCGGGATGATCGGCATGCAGTCGACGACGGTCCCGCCTTGCGCGCGGGCGTGTTCCCGTGCACCGGCGGTGGTTGCGGTACTCATGCGATCTCCTCAACGAATGTGATGGCGGGCAGGGCCGCGGCCCTGCCCGAAGCCCGGACAGCGAAAGCCCAGACAGCGAAAGCCCAGACCACGGAAGCTCGGACAACGGAAGCTCGGACAACGGAGGCCCGGACAACGGAAGACCGGACAACGGAAGCCCTCAGGACGGAGGACCGAAGGTCCGGATCGGAGAGACCGGGCCCGGAAGGGACTGAGGCGGTGGTCATGCGGTCTCCTCGGCGTCGGAAGTCGGCGAGGTGGGCGCCGAGGAGACGACAGAGGAAGGGACAGGCGCAGGAGCGGCCACCGCGGGAGCGGCCACCGCGGGAGAAGCGGACCCGGGGACGAGGGACACGGGGGCGGGCGAGACAGGGACCGCGGCCGGCTGAGGGCTCCGCACGTGGCGCAGGTGGACGATGGCTCCGGTGATCAGGGCGCCGCCGACGAACAGCAGGGAGAAGTAGTGCAGGTACCAGTGGGTACCGGCCGGGTCGTACACCTCCTGGCGTGGCCACCCCAGGTTGAGGATCATGCCGATGCCGTAGACGACCGCCAGGGCGTTGACGACCACCCCGAACCGGCCGAGGGCGAACAACTTGCCGCCACGCTCGGTGAGCTGACCGTCCAGGGCCGGCCAGCCCTTGATCCGGCGGTACAACAACGGGACCGTGACCAGGGCGTACGCGATGTAGAGCATCACGATGCACACGCTGGTGATGGCGGTGAACAGCGCCGCCTGACCGATGTTGATCAGGAGCAGGCCGGCCGCGCCGACCCCGACGACGATGGCGGGCAGGGCGGGGGTGCCGGTGCGCGGGGAGACCCGGCTGAGGGCGGCGGAGAACGGCAGCACACCGTCCCGGGCCATCGAGAAGATCATCCGGCTGCCGGCGGTCTGGATGGCCAGGGTGCACACCGCGATGGCGATGGCGACGTCGATCAGCAGGATCCGGCCGCCGGTCTCGCCGAGGCGGCTGGTCAGCACGTACGGCAGGCCCTCGGTGGCGAGCCGCCCGTCGGTGAGGCTGGGCGCGGCCATCAGGGCGGCGATCAGCATCAGCCCGCCGCCGACGCCGGCCGCGGCGAGGGCCCGCAGGATGGTGCGAGGCGCGGTGTGCCGGGGGTCCCGGGTCTCCTCGGAGAGTTCGCCGGCGCTGTCGAAACCGACCACCACGTAGGCCGCCATCAGGGCGGAGACCAGGAACGGGCCGATGTAGCCGAGGCCGCTGCCGGTGCCGCCGGTGTCGAAGACGACGCCGGGGCCGCGTTCGATGTTGAACAGCAGCAGGACCACCACGGCCACCACACCGATGATCTCCAGGGTGACGCCGGTGCTGTTGACGATGGCCATCAACCGGACGCCGATGACGTTGACGACGGTGGTCAACGTGATCAACATCGAGCCGAGGATGACGGCGTTGGTGGCGCCGGTCGGCGAGGTGAGGGACGGGTCGCCGCCGACGAGCTGGAAACCGGACCAGATGGACGGCAGGACGACCTGCAGGGCGATCGCCGCCGCGG
>DATMVU010000455.1:0-3595 GCA_035562875.1 Actinoplanes sp. | reverse complement strand
CGGCAACCCGGTCTGGATCCTGCCGGAGATCCAGAACGAGGACCTGCTCTGGCCCGGCATCGCCACCGAGGAGATCGAGAGTGGCGTCCTGGCCGCCGACACGGTCACCCTCAACGTCGAGAAGGTCACCGGTTCCGGCCGGTTCGCGGTGTTCACCGAGAACGCCGTCGGCACCCCGGACGTCCTGGTGAACAGCGCCGACGGCCTGCCCGACGCGCTACCGCTGACCGCCGGCACCCACCGGCACGCCAGCTGGGCGTTCCAGAAGGCCGGCGTCTACCTGATCAAGGTCCGGGCGACCGCGACGCTCGCCGCCACCGGCGAGGCCGTCACCTCGGAGCCGGCCGTCTACAAGTTCGTGGTCCAGCCGTGAGGCCGGTAGCGGTCCTCGCCGCCACCTGTGCCCTGGTCCTGGGGGCGGCGGTCCCGGCGCAGGCGGCCACCGTCACGCTGTCCAGCGGGCACGTCGACGTCCTGGACGTCGACTACACCGCCGGGTCGCTGGTGCTGAGCGTCAACGACGACGTCACCGAGCACAGCCCGGCCGGCGTGGTGCTGCAGGTCCCGGCGGCGGCGAAGATCACCGTCCCGGCCGGTGCCGCCTGGTCGTTCCTGGGTGCCGCGGGCGGGACCGCCTGGGTGCTGCCGCAGAGCAGCACCAGTGGTCTGCTCTGGGCGGGCTGGAACACCGCCGAGGTCCCGTCCGGAGTCTTCCAGGGCAACTCGGTGACGTTCCGGCTGACCGGTTTCACCGGGCCCGGCCAGGTGAGCGTCTACACGGTCTCGGCCGGCACCCCGACCCGGATCTTCGACTCCAGTGACGGCCTGCCGGACACCCGGACCGTCGCCTATAACGCGCACACCCACGCCAACTGGGGCTTCACCGCCGCCGGCACCTACACCCTGAACTTCGAGGTGACCGGCCGGCTGCTGTCCACCGGGGCGACCGTCAGCACCGGTGTGCAGGCGTTCACCTTCACCGTCCTGCCGTAAACCCTGAAACAGGCCTGAGACAGGTGGGTCCGCTCCACCGGAATTGGAGCGGACCCACCGCCAACCGTACCCGGAGAAGAATGAGACGCCTGTTCGCCGCCATACTGCTGGCGGGTGCCGTGGCGGGCTGCTCCGCGCCGCCCGCCCTGTCGGACACCGACGGCCGGATCCAGGTGATCACCACCACCGGCATCCTCGCCGACCTGGTCCGCAACGTCGGCGGCGACCGGGTGCTGGTCGACTCGATCGTGCCGGACAACGCCGACGCGCACGCCTACGAGCCGACCCTGCGGGACGTCCGCAACATCGTCTACGCCGACGTGGCGTTCAGCAACTACCTACTGCTGGAGGCCCAGAACGTCATCAAGACCCTGGACGCCAACCTGCCTCCCGGGGTCCGGCAGATCTCCCTGGCCGAGGGTGCCACCAAGTACGCGGCCGAGATCATCCCGCTGGTCGAGGACGTCTCGCTGGACACCGTCTGGCTCGGCATGCGCGCCCGCGGCACCGGAGCCGGGTACGGCGTCACCCGCTCGTCGGACGTGCAGATCTCGGCCACCGGCGTGACCGGACCGGGACGGCTGTCGGCGTACCTGACCGAGTCGTTCGGCGCACCCTCGATCACCTTCGCCGACGGCGCCGGCCAGATGGTGCTTCCGCCCGACGCGCACACCCACATGAGCTGGGCGTTCGACCGGCCCGGCGTGTACCGGCTCACCCTGCGCGCCGACCTGGCGATCACCGGCGGCACCCCACTCGTGCCGATGGGTGAGCGGACGTTCACCTTCGCCGTCGGTGTCGATCCGAACACCGTGCCCGGGATGACCGGGGCGACGGTGCTGCACGACGGGCACACCGACATCACCGCGGACATCGACACCGGCGAGCTGTACCTGTTCAGCGACGACCACGGCACCGAGCAGGTGCGGCACGACCCGGCCCGGACCGTGATCGAGGTCCCGGCGAAGGCCCTCAAGGAGATCCCGGCCGGGCCGGGGCTGCGGTTCCTGGGCCGGCCGGGCACCCAGATCCACCAGCTGCCGCAGGCCGTTCTGGGCCGGCACGTGCACGGCGAGATCGACCCGCATCTGTGGCAGGACGTCGGGAACGCCCAGTCGTACGTGGAACTGATCCGGGACACCCTGATCGCCGCCGATCCCGCGGGCACCGCGCGATACCGGTCCAACACCGACAGGTACCTGGCCACGCTCAGCGACCTGGACGCGTACGTACAGCAGCAGATCGACGCCATCCCCCCGGCGAACCGTCATCTGGTGACCACCCACGACGCCTTCGCCTACCTGGCCAAGGCCTACGGCATCCCGGTCGCCGGTTTCGTCACCCCCAACCCGGCCGTCGAACCGAGCCTCACCGACCGGCGGCGGCTCACCGAGACACTGCGCAACCTGCACATCCGGGCGGTGTTCCTGGAACCGAACCTGCGGGCCCGCTCGTCGACCCTGGTCGAGGTGGCCCGCCGGCAGAACGTACGGGTCTGCGACATCTACGGCGACGCGTTCGACGACCGGGTCACCGACTACGCCGCGATGATGCGCTTCAACGCCGACTCGCTGCGCTCCTGCCTCTCCTGACCCTCCACTAGGACAGACATTGATGAAAGTGCTGCTCGCCGTGCTGCTCGCCACCGCGCCCACCCCCGGACCGGGCCAGTCCCTGGACCCCGCCCAGTCCCAGGCCACCGGCCGGGCCGTGCTCGAGACCGGGCACGTCGACATCGGTCCCCGCCTGCGCGACGGGAAGTGGACCATCCAGATCCACGACGACCACGCCGTACCCGCGGTGTGGCGGGAACCGGCGGACACCGTCCTGCGGGTGCGGGACACCGCCGGCCAGCGGGTACCCGACGATCCGGCGTACGCGTTCCTCGGCGAACCGCCCGGCACCGCGGTGCACGTGGTGCCGCAGACCGAGAAGCCGGGGGTGATCTGGATCGGCTGGAACACCCAGGACCCCGGTGTCCTCGGCGCGGTCGGCAGGGGCGTCACGATGTCACTGCGCGGGGTGCGGGGGCCCGGGAACGTGACGGTCTTCCTGCAGTCCGGCAACCTGGGCGCCCCGCAGGTGCTGTGGAGCAGCACGAAGCCGATGCCGCAACCGATCTGGGTGGAGACCAACACCCATACGCACGCCAACTGGGTGTTCGGGAGGCCCGGCACCTATCTCCTCGCCGTCGACATCAGTGCCGACCTGGCCGGCGGTTCCACGGCGACCGCGAGCACGGTGTTGCGCCTGGCCGTCGGTGACGTCACCGAGCCCGACTTCGACGGCACCGTCGCCCTTCCCACCGCTGCGGGCCCCGAGACCCCTACCACCTCCTCCGGTACGTGGGAGAAGCCGGCCCTGATCGGCAGCGCGGCCCTGGCTCTCCTGATCGTCGTGCTGCTCGTGGCCCGTCAGTCGGCGGCCCGCCGCCGCGCCGAACGTGATCACGAGGCGGCCCGGTGACCGCCGCCCTGGAGATGACCGGCGTGGCTGCCGACCTGGGCGGCCGTCCGGTGCTGCACGACGTCGACCTGCGCGTGGACACCGGCTCGTTCACCGCCCTGCTCGGCCCGAACGGCGCCGGCAAGACCACGCTGAT
>DATMVU010000454.1:0-3569 GCA_035562875.1 Actinoplanes sp. | reverse complement strand
AGTTCTCGTCCACCACGACTACCTCACCGCGGGCGATCAACCGGCCGTTGACCAGCAGATCCGCCGGGCTGCCGGCGGCCCGGTCCAGTTCGACGATCGCACCGGGGATGAGATTGAGCAGTTCTCGCACGCTCATCCGGGTGCGGCCCAGTTCGGCCGAGACCTCCATCTCGACGTCGTGCAGCATGTCCAGTCCGCTCCGGTTGAGACCGCCCGCCCGGGTCGGCGCCATCCGCGGGGCGATGTCCACCGCGCCCGGATCCTCGCTCGGCCACTGGCTCAGGGCCAGGCCGAGGACCGCGCGTACCTCCGTCTCGTCGCGCAGCGGCACCGCGACGGCGCCCTCCTTCGCGGCGAGCGCACTGAGCGCGACCTCCGGTTCCATCAGCTGGCCCGGGTCGAGGACCACCGGCCCGAAGACCCGGGCGGCCGCCTCCAGAGCCGGCCGAACCGCCGCGGTCAGGTCGAGTTCCCCGAGCGGGCTCTCCCGGAGGGCGTCCGCGAGATCCTGGCTGACCACCACCACGACCTCGCCGGAGGCGGCTCCGGTGAACCGCGCCGTGATCGCCTGGCCCTCGATCACCGTCCCCGCGTCCGGTACCACCGGATCGGCGGCCACCAGGGCACGGCTGGTGGGCAGGACGGCCAGAGCGGCCTCGGCGGCGTTGCGGGCGAGGGCGAGCTGGGGCGCGGTCATGGTGGGCGCGGTCATCGGCGGCCAGACTCCTTGGGCGAGCTCTCCTGGGGCGACGGCACGACGAGACATGCGAGCCGGGCGCCTTGGTTACCGGGAACGGCGTGCGCGAAAACGATCTCGTTGACGGTCACGTCGAGCGGCCGGCTGGTCGGATGTCCGAGCGGGACGACGTCGCCGGGGCGTAGATCCACGATGTCATCGGTACGCATCCGAATGGGCTGGAATCGCACTGCTACGTCGATCGGAGCGGCGGAAAGTCCGGCGGTCAGGTTCCGCAGGGAGGTGTCCCGCTCCTCCCGCTCGGCCGGAGACAGCACGATCGTCTCGGTCCGGGACAGCACCGGCAGGATCATGTTGAACGGCAGGCAGATGGTGGAGATGCACTCCTCGGCGCCGATCTTGGTCTCCAGCGACGCCACCACCACCGCGTCGCCCGGTGCGTGCGCCCGCAGGAACTGCGCGTTGTACTCGATCTCCTTGAGCTTCGGCGTCAGGTCCACCATGCTCTCGAAGCCGTACCGCAGTTCGCCGAGCATCCGCTCGATCAGGCCGCGCAGCAGCGGCATCTCCACATCGGTCAGCGGGCGCTCCGGCTGGGTCCCGCCGGGGCCACCGAGCATGTGGTCGATCGCGGTCATCACCGCGGACTGGGCTATCTCCAGCAGGGCCGTGCCGGGTAGCGGGTCGAGGCTGACCACCGCGATGATTGTCGGGTTGGCCAGCGAAGCCACGTACTCGTCGTAGTTGAGCTGCTCGATCGAGATCAGGCTCACGTTGCTGACTGCCCGGAGCCGGGTGGTGAGCAGGGTTCCGCAGCTGCGCGCGTACGTCTCGAAGGCGATCTGCAGCGTGCGGACGTGTTCGCGGGAGAGCTTGATGGGGCGCCGGAAGTCGTACGCGGTCGGTCCGCCTTGACCGCGACGTGAAATCCTGCCGGGGGTACGCGAAGCGGTGGTCACGCCGTCCTCATCGGCTCACTTACCGAACCGCTGAGCGGTGCTGCCCGCTTTGACCCACTAATAGCCGGATGGGCGGATCTCCGGTGTGGAGACCCGCCCGCGACTCGGCCCTACTGGGTGACGAACGAGGTGTAGTAGATGTCCATGACCTTCTGCACGTCGTCCTCGGTGTAAGTCTTGATCAGCTTGGCCAGCAGATCGGCCTTGAGCTTCTCGCGCCCCTCGGCGGTGGAGAGCTCCTCGACGGTGCGGCCGGTGTACTCGTCGATCGCCAGCTGGTAGGCCTCGCTCAGGTCGACCGCCTCCTCGCCGGAGTCCTCGGTCTGCTGGAGCGCGAAGCCCAGCTTCAGGTAGTGCCCGTCGGCCAGGTTCACCGTGATGGTGCTCTCCGCCGCGGTCACGATGCCCTTCTTCGGGGCCTCCGCCGCGGCCGTGTCACCACGGAACATGAAGAACGCCCCCGCTCCACCACCACCCACCACCAGCAATGCCACCGCGATGATGATCATCAGCATCTTCTTCGACTTCTTCGGCGCCTCGGCAGCCGCGGTGTCCTTCTCGTCAGCCATCTGATTCCCCCGGTTCAGTCGTGGTCGGTGGTGCTGTTGGTGGTCTCGGCGGCCTTCTTCCCGGCCTCGTACTCGGCCGTGGTCTGACCGGTGTGCAGCTTGCCGTCCGAGCCAGCGGCCGAGGGCAGCAGCGCTGCCTGCTCCGGCGTCAGCATCGTGAGGACTACGACGTCCACTCGGCGGTTCATCGTGATGGAGCGCGGGTCCTTCGGGTCGATCAGCGGCTTGGTGTCGGAGAACCCGACAGCACTGAGCCGCTTCTTCGGCAGTCCGTGCTCGGCGAGGAACCGGACGGTGGTCGATGCGCGGGCCGAGGAGAGCTCCCAGCCGCTCGGGTAGAACGTGGTCGTCGCCTTGAGCTGGTTGGTGTGACCGTCGACCTCGATGCTGTTCGGCAGCTTCGCCAGGGTCGGTGCGATCGCGTTCAGGATCTTCTCGCCGCCCGGCCGGAGGTCCGCCCGGTTGCCGGCGAAGACCACCTCGTTGGTCACCACGGTGACCACCAGACCGCGCTGGTCGATGGTGAACTTCGCACTGCCGAGCAGATCCTTCGCCGCCAGTGCGTCGGCGATCTTCCGCTCGATGGCCTTCAGGTTCTCGGCCTCCTGCGCCGCCTTCTCGGCGTTGGCGGAGGCCTTCTTGCGGCCCTCGGCTTTGAGAGCCCGGTCGACCGCTTCCTGCTGGGTCTTGCTCAGGCCCTCGGTACCGGAGGTGCCGTCACCGGGGTTGGCGCCCGGGTCGATCTGTACCACCTGGGCCATGTTCGAAGCGCCGTCCAGCGGGGCGTAGTTCCCGCTGAACGCCGCACTCTTGGAGCCGAACCCCTGCTGCAGGCCCTGCGCCAGCTGAGCGAACTTCTTCTGGTTCACGTCACTCATCGAGAAGAGCACAACGAAGAGAACGAACAGCAGGGTCATCATGTCGGCATATGACACGAGCCAGCGCTCGTGGTTGACGTGCTCCTCGTGCTCCTCGTGCTTCTGCTTCCGCTTGCCCCCGCCGGAACTCATTTAGATCAGGCCGCCTTCTTGGTCGACGCGGCCGACTCGGCCTTCTTCATCTCGTCAGGGGGGAGCAGGCTACGCAGCTTCTGCGCCACCAGACGCGGGTTCGAGCCGGCCTGGATGGCCAGGACACCGTCGATGACCAGCTCCATCTCCTCGGCCTCGATCGCGCTGAGCCGGGCCAGGCGGGCACCCATCGGCAACAGGATCATGTTGGCGCTGAGCACGCCCCAGAGGGTCGCGACGAACGCCGCGGCGATGGAGTGACCGAGCGTCTCCGGCTGGTCGAGGTTCTCGAGCACGTGCACGAGGCCCATGACCGTGCCGATGATGCCGACGG
>DATMVU010000453.1:0-20362 GCA_035562875.1 Actinoplanes sp. | reverse complement strand
AGCGACGGCGGCGACGACATCCCGGACGTGCCCGGCGCTCCGGTGCCGGACCGGGAGACCCCGGCTGCCGGTGTGACCAGCCCGGCCCCGAGCAGTGCCGCGCCCAGCCCGAGCGGCGCCGTCTCCCCGGCCCCGGACCCGTCCGGCAGCACCGGGCCGGACCCGGTGCTGCCGTTGCCGAGCATTCCCGAGGGGATCCTCCCGTCGGTGGCGCTGACCCCGGTGGCCCGGTACAACGCGACGAGCGGCACCGGTGACCAGGAGGAGAACGCCAGCCCGGACGTGCCGCCGGCGCTGACCGACGACGGTGTGCAGGCGGTGCTGGAGATCCGCGAGCAGACGAGCGGTTCGGTCCGGCTGACCTGGAGTGCCGCCGGCGCGGACGCCGATTACGAGGTGTCCGTCGACGGCGAGCCGGTGGCCTCGACCAAGGCCACCCGGGCCCGGCTGATCGGACTGAAGCCGGACGCGAAGTACCTGGTGGAGGTCCGTAACCGCAAGCTCGGCTACCGCGCCAAGGGCAACGCGGAGACGGCCCCGGCAGCCCGGCCGGTGCAGAACTCGTGGTTCGTGCTCACCAACTCGCTGACCGGTGGTGCGGCCGACCTGTACGCGGCCCGGTCCGCGGACGGCACCCCGATCACCCTCGGCAACGACGAGGGCGGCACCCAGCAGCAGTGGCAGCTGGTGCCGGCCGGGGACGACACCTACTCGCTGGTCTCCAAGGCCAGCAACAGGTGTGCGGTTCCGCTCGGCGGCGAGGCGGTCGCCGGAGCACCACTGGTCCAGGGTGACTGCCGGTCCGGCGCGGCCGCCCGGTGGACGCTGCGCGCCTCGGCGTACGGCTTCACGATTCGCGCCACGAGCGGCGATCTGGTGATCGGCGCGGGCGCTCAGCGTTTCGGCACGTACCGCGTGCTGGTCTTGCAGAAGGACACCGAGCAGCGGCATCAGAGCTGGACGGCAGTGCCGGACTGACGCCGCAGGCGACAGGAGACGAACTCTCATGCCCGATGTACTGAGTGGCCGGAAGACCGAGCCGGACGAGGATCCGGCCCGGTTCTCCGGTAAGCGCCTGGTGCGATGGCTGGCGATCCTGACCATCGGCACCGCGATGATGTGGGCCTGCTGGCAGGACCCGCTCTACCCCTGAGCCGTCGTGTAGGCGTCGATCTCGGCCAGCAGCGCGGCCTTGCCGTCCGCGGACCGGAAACTGTGCCGGACCGCGGACCGGGCCAGGTCGGCCACCCCGCCGGCGTCCGGGTTCAACAGGTGGGCGGCGGTCGCGTACTCCTGCTCCAGGGTGGTCCCGAACATCGGCGGGTCGTCCGAGTTCACGCTGACCGGCACCCCGGCGGCGACCAGCCGGGCGATCGGGTGCTCGGCCAGGTCGGCGACCGCCCGGGTCCGCAGGTTGGAGGTCGGGCAGACCTCCAACGGGATCCGGTGCTCGGCCAGGTGGGCCATCAGCCGCTCGTCCTGGGCGGCGGAGATGCCGTGCCCGATCCGCTCGGCACCCAGGTCGCGCAGGGCGTCCCAGATGGTCTCCGGGCCGGTGGTCTCCCCGGCGTGCGGCACGCTGTGCAGGCCGGCCGCCCGGGCGGCGTCGAAGTAGGGCTTGAACTGCGGCCGAGGTACGCCGATCTCCGGCCCGCCCAGTCCGAAACTGATCAGACCGTCGGGCCGTTCGTCGAGCGAGATCCGCAGCGTCTCCTCAGCGGCCGCGAGCCCGGCCTCCCCCGGGATGTCGAAGCACCAGCGCAGCTCGACACCGAAGTCCCGGGCGGCCGAGGCGCGGGCGTCCTCGATCGCCTCGCAGAACGCCGTGGCGGCGATCCCCCGGCGGACACTGGAGTACGGGGTGATTGTCAGCTCCGCGTACCGCACGTTCTGCCGGCCCAGCTCGCGGCCGATCTCGTAGGTCAGCAACCGCACGTCCTCGTCGTCGCGGACCAGGTCGACAACGCTCAGGTAGACCTCGATGAAGTGGGCGAAGTCCCGGAACTCGAAGTATTTCGCCAGCAGTTCCGGGTCGGCGGGGACCGGCGAGCTGCCCTCGTGCCGGGCGGCCAGCTCGGCGACGATCCTCGGTGACGCCGAGCCGACGTGGTGGACGTGCAGCTCGGCCTTGGGCAGGCCGGCGATGAACGACGTCAGGTCGGTCAAGAGTTCTCCTCAGGTAGTAGCCACCACGAAGATACGGCGGAACGGGAACGCGACGAGGCCGTGCCGCTCCGGATACTCCTCGGCGATCCGGGCGGCGAACGCGGCGCGGAACGAGATCCAGGCGTCGTCGGCCAGGGCCGCGCGAACCGGGCGCAGCGCGGTCCCCTCCATCCAGCGCAGCACCGGGTGGTCGGCGCCGTCGACGACCGGCAGCAGGTGCAGATAGGTGGTCTCCCAGGCGTCCACCGTCGCGCCCGCCCCGGTCAGCAGCTCGGCGTAGCCGGCCGCGTCGGAGACCGGATCGGCGCGCAACTCGACCGGGGACAGCTCCCGGGCGACCCGGTGACCTGGCGCGTCGAAGTTGCCCGGGACCTGCATCGCGATCCAGGCGCCGGCCGGCAGCTCGGTCACCCAGCGGGCCAGCATCTCCTGGTGGCCGGGCACCCACTGCAGGGCGGCGTTGGTGACCAGCACGTCGACGTCCGGTTCCGGGTGCCAGTCGGCGATGTCACCGAGCCGGAAGCCGGGCCCCGCCTTCTCGATCATCTCGGGTGACGAGTCGACACCTGTCACCCGGGCGCCGGGCCAGCGGCCGGCCAGGGTGCGGGTCAGGTCGCCGGGGCCGCAGCCCAGGTCGACGACGGCGCGCGGGTTCTCCGCACCGATCCGGGTGACCAGGTCGACGAAGGGCCGGGAGCGTTCCGCGCCGAAGCGTCCGTAGACGACGGGATCCCACATGACGTCCTCCGGTTCTTTTATGCATACCGTACGTACGTTTTGTTTAAACCTAACACCCGGGCGGTAGGGTCTCAACGTGGAAAATCGAACCTTTGGCAAGCTCGGGCGCAGTGTCGGTGTGGTCGGCCTGGGCGCATGGCAGCTCGGCGCCGACTGGGGCGAGGTCAGCGAGGACGACGCGCACGCCACCCTGGCGGCCGCCGTCGACGCGGGCGTGACCTTCATCGACACCGCCGACGTCTACGGCGACGGCCGCAGCGAGCAGATCGTCGGCTCCTTCGTGAAGGACCGGCCCGGCCTGACCGTCTTCACCAAGATGGGCCGCCGCCTACCGCAGGAGCACGCCAACTACAACCTGGACAACTTCCGGGCGTGGACCGACCGTTCCCGCGCCAACCTCGGCGTGGACACCCTCGAGCTGGTGCAGCTGCACTGCCCGCCCACCTCGGTCTACAGCTCGGACGAGGTCTACGACTGGCTGGACACGCTGGTCCAGGAGAAGCGGATCGCGGCCTACGGGGTGAGCGTCGAGAAGGTCGACGAGGCTCTCACCGCGATCGCCCGCCCCGGTGTGGCGAGCGTCCAGATCATCCTGAACGCGTTCCGTCACAAGCCGCTGGAGCGGGTGCTGCCGGCCGCGGCCGCCGCCGGTGTCGGCATCATCGCCCGGGTGCCGCTCGCCAGCGGGCTGCTCTCCGGCCGGTACGACGCCGGCACCACGTTCGCCTCGGACGACCACCGCAACTACAACCGCAAGGGCGAGGCATTCGACGTCGGCGAGACGTTCTCCGGCGTCGACTTCGAGGTCGGCTTGGAGGCGGTTCGCCGACTCCGGCCGCACGTGCCGGGAAACGCCACGATGGCGCAATTCGCCCTCCGCTGGATCATCGATCAGCCCGCCGTCACCGTGGTGATCCCGGGGGCGCGTAACCCGGAACAGGCGCGGGCGAACGCGGCTTCGGCAGACCTTCCTCCGCTCACGCCGGAAACCGGAGAATTGATCACTGCGGTCTACGATGAGTTGATTCGCCCGCAGGTGCATGACAAATGGTGAACAATGAAACCGAATCACCGCAGTTGACGGGATGGCTCGCCATCTCGCTGGGACTACTGGCTCTCACCGTGGGCGGAGTCTGGTCACTCCAGGGACTTGACTATCTCGGCGACGGCCTGATGAGCGGGCAACCACTGTGGACTGCGGTGGGTGCCGCCCTGATCGCGGTCGGCCTGCTACTCGTGGTCGTGGGGATGCGCCGGCGCGCGGCGGCCGCCCCGGCCCCGGGCCGAGGCTGACGGGTAGAGACGAAAGAGGCCCCGCAACCTCGATGAGGATGCGGGGCCACGGTCGGGCCGACCTCCGCCAGGCGGTCGGCGCCCGGTCTCACGACCGGTTACTAGGTCTCAGAGCGGGCGAACCTGCTCCGCCTGCGGGCCCTTCTGGCCCTGGGCGATCTCGAACTCGACCCGCTGGTTCTCCTCCAGAGTGCGGTAGCCGCTCGTCTGGATGGCCGAGAAGTGGACGAACACGTCAGCACCCCCGCCGTCGACGGTGATGAAGCCGAAGCCCTTGTCTGCGTTGAACCACTTCACGGTTCCTTGCGCCATGCTGAACTCTCCTTCTGAAAATGCCGGCCCGCCCAACCGTGGCAGCGCGGGGCCGATGACCGTTTTCGAGCAGCGGTGCCAGGAGGCGGCCTTTCAGGAGGACGTCCCATCCGCCCGGCCCTCACGACACCTCACGACCATCCCGGGAAGGGTCGGTGTCATGCGGGACAAGCAGAAGCAGCGAACCACGTACGCAAAAACTGGCCACACTGTACCCGAAAAACGGGCCGTAAAGCTGCCCCTCGAAGGGATCCAAAAATGGGAGACCGATATGGAAAAGGTCCCCCACTTCCGCGACACGGAAGCGAGGGACCGGCAAGACCGCGGTCTATGCAGATGTTGATCTAGTCAGGCCAAGTACCGGTCAGTTTGTGAGTGGTGATGACACCACCACGATGCACCGCCGCCTTCACGATCGAGAAGATCGCACCCTGCAGCGCGGCGGCGATCAGGATCTCGGTCCAGCCGCGGTCCGGGTCGCCGGCGTCCGGTGCGTCGTCCTCACCGGCCACCACCTTCCACGCCTGTTTGAAGAGGAAACCGGCGGCCGCACCGGCCGCGAACCCGGCCGCCACGTTCATCGGCTTCAGTGCCAGCTTCGACATCTTCCCCGCCATCAGCGCCTCCCCCGGAGGATCAGGATCAGACCGGCGACCGCGGCGATCCCGGCAACGGCCAGCACCACCGGGAAGGGGTTGGCCCGCACCCGTTCACCGGCCTGCACGGCGAGTTCGCGCGGCGGCGTCTCACGCACCGTCTCACGCACCCGGCCGGTCATCTCGGCCGCCCGCAGCAGCACCCGCTGCTTGGTCTCCTCGACCTGCTCGCGGGCCCGCGCCTTGACATCCGCCCGGCCGGCCAGCGCCTGCACCGTCTCTCCGAGTTCGCTGCGCGTCTGCCTGATCTCCTGCCGCAGAGCCGTCAGATCCGGCTTAGCGGCACCATTCTTCTCGCTCATGCCCGGCTTCGCTCCTTGACCGCGTGCTTCACTTCGTCGACATCAGCCTTCACACTCTCGATCGCGGCCGACGGCTCCGGCGGCACGGCCTTGCTGACCTGCTTCTTGCCCAGGAGTGCGAGCACCCCGGCGACGACGAAGAGGACGACCGTGACCGTCAGGGCAGCCAGCCAGAGCGGGAGGACCAGGTCCAGTGCGATGACCCCTGTCGCGATCGCCGCTCCCACCCCGTACATCGCCAGTACGCCCGCCCCGCCGAAGAGACCAGCACCGATACCGGCCCGTTTACCCTTCTCCGCGAGTTCGGCCTTGGCGAGAGTGATCTCGTCCCGCACCAGGCGGCTGAGCTGCTCACTCGCACGCTGCACCAGTTCGGCCGTGGACTGCTCGGTGATCGGCCGGACGGGAACGCCGTTCAAGACATCGGCCATCGTTGAACCCCTTTCCGTGTGAACGAGGTATGCCCTGTTCAGAGGTCACTCAATCCTTACTCTCGGACGCAACCGGGACGGGTCCACCGAATACCACGCCACGGGCGTCACCGTCGGTTCCTCCGCTGAAGACCCGGGCCGCGTCGGAGTCCGGGCCGGGACCGTGATGACCGTCCACGAACGGCCGGTTCCGGACCGCCTGCTCCACCTCGGCACGCATCCGGGGCAGTGCCTGCTTCTGATGCTCCCAGATCCAGGCGACCAGGCTCTCCCGTACCAGGCAGCGCAGGTCCCAGAGGGCTGCCGCGTCGGCCGCGCTGACCAGGGCGCGCAGCCGGATCCGCCCGTCGGTCGCACCGGTCACCTGGAGCACGCAGACCTTGCCGTTCCACAGGTCGGACTGTTCGCAGATCCGCTGCAGCTCGCCCCGCAGCGGCTCGACCGGAGTGGCCCAGTCGACGTCGATCTCGGCGGTGCCGAGGACCGCGGACGAGGTGCGGGTCCAGTTCTGGAAGGGCTTGGTGGTGAAGTACGACGTCGGCAGGATGAGCCGCCGGTCGTCCCAGATCTGCACCACCACGTACGTCAGGGTGATCTCCTCGATCCGCCCCCACTCCTGCTCCACGACCACCACGTCGTCCACCCGGATCGCGTCACTGAAGGCCATCTGGAGCCCGGCGAAGACGTTGCCGAGGGTGCTCTGCGCGGCGAGCGCCGCCACCACGCTGATCAGGCCGGCCGAGGCCAGCACACTGGCGCCGAGCGCCCGGATGTCCGGGAACGTCATCAGCATGACGCCACCGGCCAGTACCACGATGATCGCGACGGTGACCCGGCGCAGCATCACCACCTGGGTCTTGATCCGGCGGCGGCGCAGGTTGTCCGGTACGTCGGTACGCCACTTGGCCAGGGCCACGTCCTCCAGCACCAGCAGGGTGGCGCCGACCAGCCAGGCGAACGCGGCGATGACGAGGAGCACGAGCGTGTGCACGAGACCGGACCGGCCGGGGAACTCACCGGCCCAGACCCTTATCGCCTGCTGCACGGCGACCAGGGTGAACGCGGCGAGGAACGGGCGATGGATCTTGCGAGCCATGTCGGCGGCGAGAGTGGACCGGCGGCCGAGCCGTTTGATGATCCGGTGCACGATCTCGACGAACACGATCGCTACGGCCGCTGATCCGGCGACGGCCAACAGAGCGGTCAATACGCTGGGCACTTGCCTTTCCTTCCGACGAGCGGTGTGACAAACGTCCAGCTTTGCCCGCTCGGAAGGGCATGCACACGGCAGCGGCGGATGTCAGAGATAGCTCACATCCGCCGCGGTAGACCGTCGTGGTTCAGATCTTGCGGTACTTCGACTGGGCCAGGCAGTAGACACCGAAGGCGGCGATACCGGCCGCGATCAGCACCAGCAGCCACACGCCCCAGGAGTAACCGGCCAGGGTCTTCAGCGCGGCGTCCAGGCCACGGGCCTTCTCCGGGTCGTAGTTCAGGGCGGCGGAGACCACGAGCAGACCGGCGATCGCGTACGCGGTGCCCTTGGACATGTAGCCGGCCATGCCGAGCCGGATGATCGGCTTGCGGGTGCCGGCCGGCATCTCCTGGGTCTTCAGGTGCCGGGTGAACTTCTTCTTGTAGCCGTAGATCGCCATGCCGACACCGACACCGAGAACCACCAGGCCGATCAGACCGACCAGCATGCGGCCGCCCTGCGAGTCCATCAGACCGGCGGTCATGCCGGCGTTGCTGTCACCCATCGAGGAGTCGGCGCCCTGCACCACCTTGACGGCGGTCCACGCGAGGTAGGAGTAGAGGATCGCGCGAACGCCGGAGAGCACCCGCTCGGCCATCGCCCGCTTGTCCTGCGGGCCGCTCTCGCCGATCGCGGCCTCGAAGGCCTGCCAGATCGCCATGGCCACCAGGCCGACGGCGATGATGATCAGCAGAGTCTTGCCGAACGGCTGCTTGGCGATCGCCTGGAGGGCTCCGGACTGGTCACTGTCCTGACCGGAGCCACCCAGGGCCACCTGGAGCGCGATCCAGGCGAAGAGCAGGTGGATGATGCCGTACCCGATGAAGCCGCCCCGGGCCAGGTACTCCAGGGGCTTACTCTCGGCGGCCCGTGATGCGGTGTGCTTGACGTTCGAGGCAGCTGTGGACATGCCCCAGATGTGACCAGGAAGCTCGATCGTCAAACGTACCTCTCCGCCTAGCGGGAGATCTCCAGCTGAATGTCCTCAGGGGTGACACTGGTGAGGGTCACCTGGAGACCGCCGACGTCGACCGCCTGCTGGCCCTTGGTGAGCTGGATCTGCTCCCCGGCGATGTCCATCGTCACGGTGTTCTCATCGGCGGAGACGAATTTCGCCTCCACCCCGAGCACCTCGACCTTGGCGTTGGTCTCCCGCTGGATGGTGACGGTGCACTGGTCGAGACCGCAGTTGACGTCGTCACTGCATCCGGTGAGAAGGGTGAGGCCCAGGGCTGCCGTGGCGAGGGCGGAGGCGATGCGGCGCGGCATGGAGATCAACACCCTTCTCACGGTACGTGGCCAAAGCAAACATAAGCTGTGAGGGGTGAGTGACCTTTCGGTACGGGACAACGCCCTGGAGCACCGCTTCGAACTCCTGGTCGACGGCGACGTCGGCGCACTTGCCACCTACCGCGTCCGGGACGGTGTGGTGACCATCCTGCACACCGAGACCGCCCCGGAGAGGCGCGGCCGGGGCCTGGCCGGGGAACTCGCCCGGCAGGCCCTCGATCAGATCCGGGCACGCGGCGGCCGGGTGGTGCCCGCGTGCCCGTTCTTCGCCGAGTACATCGGCGAGCACCAGGAGTACCAGGATCTGATCGCCCGCTGAGCCAGGATTCTCAGGATCTTGTCAGGCGGCCACCGGCTGCGGGACGGGTGCGCCGGCGATCAGCTCGGCGGCGGCCCGGCCCAGCGCCCGGGTGGCGCCGTGGGTGGCGATGTGCACACCGCCGGCCACCGTCACCGGGATACCCATCTCGACCACCACGGTGTCCGGGCGGGCCGTGATCACGGCCCGCAGTGCCCGCTCGATCCACGGGTGCCGGTGCACGTCCCGGACCACCAGCACCAGCGGCCGGTCGCCGGACCCGGCGAGCACCGCGGCGGCCGGGTCGGCGAGCGGTTCCAGATCCTCGGCGGAGAACCGGACCGACGTGGTGCCGGGCCGCAGTTCGGCGAGCGGCCCGCCGACACCCCACGGGGTCTCGGCGCCGATCGCGATGTTGTGCGGCGGCGCGAACTCGACCACGTGCGGCACCCCGGAGAGCGGCAGCACCGGCCCGGCCCCGCTGCTGGTGACCCGGACCGCCCGGCGCGCGGCCTCGAACCCGAGCGCCGATCCGAGGGGCGCGACCCCGTCGGCGGCGGCCGCGTCGGCAATCGCCCGCGCGCCGGTCTCGGTCTGCCGCCGCGTGGTCCAGGCGGCGAGCGCCCGCACCCGGTCGACGGCGGCCCGCAGCCGCTCCTCGGGCAGTTCACCGGAGCGGACGGCGGCGACGATGGCGTCCCGCAGCCGGATCGCGGTCTGCTCGTCGTCGTGGCCGCCACCGACGCAGATGGCGTCGGCGCCGGCGGCCAGCGCCCGGACCGTGGCACCGGCCAGTCCGAACCGGCGGCGCACCCCCTGCATCTCGATGCCGTCGGTGACGATCAGGCCGTCGAAGCCCAGCTCCTCACGGAGCAGCCCGGTCAGGATCCGCGGGCTCAGGGTGGCCGGCAGGTCGGTGTCGTACGCCGGGACCAGCAGATGCCCGGTCATCACCGAGCGGGCCCCGGCCGCGATCGCCGCCCGGAACGGGACCAGCTCGCAAGCGATCAGTTCGTCCGAGGTGCGGGCGATCACCGGCACATCATGGTGCGAGTCGACAGCCGTGTCACCGTGACCGGGGAAGTGTTTGGCGCAACCGGCCACTCCGGAGTCCTGGAGTCCGCGGATGAAGGCCGAGGTGTGCCGGGCGACCAGCCGGGGCTCGGCTCCGAAGGACCGTACACCGATGACGGGGTTGCCGGGGTTGCTGTTGACGTCGGCGTCGGGCGCGTAGTCGAGGGTGATCCCGGCGAGGGCCAACTCCCGGCCCAGGTCCCGGGCGACGGCCTCGGTCAGTTCCGGGTCGTCGATCGTGCCGAGCGCCAGGTTGCCGGGGCGGGAGCTGCCGAGCCGGGACTCGAACCGGGTGACGTCACCGGCCTCCTCGTCGATGGCAACGATCACATCCGGATTCTCCGCCCGCAGCCGGGCGGTGAGCGCCGCCACCTGGGCGGGTGACTCCACGTTGCGGGCGAAGAGGGCGACACCGCCGAGCCCGGCACCGAGCCACCGGCGGACCCAGTCCGGGGCGGTGGTGCCGACGAAACCGGGTTGTAGCACCGCAGCCGCCAGTTCCGGCAATTCGCCGTTAGTCGACATGAGCCCCCGTACCTCCGATGTGTTCGTCTCTGCCACGTCCGCCGTCTCTGCCGGGGACCACGTTCACACGAGGCGTACGGTTTAGTCAACAAACCTTTCTATTTACTGAGACAGTGCTGGGCCTAGAATGTGCACGTGCTCACTCCCCCCGTCGCGGCCGGCGACTGGCGCGACATCGACTGGTCCGAGGTGCATGCGGTCCGCCTTCTCGGCGTGGCCCTGGCCGTCCTGTTCCTGATCTGGGCGATTCGCCGCATGTTCGGCGGCAAATAGGGGTAACGGGGCCGCACCGGTACTCCCCCCACCCAAGATCGGACAGCCTCGGCTCGATGAGACTCCCCATCTACGGCCCCCGCCTGCGCCGGGTCGCCCGGAATCAGTTCGGCTGGCGCAAACTACGCCCCGGCCAGTTCAAACCGATGCGTGCCGTGCTGCGCCGCAAGGACGCCCTGGTGGTGCTGCCGACCGGAGCCGGGAAGTCGGCCATCTACCAGATCCCGGCGGTGCTGCTGCCCGGCCCGACAGTGGTGATCTCCCCACTGCTGGCCCTGCAACAGGACCAGATCGCCGCCCTCAACGAGCGCGGCGACGCCAAGATCCGTGCGGTCCGGGTCAGCTCCCAGGAGACCCCGAACCAGCAGCGTGAGGCATTCGAGGCGGTCCGCCGGGGCGAGGCCGAATTCCTCTTCATCACCCCCGAACAGCTCACCGACCCGGAGAAACTGGCCGAGGTACGAGCCCTCAAACCGGGACTCGTCGCCGTCGACGAAGCGCACTGCATCTCCGCGTGGGGACACGACTTCCGGCCCGACTACCTGGCCCTCGGCGACATGATCAAACAGATCGGCCGGCCACCGATCCTCGCCCTCACCGCCACCGCCTCACCGCCGGTACGCGAGGACATCATCGCCCGGCTCCGGCTGCACAAACCCGAGATCCACGTCTCCGGACTGGACCGGCCCAACCTGTTCCTCGAAGTGGCGTACTGCCCCGACGACAGCTACCGGTGGCGCCGGCTGACCGGGATGCTCGACGAGGAACAACGCCCCGGCATCATCTACGTCGCCACCCGCCGGGCCGCCGAGGAACTAGCCGAACGACTCACCTCGTCCGGCTACCCGGCCGAGTACTACCACGGCGGGATGGCCTCCGGCCTGCGCGAACAACGCCACACCGACTTCAGCGACGACAAGGTCGACATCATGGTGGCGACCTCCGCGTTCGGCATGGGCATCGACAAACCCAACATCCGCTGGGTCGCACACGTGGCCCTGCCCGACTCCCCGGACAGCTACTTCCAGGAGATCGGCCGCTCCGGGCGCGACGGCCAACCCGCCCGGGCCCTGCTGCTGTGGCGCTCCGAGGACGAGGCCATCCAGCGCTTCTTCCAGGGCGGATCACCGTCCGAGGAGGAACTGCGCAACCTCGCCGGCGAACTGCACAAGGCCCCGGCCAGCAAGACCGCCCTGCAGAAGGCCACCGGACTCGGCCCCCGCAAACTCGGCCAGTACCTCAACCTGCTGGAGCAGGTGGGCGCGGTGACCGCCGGCGCCGGCCACAAACTGACAGTCCCGCCGCACGCGCTCCTCCCGGCCGCCGCGGCCGCCCAGGCGATCGAGGAGTTCGAACGGCAGCAGGCGGTGGTCAAGTCCCGGACCGACATGATGCGCGCGTTCGCCCAATCCCGGCAGTGCCGCACCGAAACCCTGCTCGCCTACTTCGGCGAGAACCTGAAGAAGCCCTGCGGCCACTGCGACAACTGCGCCGACGGCACCGCCCAGGAGATCGCCGCCGCCGAACCGGAGGGCCCGTTCCCGGTCCACAGCCAGGTCCGCCACGGCGAGTGGGGAACCGGCATGGTGATGAACTACGAGGAGGACCGGATGACGGTCCTCTTCGACACCGTCGGTTACAAGACCCTCTCCGTCCCGGTGGTGGTCAAGCAACAGCTGCTGGTCGGGGAGTGATCCTCCGGCCCGCGGGTGGGGTCATGCGGTCTTGCGGTCGATGAATTCAGCCCTCGGGCACTTCTAGGCCGGAGAGTGCACGAGAGTTCGTTCCACTGTGTCCTACCTGTGCCGGCATCGATGGGGAGCGCTCCCAAGCGCTTCTTGTGCGCGTGTGCCATCATGCGCACATTGCCGGTACGGGGAGGCGGAACGCGGTGGGCGAGAAGAAGGTCAAACGGCGATCGCCGTTGTGGGCTCGCGTCTGTGTCGGGCTCGGGGCCGGGGTGCTCGTGGTCTCCGGAGGATCGCTGGTCGCCGGGCAGCAGCTCGTCTCCAGTTATACCGAGAAGCTCACCGACAACTCGCTGCTCGACTCGGTCGAGGACAAACCGGCCGAGGCCGGCCAGGTGAAGGCCGACATCAACGGGCCGGTGAACATCCTGCTGACCGGCATCGACCCGCGGGACGACAAGACCGCGCCGCTGTCCGACTCGATTCTGATCGCGCACATTCCGCGGGATCGGCACAGCGCCTACGTCTTCTCCATCCCCCGGGATCTGCGGGCCGACATCCCGGCGTTCGCGAAGTCCGGTACCGGCGGCGGACGGTCAAAGATCAACGCCGCGATGGCCTGGGGCAGTTCACTCGGTGACGGCAAATACAGCGAGGCCCAGGGTTTCCAGCTGCTGGCCAAGACGGTCGGCGACGTCACCGGGATCAAGAAGTTCGACGCCGGGGCGATCGTCAACTTCGGCGGATTCCAGAAGATCGTCGAGGCGATGGGCGGTGTCGAGATGGTCATCGACATGGACGTCCAGTCCGAGCACCGCCAGCCGAACGGCAAGATCCGGGAACGGAAACCGGGCTGCCCGGTGACCAGCGACTGCGACCACCCGTACACCGGTCCGGCGAAGTTCTACAAGAAGAGCGACAAGCCGGTGAAGCTGAAGGCGTGGGAGGCCCTCGACTACGTCCGGCAGCGCTACCCGAACGTCAAGGGTGTCGCGATGAGCGACTACGACAGGCAGCGCCACCAGCAGCAGTTCATCAAGGCCATCGCGAAGCAGGCGATGAGCCGGGACGTGGTCACCGACCCGGCCAAACTGGCGGCGGTGATGGACGCGGCCGGTGGTTCGCTGACCTTCGCCGGTGGCGACCACACCATCCTGGAATGGGCCGTCGAGATGAAAGACCTCAACGTCGACGACATGGTCACCGTCAAACTGCCCGGTGAGGGCATCTACGAGCCCAACTACAAGGGTGAGCGCTTCCTGGACGGCGTCGACGACTTCTTCAAGGCGGTCACCGAGGACCGGGTGGCCGCGTTCCTCCTGGACAACCCGACCTACGTCAACATGAGCTGATCAGCCCGCGACCGCTTTGCGGAACGCCTCCACGGCCAGGCCGGAGACCGCCCGGCCGTGACCGAAGACGGCATGGTCGAACTCCAGCTCGGCCAGCCGGGCCAGGCTCTCCCCGGCGCGGGCCGGATCCGAGGTGACCGGGCGCGGCGGGGCGGACACCTTGCCGCGGTTGCTGCCCGCGGCGTCCCCGGCGAACAGGATGCCGCCGGACCGGTCCAGCAGGTACGACACGTGGCCGCGGGTGTGTCCCGGGGTGTGCAGCGCGGTGAAACCGGGCACCGGCTCGAACCCGTCGGCGGTGATCAGCTGGTCGATCTTGGTCGGCTCGACGGTGCCGACCGCCCGGGCGATCAGCTTCTGCAGGAACCCCACCGGCTCGGACGGCGGCACGTGCCCGGTGATCCACAAGGCCTCGGCGGCATGGGCGAAGACCCGGGCGCCGGTACGTTTACGCAGCTCGGCGAGGCTGCCGATGTGATCTGGATGGCGGTGGGTGACCAGAATCGTGGTCACCTCGCCGAGCGACCGGCCGATCTTGACCAGGCCACGCTCGATCAGTGGCGACCGGCCGGGCAGACCGGTGTCGATGAGCACCACACCGTCGTCGGTGACGACCGCGTGGACGTTGACGTATCCCAGGCGGAGTTCGAAGACCCCGTCCACCACCTCGCGCACCCGATGATTCTCCCCCAGGCCCGGGGAGCGACAGCACCCGGCCTAACCGGGCAGCAGCACCCGGGAGACTGTGGGGTGGTCGAGCCGATCGCACCGACCAGGCGTTCCGGCCAGCCCTCGGCCAGCAGCCGGGGCGTGCTGCGGACCGACCACCAGGAGGCGGTCAGGACCTCTTCGGTGTCGTGCACGGCCCAGGTGACGAAGAGTCCGGAACAGATCAGCCGGGGAGACATGGCCACAAGGTACGGCAGTGGCGGGAACGGGTAAGTGACAATGCTGTCGGCCAACGAACAGGCCGCCGAAAGGGAAGGGACAACCCTGTGACGGATCGACCGCTCTACGCCGAACTCGGCTACACCGACGCCGAGTGGGGGCTGCTGACCGGCCTGCCGCAGTCGGTGCTCACCGCGGCGAGTGCCGCCAGCCCGGACAGTGCCCGCAAGACCCGGGCGGAGAGCGCCGCCGGACTGGACCGGATCTCCGACGCGCGGGCCTCGGCCAGTGTGCTCGTCGCGGCTGCCGCCAAGGCCGCCGTCGCCGAGGCCGGGGACCCGGAGATCGGCGAGGAGCCGCCGGTGATCCAGCCCGGTGACCCGGTCGCCTACGCGGCCGACGTGGTGGGCCGGGCCGCCGAGGCCGCCGCGCTGCTCGCCGCCAAGGCCTCGCCGGCCGACGCGGAGACCTACAAGCACTGGCTCGTGGAGATCGCCGACGAGGTGGTGGGCGCCGCCTCCACCGGTGGCCTGCTGGGCATCGGCGGCGAGACGGTCACCGATGCCGAGCGCGGCTTCCGCGACGACCTGGCCAAGGCGCTGGGGCACTGACGGGCCCGGGCTGCCTCCCGTCAACTCTCGGGGGAGGCGGCCCGGGGCTCGCCCCGGTAGGTGCCGAACGCCCAGAGGTTGCCCTCCGGGTCGCGGGCCATGAAGTCGCGGGAACCGTAGTCGGTGTCGAACGGTGGTTTCAGGATCTCCGCCCCGGCGGCGACCGCACGGTCGTGCAGGGCGTCGATGTCGTCGGCGACCACGTAGGCGCCGAACGTGCCGGGAGTCAACTGCCACGGGCTGCCCGGGTCGTCGCGGGCCGAGCCGAGCATCACGCCGCCGCCCGGCGGCCAGTCGAGCTGACAGTGCTGGATCACGTCGCCGTCGGTGTAGGTGACCCGTTCCTGGAAACCGAACGCGTCGACGAGGAACCGGATGAGCGCGCGGGCGTCGTTCGCCCACAGCGACGGCCACACCTGTGGCGGCGGAATGTCGGTCATGTCGCCATCCTGGCGGAGACTCCGGCACCGTGCCGGACGGTCAGCCGTACGTCCCCGGTCGGCGCCGGTGATTCACCGGTGATCAGCACACTGATGTCGACGGCGGCCACCACCTGGCGGATCGCGGCGTGCAGGGCGGGCCGGGCGTCCTCGCCGGTGGTCCGGCAGGCCCGGATCGCCGGGCGCAATGCGGGCAGTGCCACCAGCACACCGAGGGCCAGCGGGCAGGTGCCGATCCGGTGGTCGAAGACGTCCCGGCGCTGGTTGCCGGTGTTCACCGAGACGCCGTGCGAGCGCAGGATCCGCCGGCCGGGGGTCCGGGGCGGTTCGATGCCGTGGAACCAGACCTCGGTGTCAGCGCCCGCGTCGTAGTCGACAAGGGTTCCCACCTCGATCACCGGCTGGGCGACGGTGCAGTGGTGGACGACGTGCACGGTGCCACCGATGACGTACATGACCGCGTGGCCGTCGCGCACGGTCAGGCCGGCCGACGGGCCACGGGGTCCGTCACCCTGTTCCAGCTCGGTGATCGCCCGGTCCAGGGCGTCGATCCACGCGTCCGCGTCGGCCTGCCCGGTCAGGTCGGTGGCGCCCAGGTCACGGCAGACGCGGGTGAGTTCCGCCAGGCAGGCGCCGACGTCGGTGAGGCTGGTGGCGAGACGGTCCGCCGGCACCGGCAGCCGGGTGACCCGGGCCAGCAGGGCGTCGATCCGGGACAGTTGCCGGCTGATCCGGGGCAGATCCGGCTGGCACTCCCAGGGCGACATGTCCGGATGGGTCAGGGCCGCCCAGTCCAGGTTCGCCAGGACGGCGGCGGTGAAGACCGGGTTCTCCACCGGCGGCGGGATCTCCCGCAAGGTGGGGACGACCCGGTCGATCTCGATCAGGATGTCGGCCGGCGGGAGGGTTTCGAAATCGACCGCATGCCAGGGGCCGCGGACCGGGGTCTCCGGGCGATCAGGGTCCCGCGGCGTTTCTGATCCACCGATGTCCATGGCAGAAGCGTGCCATCGGAAGGCGGCACGGCACCATATCGATGTCGGAAAACGGCGGCAATCAGCCGGACGAGAACCGGGTGACCACCGCTCACCACCCGGCGGTCGCGGGTCGGCCGCGACCCGATGCCGGCCTCGCGCGGACCTGACGGGACCTTTCCGCGGCGTACCGGATCAAAGGTTTTCAAGCACGGCGGATCAGGCCCTGCTCGATGGCCGTGGCCACCGCCGACGCCCGGTCCCGGACACCGAGCTTGGCGTAGGCGTGCAGCAGGTGCGTCTTGACCGTGGCCTCGCTGATGAAGAGCCGGGTGGCGGTCTCCCGGTTGGTGCAGCCACGCGCGATCAGGGTGAGCACCTCGATCTCGCGCTGGCTGAGGGGTTCCCGGGCTGGTGAGCGCAGTTGACCCATCAGGCGGCCGGCGACCGCCGGGGAGAGCACCGACTCGCCGCGGTGTGCGGAGACGACGGCCCGGAAGAGATCCTCGCGCGGGGTGTCCTTGAGCAGGTAGCCGGTGGCACCGGCCTTGATCGCGGGCAGCACGTCGCTGTCGGTGTCGTAGGTGGTGAGGACCAGGACGCGGGCGGTGGATCCGCGGGCCTTCAGTTCGCGGATCGTGGTGACGCCGTCCATCACCGGCATCCGCAAGTCCATCAGGATCACGTCGGGGGTGACCGCGGCGGTGACCGCGAGTGCCTCCCGTCCGTCGCCGGCCTCACCGAGCACGGTGAACCGGTCGTCGCCGGTGAACATGCCGCGAAGTCCGTCCCGGACCACCGGATGGTCGTCCACGATGACGATGCCGATCATATTCTCATCCCCCGATCGTGATGGCCGGCACGCACGCGGAGATCGCGGTGCCGTGGCCCGGTTCCGACTCCACCGCGAGCGTTCCGGCGATCCGGGTCAGGCGCTCCCGCATCGCCCGCAGACCGAAACCGCCCTCGTCGGTGACCTCCCGCGGGGCGGCCGGGTCGAAGCCGGCGCCGTCGTCACGGACGTCCAGGGTCACCACATCCTCCATGTACGACAGGGTCAACCCCACCCGGGCCGCCGCCGCGTGTTTGGCCACGTTCGCGAGCGCCTCCTGCGCGGTCCGCAACAGGGTCGTCTCGATCTCCGGGAGCATCGGCCGGGCCACCCCGGTGACGGTCAGGTCGGCGCGGACCCCATGGACGTCCGCCCACCCGGCGATCACGTCGTCGAGCGCGTCCGGCAGCCGGGCCGCATCCAGTTGCTGGGGGCGCAGCGCCTGCACCGAGCGCCGGGCCTCGGTGAGACTGTCCCGGGCCAGGCGTTTCGCGGTGGTCAGGTGCCGGTCCCGGTCGGCCGGGTGCGACTCGGCTGCCTCCAGTTGGGTGACGATGCCGGTCAGACCCTGCGCGAGCACGTCGTGGATCTCGCCGGCCATCCGCTGCCGTTCCTTGTGGACACCCGCCTCGTGTGCCTGGACCACGAGCTGGGCGTGCAGTCCGGCGTTCTCCTGCAGGGCGGCGGCGAGCTTGGCGTTGGCCTCGGCCAGTTCGTCGATGCGCTGGATCCGGCTGTCCGACTCCCGGTCGGTACGGATCGCCACGAACGTCATGATCCCGGCGATCAGCAGGTTGCACAGCAGGATCGCCGCATAGATGACCGGCCCGTCCTCATCGGAGGCGAACGTCCGCCAGCCACCGACCTGGGAGAGGGCGTTGATCGCGGCGACCGGCAGCACCCCGGCGAGCTGCCACATGCCGGGCATCGCATAGCCGACGAAGATGTAGCCGGTCCAGGTGAAGATGCCGAACAGCGGACTGGCCAGCACCAGCATCAGATTGATGACCAGCAGTCCGACGAGGAACACCACCATCGGCGCGCGGCGGTGCTGCCAGGCCGGGTGCATGTCGATCCAGAACCACATCCAGGCGGCGGCGAACGCGACCAGACCGAGGACGACCGGGAGGTCCGCGTGGTAGAGATCGTCGACCTCCCACGCCACCAGGATCGCCAGCAACGCACTGCTCAGCGTTCCGTAGGACAGCCAGACGCGCCAGCGCTCCCGGTCCTCCTCGTGGATCGGCATCGTCACTCCTCGTCACTCCCAGCGGAAGAGCTTCACCGCGGCGGCGCCACAGACGACCAGGTATCCCAACAGGACGGTAATCGAGAGCAGGCCCGGCGACTGTCCCATGAGGGCGTCGGTCATCAGATCCTGCCCGGCGGCGAGCGGGGTGAAGTCGCCGATCCGGGCCAGGACCTCCGGCATCAGGTCACGCGGCACCCACAGGCCGGCGAAGAACATCAGCGGGAAGAACAGGAACGTGCCGATCGCGTTGGCGGTCTTGCCGCTCGGGGCCAGCGCCGCCAGCAGCAGGCCGAGCGCGAACGCTCCGGCGCAGTTCAGCAGGACCGCGAGCAGGAACAGCGCCGGGTTCGCCGGGAACGGCACGTCGAAGGCGACGATCGCCACCGTGTAGACCAGCACCATCGAGACGAGCATGGTGATCAGGTTCAGCACCAGCTGGGCGGCGAGCAGGGCGGCCGGGGGTGCCGGGGTGGTGGCGAGCCGGCGCAGGATGCCGCGTTCCCGGTAGGTGGCCAGCACCGACGGCAGCCCCTGCAGGCCGACGATGCCGATCGCCAGGCCGAGAGCGAGCCCGGCGTAGAGGTCGATCACGCGGAGTCCGCCCAGTTCCGGCGGGGCCTCCTGCATGGTCGGCACGTTGCCCAGGATGACGATCAGCAGGACCGGGAAGAGCAGCGTGAAGAAGGTGTAGACCGGTTCGCGCAGGGTGAGCCGCATCTCGGTCAGCGTGATCTTGGCGAAGATGGACATGTCGGTCACTCCCGGCCGGTCAGGTGGACGAAGGCGTCGTCGAGGGTGGACTGTTCGAGGGTCAACTCCGCGGCGGTGATGCCGTTGCGGGCGAGCACCGAGACGACCGCGTGCAGCAGGTTCCCGTCCCCGGTGATCTCGATCCGGGCACCCTGCCGGCGCAGCTCACGCACCTCGGGCAGCACGGTGAGCAACTCGTCAGCGATGTCCGCGGACGGGCGGAAGCGGATCGTCTGCCGGGCGCCGGCCCGCTGGATCAGGCCGGCCGGGGTGTCCAGGGCGACGACCGCACCGTGATCGATGACCACGATCCGGTCGCAGAGGCGCTCGGCCTCCTCCATGAAATGCGTGACCAGGATCAGCGTGACACCACGGTCGCGGATGCCGGAGATCAGCTCCCAGGTGTCCCGGCGGGCCTGCGGGTCCAGGCCGGTGGTCAACTCGTCCAGGATGGCGATCTCCGGGTTGCCGATCAGCGCGAGAGCGATCGACAGGCGCTGCTTCTGGCCGCCGGAGAGCTTGCCGAACCGGGACTTGAGCTTGGACTCCAGACCCAGATCACCGGCGAGCGCGCGCCAGTCGGCCGGATCCGGGTAGAACGAGCTGTACAGCTCCAGCGCCTCCCGGACGGTGATCTTGTCCTGGAGTTCGCTCTCCTGCAGCTGCACCCCGATCCGGGTGCGCAGTTCCCGGTCACCGGCCGGCCTGCAAAGGACCGTGATCCGGCCCGCGTCAGGGGTGCGCAGACCGGCGACACACTCCACGGTGGTGGTCTTGCCGGCACCGTTCGGGCCGAGGATCCCGAAGATCTCACCCGGCTCGACAGCGAAGGAGACATCTCGTACGGCGACCGTCTCGCCGTACCGCTTGGCCAGGTTCTCGACCTCGATGACTGTCATGCACCGAGCGTCGCCCGGCGGACCCCTCGCCCGAATCGAACAGCAGGTGACCGCCGGCATCCA
>DATMVU010000452.1:0-9534 GCA_035562875.1 Actinoplanes sp. | reverse complement strand
CCGCTCCCGAAGTCGGCCGGCTCTCCCCCACACCTGGATCAGCAGCCTGCGAAGCAACCGCCTGCCCCTGATCAGGAACCTGCGGAACAGCCGCCTGCTCCTGGCCGGAAGCCCGCGGAGCAGCCGCGGCGTCCTGACCAGAGGCCTGCGGAGCAGCAGCCTGCCCTTGATCAGGAACTGACTGGAACGAGATCTGCCCGGGCCCGGAAGCCCAGGCTCCCGCAGCCGACCCGGCAGACGGCCCCACCGAGGGCTGTCCAGGAATCCGGGCCGCCGCACGCCCGGCACCAGCCACCTGCTCCGCTGTCGGCACGGTGCCCTGCCCAGCCGAAGGAACCGAGCCTTGACCAGAAACTTCTCCCGAACCCTGGCCGGCCGCCGGACCAGAGGCCGGCCGCGTCTCCACCCCGGAGCCCGGTCGCGCCTCCACGTCAGCAGCCGGTCCACCCGAAGCGACCGGTCCGGCCGAGGGCGCGGCCCCCGGCCCGCTCGAAGGCGCGCCCGGCACCGGTTCAGCAGCCTGACCCGTCGGCGTGGTCACCGCCCCAGACTGCACGGTGGAGAACTGCACGGTGGCCGGAGGGTTCGAACCGGACGCCGCCGACCCCGCAGCCGGAAGATCAGAACCGGAACCCGGCCGGCCTGCTGACGGCACCTCGAACGACTGAGAAGCCACGCGACCAGGTGCGGAAGGAGAGGGCGACGACGGTTGCGCCTGCACACCGCCCGGCGTGGCAGGAGAGGACGGTGGTGCCGTCGTGGCAGGCGACTGTGGCTGTGACGCGGCTGCCAGCGAACGGGCCGCAGCCGACGGAGCGGCGCCTTGACCAGGCGTACCGGCAAGGGATTGGGTCAGTCCGGGTGTTGGAGCAGCAGGCACCGGCTGTGGCACCGGCGTGGTCCCGGCAACCGGGAGTGCCGGAGTCGCCGGCCGGGACTCCTCCTGCTGCCAGGGGAACGGGCGACGTTCTTCACCCGTTGGTGGGGAAACAGCGGCACGACCAGCCGATGACCCGGCACCAGCCGGAGCCGGCGGACTAGTGTCCGGATTGTGAGGGTATGCCGAAGGCGCGGATGGCGGGTCAGAAGCCCGCTTACCCTCCGCCGGGCCGGGTTGCGAACCCGACACGCCGTGTTCCTCCGGACCGTCATGTGAATCTTGCCTCGTCACACGCCCCTCCTCGCCCGTGGCGTCAGACTTAGGGGAGACTAGCGACATCCGGCACACCGTTGCGCGCGGATCCTGCGGGCTCTGCTTCGACGCCCCGCTCCCGCCCAGCGGACCGGACTATCTCAAGCGGGCAAGCAAAAGGGGAGCGAGATATGGATTTCGACGTCTTGGTTGAGATCCCCAAGGGGCAGCGCAACAAGTACGAGGTGGACCACAAGACCGGCCGGATCCGGCTGGACCGGACCCTCTTCACCGCGACACAGTATCCCGCGGACTACGGCTACATCGAGGGCACCCTGGGCCAGGACGGCGACCCGCTGGACGCCCTGGTGCTGATCCAGGAGCCGACCTTCCCCGGCTGCCTGGTCCGGGCCCGTGCCATCGGGATGTACCGGATGACCGACGAGAAGGGCCGCGACGACAAGGTCCTCTGTGTGCCCTTCGAGGACCCGCGCCAGGAGCACCTGCGCGACATTCACCACCTGGGCGAGTTCGACCGGATGGAGATCCAGCACTTCTTCACGGTCTACAAGGACCTGGAGCCGGGCAAGTCGGTCGAGGGCGCGACCTGGACCGGCCGGATCGAGGCGGAGGCCGAGATCCGGGCCTCGTTCAAGCGCGCCGAGGCCGCTGAGGCCGAGGGAGAGCACTGACCACACGCTCCCGCAAAACCGCTGACGACCGCACCTGCGAGGCCCACGAGGCCTGGTAGGTGCGGTCGTATTGCGTCTTGCGAGACATTTTTCACAACCGGCTGAGCCGGGTGGGCGAACGTCAGCCGAGGCCGGAGACCGCTTGGTAGAGACCGAGCACGGCGCAGGCGACGGGGATGACCGAGATGACCACGAGGGCGTCGATGATGTCCGCAACGCGACCAAGGTAGGGCGACGGGGGCCGATCGGCGTACCGCGCTCCGGCCGCAACGGTGATCAAGGCGACCACCACCGCTCCGGCGATCACCGCGGGAAGGGCACCGCCCGCGGCGGCCAGGAGGTCGACGCCGAGGGCTGCGCCACCGGCCAGACCGGCGGTGAGCACCGGCACCCGGTGCCGCCGGGAGACGAACAGGCGCGAGCGCAGCAGCAGTGCGGCGGCACCGACCGCGAGCAGGGCGCGGGACGCCCAGGTGCCGTCGGTGGCGAGCACCGCGAAGGCCCCGACCGCCAGGACCGCGTGCCCCAGCAGCATGCCGGCCAGCAGCTCGTCGGTACGGGTGACGGCGGCGAACACCGCCGCCCGCTCCGGCAGTTTGCGCACCGAGTCACCGGCACTCTGGCGGAACGGGTCCTCGACCGTCGACGGCGCGTCGGTGCCGGCCGGCAGGCTGACCGGCGGCAGCGGGGTGCGACCGAACCGGACCGCGAGCAGCGGCAGTACGCCGATCCCGCAGACCAGCACCGAGATCAGTACGGCGGCGCCACCGGCCGCGTCGGTGAACAGCCCGGTGGCGGCGGTGAGCGCACCCAGCAGGCCGACCGTCGCACCGGCCGTGAAGAACCGGGCCCCGGCCGCCACTCCGGCCCCGGCCAGCGCAGCGACCAGCAGGATCGCGACCGAACCGGCAAGGAGTTCCGGGCCACCGATCCAGGGCACCAGGGGCAGAACCCCACTCTTGTCGTACGAGGTGACGAGTGCCGCGCCACCGGCGAAGGCGTACGGCAGCGCGTATCCACCGAGGGCCACGCCGGCCCGGCCGTCCCCGAACGCGCGGGAGGCGACCGTCCCGACCAGAGCCAGCAGGACCGCGACGGCGAGTCCGGCGATGCCCGGCCAGACACCCCGGCTGCTGCCCGCCAGGAGCGCGAGCAGGCCGAGCCCGAGCGGCACCGCGGCGGCGGCCAGGGTGACGGTGCGGTTGGCGTCGGGAGTCCAGGCTCCGCCACGGCGGCGTGCGCCCTCGGCGATGGCCTCGACCACGTCGTCGTACTCGAGTTCCGGCCAGGCGTCGCCGGCCGGAACCAGGTGAAGAACCTCACCGTCGCGCACACCCTGCGGGTGCAGGCCCTGTCCGGTGGCGAGAACCACACCGTCGCCCCGGCGCAGCACCCAGCCGCCGTGCCGTTCGCCCTCGTCGGCGAGGCCCTCACCGGCGTAGCGGAGCACCTCCGGCAGCAGCTCGGCCAGCGGGACCTGCTCGGGAAGGGCCACGTCGACACGACGTTGCGGCGCGCTGATCGTCACGCGGGCCAGACCGACGCTCACCAGGTAATCCTTCCGTTGTCCACAGCCCGGAAAGCGGGTTTATCCACAACTCCGGCCCCCGAGGCTGCGGGATCGACGGAACTTTACCTAGCATGAGCCGGTCATGACGTCCCGCAAGCTTCGGGGCTGCTGAGCTGCACAGTGTAGGGGGCGGAATGGGCACCGTGGTGGTCAAGCGGGCGGCCCGCAGGCCGGCACCCGAGATCCCGTCCGAGCAGTTGGTGGTCGAGGCGCCACCGGAGATCCCGGACGAGGCGGCGGGCGGCTGGCGGCAGTGGCTGATGGCACTGCCGATGCTGGGCGGCACGCTGGCCATGGCGATGATGATGGGCCGGGGCGGTGGCGGGGCGTACACGTACGTCATCGGTGGTCTTTTCGGGGTCTCCTCGCTGGCGATGATGATGACCTCGGTCGGAAACTCGGGCGCACCGCGCAAGGCCGAGATGATGACCGCCCGCCGGGAGTACCTGCGGCACCTCGCCTCGCTGCGCAAACGGGTCCGGGAGACAGCGAAACTGCAGCGGGTCGGCCTGCTCTACCGGCACCCCGATCCGGAGCGGCTGTGGTCGACCGTCGGCAGCCACCGGGTGTGGGAGCGCCGGGCCGGTGACCTGGACTTCGGTGTGGTGCGGGTGGGTGTCGGGCCGCAGACGCTGGCCACCCCGCTGGTGCCGCCGGTGACCCGTCCGCTGGACGAGCTGGAGCCGATGACCGCCGGCGCGCTGCGCCGCTTCCTGGACGCCTATTCGGTGGTGCCGGATCTGCCGGTGGCGATGTCGCTGCGCGGTTTCTCGCGGATCTACGTGCGGGGTGACGCGCCGGGTGCGGAGGGTCCACGGGCGCTGGTCCGGGCGGTGCTCACCCAGCTCGCCGTCTTCCACGCGCCGGACGATCTGGTGATCGCGGTCTGTGCCGGTCAGGACGCCCGCTCGCACTGGGAGTGGGTCAAGTGGCTGCCGCACGCCGGGCACCCGGGCCGGAACGACGCGCTGGGCCCGGTCCGGCTGGTCGCCGGGACCGAGCAGCAGCTGGCCGAGATGCTGGAGGACGTGCTGGGCAACCGTCCCCGGTTCCATCCCGGGGAGAGCGCCGGCAGCACCCCGCACGTGCTGGTGGTGATCGACGGTGCGGAACCGGCCACCACCCGGCTGGACGACGCGCTGGACGGTCTCACCGTGCTGGACCTGGACACCGCGCCGCCCCGGCTGCTGGACCGGTCGGCGCTGGTGCTGGAGGTGCGCACCGACGGGGTGCTCGGCACCTGGACGATGGATCACGAGAGCGAGGTGGGCCGGGCTGACGGCCTGACCTCGGCCGGGGCCGAGGCGGTGGCCCGGCGGCTGGCGCCACTGCGGCTGGCGGTGGCTGCCGATCCGGGCGGTTCGTCCACGGCTGCCGAGACGGGCCTGCCCGAGCTGATCGGCATCGCCGACGCGGAGAGTTTCAACGTCTCGAACGGCTGGCCGGCCCGGGCACCGCGGGACATGCTGCGGGTGCCGATCGGGGTGAGCGGCGACGGGATGCCGGTCGAGCTGGACATCAAGGAGTCGGCGCAGGACGGCATGGGGCCGCACGGCCTGCTCATCGGCGCCACCGGTTCGGGTAAGTCGGAACTGCTCAAGACCCTGGTGCTGGCGCTCGCGGCGACCCACTCGTCCGAGGTGCTCAACTTCATCCTGATCGACTTCAAGGGTGGCGCGGCCTTCTCGTCGATGGACCGGCTGCCGCACACCGCCGCCGTGGTCACCAACCTGGAGCACGCGCTGCCGCTGGTGGACCGGATGGCCGACGCCCTGGAGGGCGAGATGGCCCGGCGGCAGGAGGTGCTCTCCAAATCGGGCAACTACGCCAGCCTGTACGACTACGAGCGCGCCCGGGCCGGTGGTGCCCCGCTGGCCCCGCTGCCGACACTGTTCATCGTCTGTGACGAGTTCACCGAGATGCTGCAGCAGAAACAGGACTTCATCGACGTCTTCCTGCAGATCGGGCGACTCGGCCGGTCACTGGGCGTGCACCTGCTGCTGGCCAGCCAGCGGCTGGAGGACGGGCGGCTGCGCGGGCTGGACACCCACCTGTCGTACCGGATCGGTCTGCGCACGTTCTCGGCTCTGGAGTCACGGGCGGTTCTCGGTGTCCCGGACGCGTACGAGCTGCCCAAGGCGCCCGGTAACGGCTACCTGAAGTTCGGTACCGAGCCGTTGACCCGGTTCAAGGCGGCGTATGTGAGCGGCTCGATCCGCCGCTCCGGGCCGTCCGGCGCCCGGGCGCAGCACCACGGTCCCCGGGTGCTGCCGTGGACCACCCAGCACATGGCGGTGCAGACAGCTGCCGCGCCCGAGCCGAAACCGGCGGCCAAGCAGGACGACGGGCCGAAACTCGCCGACGTGATGGTGGACCGGATCATCGGGCAGGGGCCGCCGGCGCATCAGGTGTGGCTGCCGCCGCTGGACGAGTCGTCCACCCTGGACGAGCTGCTCGGCCCGGTCGGTGTGGTGCCGGGCCGGGGCCTGACCTTCACCAACCCGTCGGTGCACAACCGTCTCCAGGTACCGATCGCGATCGTCGACAAGCCCCGTGAGCAGCTGCGGGACGTGATGTGGCTGCAGCTGGCCGGCGCGGCCGGGCACGTGGCGGTGGTCGGCGGCACGCTGAGCGGCAAGTCGACAGCGCTGCGGACGATGATCTGCGGTCTGGCACTCACCCATACGCCGGCCGAGGTGCAGATCTACTGCATGGACTTCGGCGGCGGTTCGCTCGGCACGCTGCGGGACCTGCCGCACGTGGGCGGGGTGTTCTCGCGGCTGGACACCGAGGGCATCCGGCGGACGGCCGGCGAGATGATCACTCTGCTGGCCGAGCGGGAGGCCCGCTTCGCCGAGCTCGGGGTGGACTCGATGGCGTCGTACCGGAGCCGGCGTGCGGGCGGCAACGACCCGTTCGGTGACGTGTTCCTGGTGATCGACGGGTGGAGCACGATCCGTAAGGAGTTCGACGAACTGGAGGGGGTGCTGACCGACCTGGCGACCCGCGGTCTGTCGTACGGCATCCACCTGGTGGCCGCCTCCTCCCGCTGGATGGACTTCCGGTCCGGGGTCCGGGACCTCTTCGGCTCCCGGCTGGAGTTGCGGCTCGGCGACCCGACCGACTCGGTCATCAACCACCGGGCGGCGAAGGACGTACCGGAGGGCACGCCGGGCCGTGGCATGGTGGTGCACCCCACCAACCGGGCCAAGGGCCTGCACCTGCTCACGGTCCGGCCCGAGGTGAGCTCGCTCGGGGACACCCCCGGCCTGGTCAAGGCGATCGCCGCGGCCTGGGAGGGCAAACCGGCCCCGCGGGTGCGGCTGCTGCCGCCGTCGGTGCCCTACTCCGCGCTCGACGCGGAGCGCGGCAGCGGGTTGCGCATCCCGATCGGTATCGCCGAGGCGAACCTTCAGCCGGTCGAGATCGACTTCTCCAGCGAGGCGCACTTCCTGCTCTTCGGTGACGCCGAGTCCGGCAAGTCGTCGTTCCTGCGCTCGCTGGCCACCACGCTGACCAACCGGTTCCAGCCGGAGGAGTGCCGGATCATCCTGGTCGACTACCGGCGCAGCCTGATCGACTTCCCGCAGCCCGAGCACGTGATCGGGTACGGGATGCAGGCTGAGCCGACCCTCCAGCTGATCCAGTCGGCGGCCGCCTACATGGAACGCCGCCTGCCGGGGGAGGACGCCACTCCCAAGCAGCTGCGGGATCGCACGTGGTGGACCGGGCCGGAGCTGTTCGTGCTGGTGGACGACTACGACCTGGTCGCCTCCGGACCGGAGAACCCACTCCTGCCCCTGGTCAAGTACCTGCCCCAGGCCCGGGACATCGGGTTGCACGTGGTGCTCACCCGCCGTTCCGGTGGCGCCGGCCGGTCCCTCTTCGATCCGGTCATCCAGAAGCTGCGGGAGCTGTCCCAGCCAGGTCTGGTGATGTCCGGATCACCGGAGGAGGGCGCGCTCATCGGGAACATCAAACCGGTACCGCTGCCACCAGGACGTGGTCGCCTGATAACGCGACGTGAGGGCATTCGGTTGATCCAGCTGGCGCACCAACCGCCGTTCCAGGATTCCGGCAGATGAACAGACACTCGGTGCGATTAGGCGTGAAAGATCGCAGCGACACGCCGGTGTGGGAGAGTAATCTCCCTCCATCGACTGACCAGCTCGACTGACCGATTTGACTGACCGACTCGACGGACTGACCCGACCGGCCGACTCGAGCGAAACACTCGACTCGACTGACTCGTCTCAGATCGACCGACCGTCTGAAGAATGGCGACGCCGACCCGTGAGCAGTGTGAGCAGCGAGGCTTGGCCGGGCAGCCCGCGATGGGTGGACCCTGCCGGCGGTGCCCGGTGCTGAGCCACCGCGATCCGAGCAGTGTCCGGACCCGGCGTGGCCAGCGACTCGGGGTGGCCACTCTGACCTGCCTGATCGCTTTCGGAATGCCCGCTTCGGCGGCGTCCGCGGGACCGGCCCGGCAGTTGTCCGCACCGATCAGTCTCACCGGTGACGCGGTTCGCAACGATCAGTGGCAGCTGGGAGCGCTCAACCTGCCGGGTGCATGGAACTACGCGGACGGCACCGGTGTCACGGTCGCGGTCATCGACTCCGGAGTGGACGCCCAGCACGTCGACCTGGAAGGCCAGGTTCTGCCCGGCGCCGATCTGGTCGACAAGGCGAACGACGGCACCACCGATCCGGTCGGCCACGGCACCACGGTGTCGGCGATCATCGTGGGCCGTCCCGACGACAACCTCGGGGTGGTCGGCATCGCCCCACGCGCCAAGATCCTGCCGGTGCGGGTTCTCGACGAGGAGAACCGCTACGACGATGCGCTGATCGTCGCCAAGGGCGTGCGCTGGGCTGTCGATCACGGCGCCAAGGTGGTGAATCTGTCACTCGGCGGCAGCGGCTCCAGCCCGGCGCTGGCCGCCGCCATCGACTACGCGTTCGCCAAGGATGTGGTGGTCGTCGCCTGCACCGGCAACGCCACCGGCACCTCCACCAAGCAGACCACCAAGGTCGGGGTGTGGTACCCGGCCCGTGAACCGGGCGTGATCGCGGTCGGCGGCATGCAGCGGGACGGCAAGGAAATCTGGTCCGGCTCGATCCGCGGCAAGGAGACAGTGGTGACCGCCCCGGCAACCGAGCTGGTCGGCGCCCGTCCCGGCGGGTACTGGCGGGTCCACGGCACCAGCTTCGCCGCACCGATGGTGTCGGCGACCGCAGCGCTGATCCGGTCCCGCTGGCCGGACATGCCGGCCGGCGAAGTCGTCAACCGGATCATCCGGACCGCTCAGGATCGGGGCGCGCCCGGCCGGGACGCCGAGTTCGGTTTCGGCATGATCGACCCGCTGGCGGCCCTCACCGCGGACGTGGACTACGCCACGACCAATCCGCTCGACAACACCCCGCCGCCCGGGGTGGCCCGCTTCGGTAGCGCGCCCGCCTCCGGCCAGGCCCAGTCGGCCCCGAACGAGACCATCGCCCCGAAGAGCGACGCCGCCAAGATCCCCGGCGGCAATGTCGGCGGCTGGGCCGCCCCCGACACCGAGCAGCCGGCTGCCACGAGCAGCGTGCCAGTGGCCCACTGGGTCGCGATCATGTTGCTGGCGCTCTCCGCGACAGCCGCTGCGATCACCATCCGCCGCTTCGCCGCCACCACGAACTGACCCTCGGCTACAAACCGCCCCACCGCCGCGCGGGGCCTAAGCGCATTCGCCGGTTCGCACGGAGCGGGTGTTGTCTCGGCCTGTTGCGGCCACCGAGGAGGCCTCGTCTGCGGTCAGGGCGAAGCCGACGTACTTGTCGTCGGCGGCGGCGGCGAAGATCACGCCGATCACGTTGCCGGTGGGGTCGATCAAGGGGCCGCCGGAGTTGCCGCTGCGGACCAGGGACTTGATCGTGTAGATCTCGCGGGTCACGTCGCCGGACTCGTAGATGTCCGGGCCGGTGATGCGGCTCACGTCGCGGATGCGGGCGGACTGGGCGTCGTACGGGCCGTCCTGCGGGTAGCCGAGGACGATCGCGCTGGCGCCGCTCGAGGCCTGCTTGGCGACGAACTCCATGACCGGGGCGCGCAGGCCGGGGACGTACAGGACGGCCAGATCGCGTTTGGGGTCGTAGACGAC
>DATMVU010000451.1:0-11566 GCA_035562875.1 Actinoplanes sp. | reverse complement strand
CGTGTCCGCGTCCGGCACAAGACCGGCAACCCGGAGATCCGGCAGTCAGGAGAGAAAGGCGCTGGAGGCCGGAGCGGGGGTCTCCGGCCTCCAGCGCGGTCCGGGGCGCCGCTGTCAGGCGGCTTCAGGTGCCGGCGTGATGGACTGCCACAGCGGGCTGGGGTTGCCCAAGTTCGCGGCGTGGAACTCCTGCCAGTACCAGTCCTGGCCGAGCAGCTGCTTGGCCCGCGGGATGGCGATGCCGTCGGGGCCGGAGTAATAGCGGACCTTGGCCGGCTTGTTGTCCGTGACGGCTTCGTAGATGACGTCGGCGGTCAGGCTCGGGTGCGAGCGCACGACGTTGGCCGAGAAGAACCTTTGGATGGAGGCATGGTAGGCCTCCGGCACGTCGACTGCCTGGTCGATCTTGTTGAAGATCTCGGTGTTCATGTTGCCGGGCATTACTGCCTTGACCAAGATGCCGAACTCGGCGAGTTCGATGTTCAGGCCTTCGCTGAGCGAGACGACGGCGGCCTTGGAGGCTTCATAGACGGAGGTGTACGGGTAGCCCTGGTCGGCGCTGATGGAGGCGATGTTGACGATGACACCGGAGCCCTGCCTGCGGAAGTGTGGGATGAACGCCTTGTTGAGGGCGATCAGACCGAACACGTTGGTCTGGAACTGACGGTGGACCTGCTCCATGGTCGTGGCCTCCAGCGGTCCGGCTTGGTAGTAGCCGGCGTTGTTGACGAGGGCGTCGACGCGGCCGAAGTGCTGCACGGTGAGGTCGGCCAGGTCGAGGTCGGCGCTCTCGTCGTCGACGTCGTGCAGCACGGTGTGCACGTTGGCCAGCCCGTCGTGGACCTTCAGGTCGCTCTCCTTGCGGACGGTGGCCAGGACGTTCCACCCCTCGGCGGAGAAACGGGCGACGCTGAGGTTGCCGAAGCCGGTGGACGTGCCCGTGATGACGATGGTGCGGGACATGCTGATCTCCTAAAACGGTGGCGCGGGGAGCCGAACCGGCGGCCGGTGCCAACCCGATCCGGATTGCGTACCGCCAGTCCCTTACGGCTTCCAACATTAAGGGACCGGCGGTCCCGTGTCAACGTACTGGCGGTCCCTTACAGTGTTGGGCATGACGACGTTCCAGCGAGCCCGTAGCGAGGAAGCCAGAGTGATCCGCCGGCAGGCAATCCTCGACACTGCCGCGCAGATGCTCACCGAGATGCCCGCCGGTGACATCACCCTCAACGAACTGAGCCGCCGCAGCCGGCTCGCCAAGTCGGGCTTCCTCAAGTACTTCGAATCCCGCGAAGCAGTCCTGCTCGAACTGCTCGACCGCGCCTGGAAGCAGTGGACGGCCGAGGTCGCCGACGAACTCGCCGCGCCCGCCGGGACCACGCAGCCGGCCCAGCAGCGCGGTGCCGACTTCGCCGCCACGCTCACCCGGACCCTGGCCGCCCACCCGCAACTGTGTGACCTGCTCAGCGCGCAAGCCGGTGTCCTGGAGCACAACGTGTCCGCCGGCGTGGTCAACCGCTACAAGAGGTCCGCCTTCGCCAACGTGGCCGCCCTCGCCGAACTGGCCCGGACCCGGCTACCCGAACTCGGCGACGGAGCCGAACAGCTGTGCGCCCAGATGATCATGGCGATCGGAGCCGTCTGGTCGCACGCCCGGCCGTCTGCCAGCATGCTCGCCGCCTACGAGGCCGACCCCGAGCTGGCAAAGCTGCGGATGTCGTTCTCGCCCACGCTCGACGGCATGCTCCACACCCTGATCGCTGGCGCTCTCGCCCTGGCTGGCAACAGGTCGTAACTCTCGCAAACGGCCAGTTGAGCGAGTTCCGCGAGATCCTGGAAACCGGTTACGTTTCCGCAGGTCGCCATTCGCAGAACTCCTCTCGAAATCCCTATCCTTGTGCGAGACCCTTTGAGAGAATCCGGGCGCGCGCCTGACGCCCGATCGGGCCGCATCCGCGGTGGAACGCCACGACTGGCCGAACTGTGCCGCCCCCGCTGGCAGCGCCTGCCGCACCAGGGCCGGCAAGACCGCCGCGAAGTACCACACCGGACGCTTCGTGCTCGTGCCTGCGCTACGCGAGGAACTCGACGTGCCGGTGCCCGCCGACCGCGGGCCCGGCCGGACCTGGCGCCAAGGTCCGGCGCTGGCCGTGGTCCCGGCGCCGCGCACCGAACGGGCGATCCGGATCGGGTACGCCCGCACGTCAACCGCCCGGCAGGAACTGGCCAGCCAACTCGAAGTGCTGCGCCGGGCGGACTTCACCGTGGTCCAACTGTGGACGTGCAACGGCACCGGCGCCCAGAAGTGGACCGTCCCGTAGAACCCGGACGCGCGCTCCTGGGACCCGGGAGCGCGCGGCAGGGTTCCGCCGCGGCTTCTCGTGGTGGCCGGGGCACAGGCCCGCACGGGGCCGTGCGCTGGTCAGCTCGCCCGGGTTCTGACGGTTTCCGCGGGGGCCGGGTCGCCGGGCTGCGGGGTACGGGCCTTGTGGAGCAGGTGCAGCATCTCGGTGACCGAGCCGGCCGGGTCGGTCACCGGGAACTGGACGGCCCGGATCGTGGCGGCCGGGTCGAGGAGCAGGGTGAGGCGTTTGAGGCGGTCGGTGCCGGCGGCCCGGAAGGTGGGCAGCAGCAGGGCCGAGGTGAGGCGGCCGTCGGTGTCGGACAGCAGCGGGAACGGCAGGCCGGCGTGGGCGGCGAAGGCGGCCAGCTGGTCGGGGCGCTGGGTGCTGACCCCGTGGATGGTCGCGCCGGCCGCGGTGAAGTCGGCGGTGCGGGCCGCGTACGTCGATGATTCGAGGGTGCATCCGGGTGCGCCGGGGATGTCGGACCAGTTCGGTGGCAGGCCTTGTGTGCCGGGCACGAACGCGCCGGGGAAGCAGTAGAGGACCGTCCACGAATCCGGGGCGGCCGGGGGCACCGGTACGCCGTCGTGGCGGGTCAGGGTGAGGCCGGGCAGGCGGCGGCCGGTGAGGGCGTGCACGCGTCGGGCCTCGGCCGAGTCGGTGGCGGCGGTCGCGGTGAGGGTGCCGTCGCCGAGGACGTGCCGGTCGCCCCATTCCTGCAGGGCGATCAGGACCGGGAGCAGGCCCTCACCCTTGGTGGTGAGCAGGTAGTCGTAGCGGGGCGGGCGGTCGGTGTAGCGCCGCCGGTGCAGGACGCAGTGGTCGGTGAGGGCGGTGAGCCGGTCGGTGAGGGCGCGGCGGCTCATGCCGAGGCTGCGGTGCAGGCCGTCGAAGCGGGTCACGCCGCCGGCGATGTCGCGGACGATCAGGAAGGTCCACCAGTCGGTCAGGACACCGAGGGATTGGGCTATGCCGCAGTCGGCGTCGGCGAGGTCGACTCTTCTCACACCCCTCAGTATAGTCAGTTCCATTATGGAACTTACTGTGTTCTGGCGCTGGTGGATCGCCGGTACGGCAAGCCACCTCGGCTCCGCGGTCGGCGGGGTGGCACTACCGTTGACCGCGCTCGTCGTCCTCGACGCGACAGCCTTCGAGATGGGGCTGATCACGGCCGCCGGTTATCTCGCGTACCTGCTGATCAGCCTTCCGGCCGGGGTGATCGTGCAGCGGCTCCCGCTGCGGCGCATGCAGGTCGCCCTCGACCTGCTCCGCTGCGCCGCGATCACCTCGGTCCCGGTCACCTGGTGGCTCGGCGGCCTCACCGTGGCACAGCTGGTCCTGGTCGCGCTGGTCGTCAGCTTCGGCAACGTGCTGTTCGACGTGGCCAACCAGACCTTCCTGCCGGAGATCGTCGAACCCGGCCAGTTGCAGGCCCGTAACAGCCTCAACTCCGGCACCCACGCCGTCACCCAGCTCGGCGGCCCGTCGCTCGGCGGACTCGCGGTGCAGGTGCTCGGCGCGGTGCCGACCCTGCTCGTCGACGCGGTCAGCTACCTGTTCTCGGCGGTGCTGCTGCGGACGTTGCCGGAGCGCCGGGCCCCGCGGCAGACCGGCCGGCCGCCGATGGTCACCATGATCAAAGAGGGCTGGCGGTACGTGCTACGCCATCCGATCATCGGACCGGCCATGTGGGACGCGACAGCCACCAACTTCGTCTGCGGCGCGATGCTCGCCCTGTTCCCGTTCTACCTGTACCACGAACTGAACGCGACACCGCTGCAGGTCGGTCTGCTGCTGGCCACCGACGGGCTCGGCACCCTGATCGGTGCGGCGCTGACCACCCGGGTCGGCACCGCCCGCGGCCTGATCATCGCGGCCACCGTCGGGGTGGCCGGAGCGATGATCATCCCGCTGGGCAGCGGCTACCCCGGATTCGCGGCGTTCGCGGCCGGCAACCTGATCTTCGCCGGTTCCACGGTGGTCCTCAGCGTGACCACACGCACCTACCGGATGCTGGCCAGCCCGCCCGAACTGCTGTCCCGGGTGATCGCCACGGTCAAGTTCGTGTCGTGGGGCGCGATCCCGGTCGGTGGCCTGCTCGCCGGGGCACTGGCGGGACCCTTCGGGGCCCGTACCACCTTGATGATCTTCGGTGTTCTGACGGTGATCTCACCGATCATCTACCTGTCCACGCCGATCCGCCGGATGCGGGACCTCCCGCTCGGCGTACCCGCTGAGGATTCCGTCCCCCGAAGGCAATGATGTTCGTATCGTGATTCTCCGTAACATTTGCCTGACATGGGGGAATCGCTGATGTACAAGTTCGCCGTCATGCTCGGGATCGCCGGGTCCCTGGTCGCCGGTTCCGGGGCGCTCGCGGCTGCCGCGGACCCGTCCTGGAACGACTGCCCGAAGAACTCCGTCTGCTTCTACGGCCAGACCGACGGCGACGGCCGGATGGTCGTGGTCTCCGATCTGCACTCCGAAGGAGATCCCGCGGATCAAGACCAAGTCGGTGTTGCGCAACGTCCCCTGCCCGGTGAAGGTGACCGGGCAGGTCCAGGTCGGGGCCGATCCGGGTGATCTGCTGGGGTGCCGGTGAGACGACCGGCAGTGGTGGTGCGGCGTGGGCGGGTGCCGCGGTGCCGGCGGCGCTGAGGAACACTGTCGCGGCCAGGGCGGTGAGGCGTCGCATCCGCCCAAATTGCATCGACAAACATCGGATTTGTGGGTCGTCGGGGATTCGAACCCCGGTCTTCCGGTCCTGAAGAGAAGGAAGCGCACCCATGGCCGCACGAGGCGGAAGGCGGGCGCACTATGCGATGCCGGACGCTCTAGACCGCTGAGCTAACGACCCGCGCACGATTCTCGCACACGAACCCCGTCGGCAAAACGATGATTCGTCCGTGGTGCCGCTGCGCTGAGACACCGCCGGGGTATCCCGTTCCCGGCCCGGGGCGCCATGATCTCCGGCACTGCCGTTGCCGGCGATCGGGACCGGCCCGTACGACGGCGGCCCGCCTGGCCGTCGGCACCCTGGATGGCCGGCTGCTCATCGTATCGACGTGATTGCCGAAAGTAGCGGGTGGTCTGCTAGCCTTCTCGGCACAGTAGCCTGCGCTGCCGGTTCCCCTGCCGCTGCCGGCCCGCGCCCGGCGAGGGTCACGCAGAGATTGCTCCGGCATCGCCCGACTCACCGGAGGTCGTGTGGGGCACATCGGAGACTGGGACGCACCGTGAACAGGGACTTCCCCGCCGAGCAACTCGGCATTGTGGATACCGGGCCTCCGCACCAGGACCGTGATGCCCAGCCGGCGCTTGTCCGGGCAGACGATGCCGACCTGCTCTTCGACATCTTCGGCGACAGCCCGGACTCGCGTTCGCGCCGGTTGCCTACCGGGATTCCGGGGCTCGACGCGCTCGGGGTCGGCCTCGGGCGCGGCAATCTCGTGGTCTTCGCCGGTGTCTCGTCGTCCGGGCTCAGCACCGCCCTGTTCACCGTCGCCGAGCAGACCGCGGTACGGCGGCAGATCAGCACCCTGTGGATCGACGAGGAGTCACCGATCGACCTGGTCGCCGAACGGATGGTCTCCGGGCTGGCCTCGGTGAATCGGACCCGCTTCACCGATCCCGGCCTGTCCGGCGACGAGGCCGGCCGGATCCGCGCGGCCAGGGCACGGCTGCGCCGGAGCCCGCTGAGGATCCTCGGCCGGCTGGAGACCACCGCGGCTGTCGAACAGGAACTCGCCTCAGAACCGGAAGTGCCACGGGTCTTGATCATCGACGGGGTGCGGTTCCTCGACCACGGGGCTGCTGACATACCGTACGCCGAGCATCTGACCGGGCTCGGGGAGCGCCTCAAACGCCTGGCCATGCGGCTGCAGATCACGATCTGCGTGGCGCATCCCGTGGTGGACCTGCCGGCGACCGATCCGATGGAGACCGAGGACCTGTATCCGTTCGCGGCAGTCTCGGACAACCTGATCCTGCTGCGCACCGAGCGCGGGCGTGCCGGGCAGGCGCAGACGCTGATGTCCCTGGAGAAGAGCCGGACCAGTCCACTCGGACAGTTCCCGATCACCCCGCGCTTCGCCTTCGCGCGGTTCGAGTCATATCCCGAGACCGGCGGCGTGTAGGCCGACCGGCGCCGCCGCCGGCCCATGCCAGGATGCGGCATGCGCCGGCGGCGAAGAACGCCTCATCGTGTTTCTAGACGGTGGCCTCGGCGGGGGTGGCTGTGGCGGGGGTGGTGACGGTGCGGCGTCTGCCGAGCAGTGCGTCCAGGCTGTAGTGGCCGGCTCCGTAGGCGGCGATCAGCAGGAACGTCCAGGCGTAGAGGGCGGCGCTGACGCCGCCGTTCTCGATGGGGAGCAGGCCGTCGGGCTGGTGGACGACGAAGTAGGCGTAGGCCATCGAGCCCGACGCCAGGATCGCTGCCGGGCGGGTGAGCAGGCCGACCAGGACGAGCAGGCCGCAGGCTAGCTGGATGACGGCCGCGTACCAGCCGGGCCAGGTGCCGGTGGGGATCGGTTCGCCGGTGCCGCGGCTGCCGCCGAAGAGGCCGAACAGGCTGGCCAGTCCGTGGCAGGCGAACAGCAGCCCGACGACGACACGGAACAGTGGCCAGGTGAGCTGGGCGATACGCGGGGAGGACATCGGGGGGCTCCTAGGTCGAGAGGTGGTCCATCTACCAATCGAAGCTAGTCAATGAATGTTTCGGAGTTCATAGACGAACTTAAATTTATTCTAAGAGCGTGCCGACACCGTCGCCGGTGAGTTCGCCGCGGACAGCCGCCCGCCCGCACAGGGCCATCATCAGGGCTTCACTGCTCCCTCGTACCAGCAGGCCGTCGCCTTTGACCCAGGCCTGGTCGTCGGCCTCCAGGCGCAGGCCCGCCACCCGCCTACGCGGGGTGAACCCGACCGCCCGCCCGCCGGTGAGGAAGTCCAGGGAGATGCGCAGCCCCTGCGGGGTGAGGTCGTGCGGCAGGCCGAGCGGGCGCCGGATGTCCTGCAGGTGCACCTGCAGGTCGGTGAGGGCGCCCGGATAGCCGACGATCGGCGGCCGGAACGGACTGTCCGCGTGCCGGCGCAGTGCGACGGCGAGGTCCCCGGCCGGGCGGGCGGCGACCTGCACGGCGAGCCGGGCGTTGGCCCGGTGCAGGCGCAAGCCGCTGGTGACGAGGAGTTTCAGCAGGGCCGAACCGGGAGTGTCGACGACGGCGACCAGGTGCCCGGCCACGTCCTTGACCGTCCACGCCCCGCACAGGCTGGGGGTGGCCAGCTGCGGCCCGGTGAGGGTGTCGAGCAGGTCGGCGAGACGGTGGCGTTCGGCGGCGATCAGCTCCCGGATGTCCATGGTCACGATGATGCCGCAGTGGGCACCCCGGCACGAACGCGCGGTGATCCCCGCCCGGCAATCGGCATATAGCGATTGATGATGGGGCTATGCCGATCCGCGAGTACCCGGCCGGCGCCGTCGGGGCCGGACGCGATCACGTCCGGCCCCGACGGCGCGCTGTGGTTCACGCTCGTGCACAGCGGCCGCATCGGGCGCCTGGCCCCCGGCGGTGAGCCGGTGTTCCACCATCAGGCCACCCCCGACGGGGCCCCTCGGTGATCGTTTCCGGTCAGGACGGGGCGCTGTGGGTGGCCCTGGAGTCCGGTGCGCCGGCCCGGGTCCCGGCGTAGTCCCCGCGCAGCAGGATCAGCACGAGCAGCCCGGCCGTACACAGTCCCACACCCTGCACGGCGATGACCGGGACGATCCCGAGACGCCCGCCGAGTGTCCCGGCCGCGATGGTGGCGGCGAGCATGGCCGCGGAGTCCAAGGCGACGATCGTGCCGAAGACCCGGCCGCGGTGGCTGTCGTCGGTGGCGGTCTGGAACACCGTCATCAGCCCGGCGACGGTCAGCGCCGCGGGCAGCCCGGCCACCGCGATCAGCACCACCGCCGGCCACGGCGACGGATCGGCCAGCGGGTACAGGAACAGGGCCAGGTCGACCACCCCGAACGCGAGGGTGCCGCCGCCGAGCAGCAGCCGCGGCGGGAACCGGTGCCCGACCACGGTGGTGACCGCCCCGCCGATCAGCCCGCCGACCGCCTGCGCCGACATGATCGTGCCGTAGGTGCCGGCGCTGCCGCCCAGCACGTCACGCACGAACGGGGCCATCAGGGTACTCATCGCGGCCTCCCCGATCCCGGTGATCACCGTGTACACCATCAGCACCCGCAGGGTCCGGTTCGACCAGGCGATCCGCAGCCCGCTGAAACCCTCCCACCGGGTCGCCTCGGTGACACCGGTGCCGGGCCGGCGGCGGATCAGGCCGAGCAGCCCGGCCGCTGTCACGTAGGTACCGGCCGCGACCGCGGCGAGCATCCCGATCCCGCCGAACCCGGCGACGACCCCGCCGACGGCGGCACCCAGCAGCCGGGCCACGTCACGGGCCTGCCCGTTCAGCGCATTCGCGGTGACCAGGTCACCGTCGCCGGCCAGGGCCGGGACCAGAGCAGCCTCGGCGGTGCTGAACAGCACGGCCAGGCCGCTCTGCACGGCCAGCACCAGGTAGACGATCCACACCTGCCCGGGTCCGTGGACGGCCGCCAGCGGCAGCAGGCACAGGCCGAGCAGCAGGTTGGTGACGATGACGGTACGGCGGCGGTCCCACCGATCGGCGCAGGTCCCGGCGACCGGCCCGAGCAGCAGGCGCGGCAGCAGCGCGGCGAGCACGGCGGTCGCCGACGCGGCGGTGGAGCCGGTGATCGCGTAGATCTGGTAGGCCAGGCCGGTGCGCAGCGCCCAGTCGCCGGTGCAGGAGATCAGGTTCGCGCCGGCCAGTAGCCGGATGTCCCGCTCGGGCAGCCGCATGTCAGCCTCCGTTCACGGTCGGTTCGACGGGCACGGCGATCAGGGTGACGTCGACCGGGACCGCGCCGTCCGGGCGGGCCGCCGGATCGCCGAGGGGCCGGCGCCGCACCAGTGGGGTGATCAGTTCGTCCCAGGCGCGGGCGAGGTCGGCCATCTCGTCGGCGGTGAGGTAGACGAGGTTCTGCGAGACGCCGCTGTTCTCGGTCCAGCGCCGGTCGGTGCCGGTGTCGGCGCGGCGCTGCTGCCAGTCGGCGAGCTGGGCGGCGCTGCGTTCCACCATGACCCGTTCCAGCAGGTCGACCTGCTCCCAGGCCTCACCGTCGTCGCCGGGATCCCATTGCAGGGAGGTGGCGGTGACACGCCAGGGCCGTTCCCGGTTGTCACCGGCGTCGGCGGGTTCCACGAACCCGTATTTGGCGAGTTGCCGCAGGTGGTGCGAGGCCAGGGCCTGGCTGACGCCGAGGCGCCGGGCGGCGTCGGCGGCGGTGATGGTGCCCTCGCGGCCGACGAGGGCGTGCAGTTTGACGCGCAGGGGGTGGGCGAGGGCGCGCAGTGCGGCGGGGTCGCCGACTTTCCGCCGGCCCGATTCCAAAGACATGCTTGGAGTCTGGGATACACTGCCCTCAATGTCAAACAACCCCTTGGAATCCATGTCGTACGGGCCACCGCACGACCCCGTGACCACCCGATCAGCGACCTCGGCGCCGGGACACGCTCCTCGCCGCGACGATCAGCTCACCGGTGAACCAGGGCATCCGGACCGGCCAGCCGATGTCTCAACAGGCCGGTCAGCCGGCTGGAAGACGAACACCACCCGGCCCCGCACCGGCCCGGAGCCCTGCGCCAGAGTCCGGGCGACGCCGACACCGATCGCCGTATGCAGGTCATGCCCGCACAGGTGCGCGATATTCGGGACCCGTGAGGCGAAGCCGTCGTCGAAGACGGGACCGGACCGCGGAAACGGCAGCGCGTTGTACCGCACGTCGACGGTGTCCATGTCTGCCCGGTACACGACGGCCGGGCCGTCCGCACCGGCGTCGAGCACCGCGACGACCCCATGCCCACCGACACCGGCCGTCACCTCCAGCCCAGCCGCCCGCAACTGCTCGGCGACCAGCCCCGCCGTCCCCCGTTCCGCACCGGCCGGCTCCGGATGGCGGTGGATCTCCCGGCGCAGGGCGATCAGTTCGTCGTCCAGAGCCGTCACCGCTGGATTCTGCCCGATCCCCGTGACAACCCTGACCCCCAATTCATATTCAGCTTGTCGGGTATACGGGTGGCGCGGGAGACAGACGGCGACGAGACAACGGTCCAGCTCACCGAACAGGCCGCCATCGGATTCGTCACGATCTGGTCCCCGCCCTGCAGAACCACGGCAACCACCGCACCGCCTACACCGGCCACACACCACGGGAACACCTGGACCTGGCCCCGCAGTAACGGCTCACCGCGACACGTCGGTCACCAGCAACGGCTCGTCGACGATCTCCACCTCACCGTTGACCTCCGCCTCGGTGACCCCCACCAACTGCAGGAAACGCTCACCCAACTCCGGATCCTCCACCAGAATCAACACCGTCAACCGGCTGTCCGGCCCACCCGAATGCGGAAACCCGGTGATCGGCCCCCGCAGATCCAGCCACTGACCGTCCTCGAGCCGCTCCGGCAGACCATTCGCATACGACGCCACATGATTCAGCAACACGAACGGCCACTGCGGCGGATCCACCTCACCACCACGCACCAACCGGAACGTCAACTCCAAACCCCACCGCTGACCCAGCCCGTACGTCACATAATGCCAATGACCGTCCGCCGGATACACCGAACCCGCCTGAAGCTCGTGCTCACCGGCCACATACGACACATGCCACGGCCGCACCACCGGATACAACCGGCCCAGCGCCTCGGTCACAACCTCCCACATCATCCCGGCATTCGATCATGACCGACCGGCTCCCCAGAAGTGGCGGGGTGCCACCCACGCCGCCGCCCCCGCGCCAACACCGCCGCCACCAGACCCGCCAACACCGCCACACCGGCACCACCAGCCGCGAACCAACCCGCCCGATCCCACTCCGGGCCACCCCGAACCGCCTGCGGCACCGGCGACGCCGGCACCACCGCAGCAACCTTCGGACCCGCCTCCTCCGTCAGCGCCCGATACGGATTCAACAACCCATACCCGTACCCCAGACTCCGCCTGCCACCCGGAGCCGGATCCGCCGACCGCAGCAACCGCTCCCCGATCTCCCGCGCACCAGCCCGCGGGAACCGCTCCCGCAACAACGCCGCCGTCGCCGTCACGAACGGCGCCGCAAAACTCGTCCCCTGCACCGGCCGGTGCCCACC
>DATMVU010000450.1:0-15193 GCA_035562875.1 Actinoplanes sp. | reverse complement strand
GTACGGCTCGTGCTCATCGCGCCAGTGTCTTGCTCACTCCCCCGCCGGTCGAACGAATTCGCGCGCCCCGCGCAGCCGCACCGACAGCAGGTTCTCCGCCCGCCCGGTCAGCAGCCGCAGATCCGCCGGCCGGGACAGGCCCAGCGCGGCCAGGGACGTCGCCGGGATCGCCGTCTCGTCCAGGCCGTCCCGGCGGGCCACCAGCACCCCCAGGTCGTAGCGGCTGATCGGGTCGGCACCGGCCACGTTCAGCACCCCCGGGTAGTCGCCGGCGGCCAGTTCGAGCAGCGCGTCGGCCAGGTCGTCGACGTGCACCGGCTTGCGGATCTCGTCGGTGAACAACGCCCCGGGCACCCGGCCGGCGATCAGGTCCCGGGTCAGGATCTCGTGGGCGCCGTTGCCGTCACCGAGGATCAGCGACGTCCGCACGACAGCCGCCGACGGGTCGATCGCACGGACCGCGGTCTCGGCGGCGGCCTTCGCGGCACCGTACGGGTAGACCGGGTCGGGCAGTGCGGTCTCGTCGTACTCCCCCAGTCTCCCGCTGAAGATCGCGTCGCTGGAGACGTGCACCAGGCGGATGCCCCGGGCCGCGAGTGCCACGTGCGCGGCGCCGTCGGCGGTGGCCGGCCAGTCGTTGCGGTCCCGCCCGGCCGCGGTGTGCACGATCGCAGCCGGGCGCACCGCGGCGATCACCCGGCGGACCGCCTCCGGGTCCCGGATGTCCATCGGCACGGTGGCGGTTGCGGTGGGCGCTGACACATAGGTGCCGACCGGGTCCCAGCCGGCGGCCGCCGCGCGGGCCGCCACCCGCCGCCCCAGCGATCCACTCGCCCCGGTGACCAGCAGTGTTCGTCTCATGCGGGCACCCTGACATCCCGGATGGCCAGCCACAGCGCGGCCCAGCCCACGGCCAGCAACAGCACGCTCAGCCCGGCTACCGCCGGCAGCGACTCCAGGCCGAGACGGGCGAACGGGAGGCTGAAGAAGCCGTTGACCGCCCCGCCGGCCAGCACCAGCACGGCGGCCACCGGGTTACTCAACTAACTAACCATAGAACCTGGGCGCACAAAAAAGGCGACCCGGGCGCGAAAACACCGGGATCGCCGTGAAGACGTCCACCTGGGCTCACCCCCGTGCACAGAGCCCAGGTGGACGTCCGGTGCCGCCCGGCCGTTACTGGGGGGGGAAAGGCCGGACGGCACCGGCAGCCATCATCCATCGACCGGAACCGGTTCCGCGTCCGGGTAATTACGTAGACCTGCATCGAGACGTCTACGTAATCGACGGTACGGTGCGTCGGTGATCACGGACCGCAAGGGCAGCCTCCCGCTCGACCTCAGCCCCTTCATCGGCCGCGACGACCTGCTCGCCACCGTCATCACACTGCTGCACCAGAACCGCCTGATCACCCTGACCGGCCCCGGTGGCACCGGCAAGACCCGCCTCGCCCTGCGCGCCGCCGCCACCACCGGCCACGCCCGAATCGCCGACCTCGGCACCCTCGGCGACCCGGACGGCCTGTGGGACCACCTCGCCTTCACCCTCGGCGTACACCACCACGGCACCGCCGGCCCCGACACCATCGCCGCACACCTCACCCCACGGCCCACCCTGCTCATCCTGGACACCTGCGACGAGGTCGTACCGCAGGCTGCAGCCGCCGCCACCGCACTGCTGCACGCGGCACCCCGGCTACGGATCCTGGCCACCTCCCGCCAGCGGCTCGGCATCGACGGCGAACACACGATCGCCGTACCCCCGCTGACCGTGCCGGACGCCGCCCGCCTGTTCACCACACTCGCCACCGCCGCCGGAGTCACCCCGGCCGCCCTGGCCGACCAGGCCCGCGTCGAGGAACTCTGCCGCCACCTCGACGGCCTGCCCCTGGCCGTCAAACTCGCCGCCGGGCGCGCCCGCACCATGAGCCTGCCCGAGTTGATCGAACGCACCACCGACCGGTTCGACCTGCTCACCGGCCTGCAACGGGTCGTCGACCTCAGCTACCGGCTCTGCACCCCCGCCGAACAGCGGCTGTGGGCCGCCACCAGCGTCTTCGCCGGCCCGTTCACCACCGCCGCCGCGCACGCCGTGGCCGGGGACCCGGACACCGCGGCCACCATCGACGGACTCGTCGACAAGAGTGTGCTGATCGCCGCCACCGACACCCACCCGGCCCGGTTCACCATGCTCGACACCCTGCGCGAGTACGGCCGGCGGACACTCAGCGATCCCGTCGCCGCCCGCAACCGGCACCGCGACCACTACCGCAGCTACCTCGCCGGCGCCGCCACCGGCTGGTACGGGCCCGGCGAACTCGACGTGATGGCCGGCGTGCACCGGGAACTACCCGACATCGTCACCGCCGTCGACCACAGCCTCCAGCACGGCGACATCGTCGCGGCCCGGGCACTGTGCCGAGACCTGGTCCGTACCCGCACCCCGTTCTTCGCCGGTTTCCTCGACCTCGTCCTGACCCGCCTGCAACGGGTCCTCGCCGACCCCGACCCCACCGACCGGGCCGCCACCGCCGGCGCCGCCGCGTGGATCGCCGCCACCCAGGGCCGGCCCGCCCTGTCCCGGGAACTGCTACCGGCCGCCGGCGACGATCCGTTCGCCGCCGGCGCCACCGCGGTCCTGCTCGACGCCGACCCCACCGTCCTGCCCGCCCTCGACAAGGCCCGCGCCGCAGGCGGCGGCGACGGGCACATGGCCACCATGATGTGGGCCATCGGCTCCGCGTTCGCCGCACCACCCGCCGACGCGGCCGCGGCCACCGCCGCCTACCTCGCCGAGGCCGAACAGTCCGGCGCGCCGTGGGCCGTGTCGTGGGCACTGTGGACCGCGGCGCTGGCCGCCCAGCGCGCCGGCGACCTGGACCGGGCCACCGGACTGCTGAACCGCTGCCTGCACGCCCAGCGGTCGATGAACGACCAGTGGGGACAGACCTGGAGCATCCAGCTCGCCGCCTGGACCATCGCCGCCCGCCTGGCCACCGATCCCGACCCCGTGCAGGCACGCCGCGGCGCCTGGCTGCTCGGCGCCGGAACCGCCCGCCGCAAACGGCTCGGTGTCGACCTGTCCGGGCTGCGCCCGTTCGCCGACAGCGACCACCGGGCCCACACCGCCATCACCGGGATACTCGGCGAAGACGCCACGACTACCGAGATCACCGCCGGCCGGCAGGGCCACCAGCACGCGATCCGGATCGCCCTGGACGAGCCGGTCTCCCGCCGCGCGTCCAGCCCACCCGGCGGCGGCCTCACCACCCGGGAACGGGAGATCGCCGGACTGGTCGCCGCCGGCCTGACCAGCCCGAAGATCGCCCTGCGGCTGCGGATCAGCGCCCGCACCGTGGACACCCACATCCGCAACATCAGCGCCAAACTCGGCCTCGCCAACCGGGCAGCCATCGCCGCCTGGGCCGCCGGACAGTAGATTCCGCCTGCCACGCAACGTGACAGCTCCCTGGCCGCGTGTGGCCACCCACCCGGTCGGACGTGGCCCACGCCGTCGAAGGGCCGGCCGTGATCGCCCCGCCGGTTACCGGGCGCAGTCTCCGGCAGAGCACAACGGCCCGGCGCCCGGCCGCCGCCCGCAGCTGCTACGGCCACTCGGATACCCGGGAACCTGCCACCCGCCGGCGTCCTTCACCGGGAGCTGATCACGACGTCTGCGGGGCGGCCATCCAGCGCAGCACCGGCACCGGGATCGCCGGGTTGCGCACCGCGTGCTCGGCGCTGCCGGCATCGGACAGCAGTGCCACCTGCGTCTCGGCGGGCAGCGACGGGTTACGCCACGCCGTCCAGCGCACACCCTGGTCATCGTCGGCGGCGAGCCGGCGAGCCGACTCCGGTGACAGCCGGGTGTCCCCGGCCGCTGCCCGGCGCACCTCCGGCTCCGGGTCGGTGCCGAGCCGCTCGGCGACGGCCGCCGTCGCGTCCCCGTCGAGCAGCGCCAGGACCCGCAGCAGCGGATTCGGATCCGTCTCGTACCGCAGCAGGCCCTGGTGGGGAAAGTTCGGATGGTTGGCGGGCCGCCCCGGGTACGAGAGACTCCCATCCCACCAGGAGGCCACTTCGAGGAGCATCTCCGCGGGAGCGTCGTCACAGGACTCGGCGAGGAACAGCCGCACCGCCCGGTCCGGGTCCCGGGCGAGCACTGTCACCACGTCGGCGGGCAGCCGCCTCGCTCGTGCGACACTGCGCCGGACCAGCAGCTTCGGTGAGGCCGCGAGCAGGCGCATGGCCTCCGGGTCCGGATGCCGGTCGGCAACCCACGACAGGATGTTCGTGTGGGTGTCCGGGTTGATGTCGGGCACCTCCGCGGCCCACGCGGCAAGTTCCTCCGGCGTCCACGCCACCCGGCTGCCGGTCGGTGGCTGCCGGGCCGCCCGCCACTCCCGCGCGTAATCGGCGACATACTCCCGCCCCGGTTTCGGTGTGGCGGCGACCACCGACTCCCACTGGGCGTCGGACAGGTGACCGCAGTCCATGGCCGCGTGCCGGACCCGGGCGTCCGGATGCCCGGCCGCGGCATCGACGACCTCAACCGGAAGATCCGTCCGGAACAGGAACCCGGTCTCACCGGCTTCCAGCAGACTCACCAGCACGTCCACCGGCGCGGCCCGGTTGTAACCGAGCCCCCGCCGCCAGAACCCCGCCATCCCCGGATCGAGCCCGTCCCAGATCCCCAGCCCCGACGACACAGCGGCGGCCCCCTCCTGCGTGAACGGTTCCGGAACCTACCGTCTGGACCAGGGGCCTCGCGACCCCGGGCATCGCATCGCGGCGCGGCGGCGGCTGGCGGGCACGGCGCATGCTTGCGGGCGGGAGGTGATCGTGACGACGGTCGTGGTGGTCGGGGACGTGGGTGGATGTCTGGAGCAACTGGAGCAGGGGCTGGAGCCGTTCCTGGGGATGCCGGACGTGACGGTGATACAGGTCGGGGATCTGGTGGACCGGGGCCCGGACAGTTCCGGGGTGCTGCGCCGGGTGGGTGAGCGCCTGGCCGGTACGGGGCCGCGCTGGGTGCAGCTGGTGGGCAACCACGAGGCGGCCCATCTGGGAGCGGAGCCGTTCTGGCCGGAACCGATCAGCGACGAGGACGCGGCCCTGCTGCGGCGGTGGTGGCTGAGTGAGCTGATGACGGTGGCCGCCGCCGTGCGTACCGCCGAGGGTGAGGAACTGCTGTTGACCCATGCCGGGCTGACCGTGGCCGCCTGGCGGGAACTGGGCGAGCCGGTGACGGCGTCGACGGCGGCCGGCCTGCTGAACACGCGGCCCGAGGAACTGGTGTGGAGCCGCGGCGGGCCGCTGTGGGCGGAGGCGCCCGAGGTGTACGGGTCGTGGCTGGCCGAGCGGCTACCGTTGCCGTTCTCCCAGGTGCACGGGCACTCGGCGATAGTCGATTTCGGCCGGCAGCGGTGGTTGTGCGAGGAGCGGATCCGGCGGCGGTCGACAGTGGACTGGGCGGCCCGGCGTACCGAGACCAGGGTCTCCGGCGGCCGGTTCGTGGCCGTCGACCCGAAACACGGGCGGTCCGGGGCGCCGCGGTGGGCGCCGCTGGTGTTGCCCGGCGCGGCGCTGCTCGACTGACGCCCGGGTCCGGTGCGTAACCGTGGTGCGAGGGGCCTGCCCTGTCCGGTCGTACAGTAGCCGTTCGGGGTGATGAATGTGTTGCAGCGGGCTCTGGACGGGCGGGAACTGCCGCCCGGGGTGGTGGACCTGTTGGTGGCGGTGGGGGCTCCGGCACGGCTGGGGGCGCATCTGCGGCTGGTGCACGACGTGGCGTGGGAGCTGACCGGATGGCTGGCGGGCGCGCATCCGCGGCTCGGGTTCGACCGGGCGGCGGTGCTGTTCGGGGCGGCCACCCACGACATCGGCAAGGTGCTGCACCCGCGGGAACTGTCCGAGCCCGGCGACCGGCACGAGGCGGCCGGGCGGGAACTGCTGCTCGCACGCGGGGTCGAGCCGCGGCTGGCACGGTTCGCCGGGACGCACGGGTCCTGGCAGGAGACCGGGGTGACCGTAGAGGATCTGCTGGTCAGCGTGGCGGACAAGGTGTGGAAGGCGCAACGGGTCGAGGATCTCGAACAGCTCCTCGCCGACCGGATCGCGCGGGCCGGCGAGCTGGCCGGGTGGGAGGCGTTCCTGTCGCTGGACGACTGCCTGGAGCGGCTGGCCGCACGGGCCGACGGGCGGCTCGCCTTCCAGAACGCCTTCCCGGTCGGCAGCCGGTGAGCCGGTCTCGCTGCTGCACGATCGGGTGATCAGTGCCGCACGCCAGGAGCCGGGCGTGGGAGGCGGGTTCCGCGGGCCGGAGGGGTGACGGTTCCGGTGGGCCGCCCGCGACGGCAGGATGAGGCGATGCGAATTGCGGTCATCTCCGATGTGCACGGGAACCTGCCCGCGCTGGACGCCGTCCTGGCGGCCCTCAGCGCCGAACAGGTGGATCTGACGGTCAACTGTGGTGACCTGTTGTCCGGTTATGTTCAGCCGGCCGAGACCGCGGACCGGCTGATGGCACTGGGCCTGCCGACGGTGGCGGGCAATCACGAGCGGCAGGTGCTGACGTTCGGGCCGGACCGGATCGGCATGTCCGACCGGGTCACCAGGGAACTGCTGAGCGAGGAGCACCTGGACTGGCTGCGGTCCCTGCCCGCGACGCTGGAACCGGCGCCGGGGGTGCTGGCCTTCCACGGCACGCCCACCGACGACCTGCAGTATCTGATGCACACCGTCGACGAGACCGGCGGTGCCCGGGAGGCGACACTGGACGAGATCCTCGACCGGCTCGGTGACGTCGTGCACGACTATCCGCTGCTGCTGTGCGGGCACACCCATCTGCCCGGGGCGCTGCGGCTGCCGGGCGGGGCGCTGCTGGTGAACCCGGGCAGTGTCGGCTGGCCCGCCTACGACAGTGACGAGCCGTACCCGCATGTCATGCAGGCCGGTAGCCCGCACGCCCGGTTCGCGGTGGCCGACGACGTGTCCGGGCGGTGGGAGGTGGAGTTCCGGCAGGTGGAGTACCCGTGGGACGCCGCGGCCGCGTTCACCGAGCGTTTCGGCCGCGGCGATGTCGGGGTGGCGCTGCGCACCGGGCTGGTCCCGTGAGCACGGTCCGGTGGATCACCGCCTTCCTGGACACGCCGTCGCGGGACGCGGAGCCGTTCTGGACGGCGGTGACCGGCTGGGAGTTGTCGGAACGCCGCGACGGTGGCACGTTCGCGACGCTGGTGCCGACGGCCGGGGACGCGTGCCTGCGGGTGCAGGTGGTCGGCGACGGGCCGGCCCGCGCGCATCTGGACCTGCACGTCGACGACGTGGACCCGGCGGTGGCGCCGGAGGCGGAGCTGGTGCGGTCCGAACCGGGCCCGGTGGTGCTGCGCTCCCCCGCCGGGATCACGTTCTGCCTGGTCGGCTGGCACGGCGAGGCGGTGCGGCCGGTCCCTTCCGGGCACGGCAGTGTGGTGGATCAGGTCTGCCTCGACATTCCCGATTCCCGGTACGAGCGGGAGTGCCGTTTCTGGGCCCGGCTGACCGGCTGGGAACTCAGACCCACCGGCTCGCCGGAACTCTCCTATCTGGAGCGTCCCGCCGGGATGGGGATCCGCCTGCTGCTGCAGCGCACCGGCTCCGCGACGGCCGGCGTGCACGTGGATCTGGCGTGTACGGACATGGATGTCGAGGTCAGGCGGCATGTGGCGCTGGGTGCGACGGTGGTGCGGCGGGTGCCGGGCGACTGGACGACGCTGCGGGATCCGGTGGGGCGGGAGTATTGCGTGACCGGACGGGATCCGTACTCTTCATGATCACTTCGGTGTGGTGCACGGTTGTTGTCGGTGGAGACTGGTAGAAAGAAGCCGCTCTCATACAGACGTACGAAGGTGGGGTTGGTGATGACGGCGGCAGGCGTTCAAGCCGGTGGGCTGACCGCGGAGGAATTGCAGCAGATCCGGGACGCTTTGGCGGCCGGGCGCAAGCCCCGCGTGCAGTTCACCGAGGCGGCCGGGCAGATCTCCGGTCAGATCGGGCAGGTGATCGCGCTCGATGACCCGGCGGTGTCCGACGAGTGGGTGGTGGTGAAGTTCGGGCGCGACGAGTTGCCGTTCTCGCCGAGTGATCTGCGGATCGCTCCGAAGGGGCCGCCGCCGAAGAAGGTGGTTCCGGCTCCCGAGCCGGCGGAGCCGGTGCTGTCGGGGCCGCCGCTGCTGCCCGACAAGCCGGCCCCGCCCAAGCCCCCCGCACCGCGTAAGAGTGAGGAATCAGTTCCGGTGACCGATCAGGCGACCACCAGTGAGACCCCCGCGCCGCGTAAGGCGGCGGCCCGGCCTGCGAAGGCTAAGCCGTCGCCCGGCCTGACGGTGACGCTGGCCTACGCCGAGGGCGAGTGGACGATCGGCGCCAACCAGGGCGCCAAGGCCCTGGCCCGGCCCTATGTGATCCGCCCGGCCGAGGCGCTGAAGATGGTTTCGCTGATCGACATGCCCGGCGTGCAGGAGGCGGTCGAGCAGATCATGGCCGCCGAGCGCTCCGAGGCCGAGCAGCAGGCCCAGCGGTTGCGCGCCGAGCTGGCCGAGGTCGAGGCCCGCCTGGCGGAGCTCGGCGAGGCGGGCTGATCCCGCCCGGTTGACGATCGCCTGCCGGCGGCCTGTGTGCACGGGCCGCCCGGCAGGCGAAGCCCTGCCGGTGGGGTCGAGCGCCCGGATTCACCGCGGCGTTGTGTTCGCCCCGGGTATGGCTAGACATACCCGGGCACGGGTGCCTGCCGTAGTGCTCGGGAGGCTGGTCCCTTGATGTACTCGCAGTCGTGCGAATTCCCACTGCGAGAACCACCATGAAGATCGACGTCTTCCGGACGGGCATACGGGCGGATGCTCGGACGGTCTTCAGGGCGGCGCGATGACGACGGCTGAGGGTCACCGAGGTCTGCGAGGCGGTGCGGGCCCGGCTGCCGTGATCGGGTTGCTCCTGGCCGCCGGGTCGGTGTTGGTGGCGGCCTTCGTGTTCGCCCCGGCCGCCCTCCTCAACGGCGCCGATCCGGATCTCCGCGACGAGACGGCCCTGCGGGATGCGCTCGGGCGAGGTCTTGCCGAGTACTGGCGCGATGGTGGACCGGGATTCCCCGAGCTGCTGGCCGGACTTGTCGACTACTGGTTCCGCTGGCACGCCGTCAAGGTGGTGATCAGCTCGTTGCTGGTCGTGGTCTTCGTCCTGCTCGCCGTCGTGTTGTGGCGCAGATACCTGCGCGGTGAGGCCGGGCCCGCGGTGGGCGCCGCCGGCACGACCGGCCCGGTGACCGGTGCTGTCGGCAGGTTCGGATCCGCGGTCGGTGCCGTCGGCGCGACGGTCTTCGTGGTCGTTGCGGCGGGCCTGCTGATCCTGAACATCCAGGCGACTGCCGTCCCGCTGGTCGCGTTGCTGCCGCTGCTGGCCGGTGGAACGTCCGGGGGTGAACCGGGACGGGTGCTGCGGGAGATGCGTGACGGGCTGACCGATCCGGCCGGACCGCACGCCGGTTCACCCGTGTCGGCGGCGTTGCTCGGCGAGGTGGAGCGTTATCACGGGGTGATGGTCGTGGTGGCCCTCACGGTGACGGTGGCCATCGGTCTGGCAGGCGTGTTCTTGTGGAGACGGCGGGTCGGCGGTGACGGCACGCGCGGCAGATTCCTGCGCCGGACCGTCGGGGTCGTCATGGGCCTGACCGCGAGTCTGCTGCTGCTGGTCGCGGCGGCAAGCGCTTCATCGGCCATCGAGCCCGCCGCCACACTGCTCGCCGTCCTGGCCCCGCACTGATCGCCGGTCCTGCCGCCCGGCCCGGCGATCAGGTGGGATACGGGGGCCGGACGGCGTCAGGGTTCGGGGCGCGTCAGTGGAAGTACTTGAGGCCGATCACGCCGCTGACCACGAGCAGCAGGCACAGGATGCGGGGCAGGCCGGCCGGCTCGTCGAGGGCGACCATGCCGACCACCGCGGTGCCGACCGCGCCGATCCCGACCCACACTGCGTAGCCGGTGCCGACCGGGATGGTGCGCAGGGCGTACCCGAGGCCGGCCATGCTGAACAGCAGGGCGACCCCGAAGACAGCGGTGGGTAGCGGCTTGGTGAAGCCGGAGCTGCGGTCCAGGGCGATCGCCCAGACGGTTTCCAGAATCCCGGAGACGACGAGAACGAGCCAGGCCATGACGGATCACCTCTGCAGGCGGTCGTCTTGTCAGGCCGGGTACGACACGCAACTCGTCCGGGGTGCACCGCCGATTACGGTGGCCGATTCCGAGCGTAACCGGTCGACGGCGAACGGCCGGGCGGGCAGTCTGTGGTGGTGGCAGATTTCACCGAGCAGGATCTGAGCGGGGCGACGTTCCGGATGGTGTCGCTGCGCGGGGCGGTGATGAAGGGTGTCGACCTGACCGGGCTGCGCGTCACCGACGCGTGGCTGACCGACGTCGACATCAGCGGCGACCTGGACGGTGTGCGGATCAACGGGGTAGACGTGGGCCCGCTGATCGAGACGGAACTGGATCGCCGCCACCCGTACCGGGCGATGATGCGGCCCACCGACGCCGATGGGTTCCGGCAGGCGTGGCGGATCCTGGAGGACCTGTGGGCGCAGACGATCGCCCGCGCGACAACCCTGGACGAGGCGCTGTTGCACGAGCGGATGGGCGGCGAGTGGTCGTTCATCGAGACGCTGCGGCATCTGAACTTCGCCGTCGACGCGTGGGCGCGCCGGGCCGTGCAGGGTGAACCGAACCCGTGGAATCGGTGGGATCTGCCGCACGACGAGATGCCCGGCACCCCGAGTGTGCCCCGGGACCGGGAGGCGCGGCCGGCGCTGGCGGCGATCCTGGAGGTGCGGGCCGGGCGGGTGGCCGGGGTTCGCGAGCTGTTCGCGGCCCTGACCGATGAGCAGCTCGCGTCGATGACGGTGCCGGTGACCGCGCCCGGCTATCCGGAACCGGAGTCGTATCCGGTGCGCCGCTGTCTGGGTGCGGTGGTGGCCGAGACGTGGCAGCACCGGCTGTACGCCGAACGGGACCTGGACGTTCTCACGGGCAGGTGACCTTCGGGTTGGTGGTGGCCAGTTCCCCGGACGGGTTGGGCTGGTAGAGCCACACGTGCAGGTCGTAGTGCACCGGCATGGCCGGATGCCCGTGCGGCACTTCGTGGCCGGTCATCGGCCCGTCGAACCGGTTGCCGAACAGGGTGGGCCGGTCGGCGTCGGTCGTCGGTTTCTGGTCGGCGTCGGCTTTGAAGTACTCGATGCCGAGCAGCCGTTTCCTGCGGTCGAAGAGCAGTACCTCGGGTAGCACCGGGTCGATGATCGTGTCGGCGGCCAGGGCCGGGTGCAGGTAGTGGTAGCCCATCCCGGGTGAGCACATGTCGGTGGCGACGTATCCGGCGGCGAGCGCGGTCCGCACGTCACGGAACTGCCTGGTGGCCTCGATCAGCACCTGCCGCTGGGACGGGGTCAGGGTGGCGGTGGGTGCGGGGGCGGCGGGGGTGAGTGCGAGCAGCAGTGAGACGGCGATGTTCATACGGTCAGCGTGGTCACCGGCGGGTGCGGTGCGGGCGCATTCTCCGAAACGGCACGCTCCCGGCGTACCGCCGCAATCGGCTGTTGATCTGGCCGGTCGGCCGACACGGGACCGTGGTGGGGGCGTGCCATCATGTCAATCCTCATGGAGAGTTCATCTGTCTGGCGGGCGCCGCGGTTGTGGCGGTCACTTCTCGTCGTCGCTCGGGTCCTGGTGTTCCCTCTGGCGCGGCTGGAGGTGTCCGGTGGGATGCCGGTGGGGCTGCGGGGCGGGCCGGTCATTCTGGCCAGCAATCACATCAGCCCGTTCGATCCGGTGATCGTGGCGGCGGCCTGTCACAAGGCGGGGATCGTGCCGCGGTTCATGGCGACCGGCGGGGTGTTCCGGGCGCCGGTGGTGGGGTCGCTGATGCGGCACTGCGGGCACATCCGGGTGGACCGCAACACCACCCATGTCGCCGATGCGCTGCCGGCCGCGGCGAACGCGCTGTCGGAGGGTTCGGTGGTGCTGGTGTACCCGGAGGGCCGGATCGGCCTGGATCCGTGGATGTGGCCGGAGCGGGGCAAGACCGGTGTGGCGCGGATGGCGCAGATGTCCGGGGCGCCGGTGCTCGCGGTGGCGCAGTGGGGCACGCATGCCGTGGTGCCGTACGCGGCTCCGAAAGGTCTGTTGAAGGCCCTGGTCCGGGCGGTGTTCACTCGGCCGGTGGTGCGGGTGCGGTTCGCGGACGGCCCGGTGGAGTTGCACGACGAGCGGCCGCTGCAGGCCACCCAGTTGATCATGGAAGCGATCGATGCGACGCTGACGCCACTGCGCCGCGACGAAATGCGGATGCCACGGGTGGTCGACTCGTCCCGCCCGCACGACCCGTCACGGGTGCGGCCCCGAGACTGACCAGGACCTTCTCAAAGGCCAACTGGTTGTACGGCACGTCGCTGTATTTCCCGATGTCCTCGTATCCACTGCTGCGGTACAGGGCGAGCGCTTCGGTGAGCAGTGGGTGGGTGCCGAGCCGGAGGACCGAGATGCCGTGGTTGGCGGCGTCCACCTCCAGGCGGCTGAGTAGTTTGCGGCCCAGCCCCAGCCCGCGTGCCTCGGCGGCGACCCACAGGTGGCGTACCTCGGCGACACCGGGGCCGAGCCGGATCCACATGCCGCAGCCGACCGGCCGGCCGTCCTCCTCGGCCAGCAACTGGGTGCCGGTGACGTCCTCGGGCCGGGTCAGGGTGGAAGCGGTGAACCCCTCCGGGAACAGTGCGTCCAGTTCGGCGGCGTACCGGGCCAGGCAGGCACGGGCCGCCGCCGACGCCGGCGGTACGGCTTCCACGGTGACGGCGGCGGCCCGCAGCACCCGGCGGATCTCGTCCTGCGCGGCCACCAGGCGGTCGCGTTGCCCGGCGGTGAGTTCACCGAGCATCGCGGCGATCCCGGCGGCGGCCCGCTGCTCGAGTACTGCGCACTCGTGGCGGCCTGCGTCGGTCAGTTCGGCGGCCTGGTCCCGGATGGTGATCAGGCCCTGGTTGTCGAGTTCGCTGAGCTGCCGGGTCAGGTAGCCGGCGTCCATGTCGAACCGGCTCCGCAACTCCCCCAGTCCGGCGCCGTCGCCGATCTCGAACAGCAGCCGGGCCTGCACGAACGGCCGCCCCTGACCGAGGTAGCGGTCGGTGAGCATGCCGAGGCGCTGGGTGTAGTACCGGTTGAAGTCCCGGACCCGTTCGATCTGCTCGACCTCCACAGCCGCATGCTAGATCCACTCGGTGACGGACGTCAGACGCTTGCCCACCTGCTGTCCGTACGGACGATGCGCCGGTTCACTCTGCGGGCGTCACGATCGTGATCGGCGCCGGGCTGCGCTGCCTGACGGACGGGACGCTTCCCGTCCACGTGGACGTGAAGATCGACTACGTTCCGTCGTACCACCTGCTCGGCCAGGTGTGACGACGGCAGCCGGCTACTCCGGGGCGCGCTGGCGCTGCCGGAGATAGGCCAGGACGGCTTCGCGGGTGGTCCGGACACCGAACAGGGCCCGGGCTTCGGCGATACGGCGGTTGGCGGTGCGCAGGGACAGGAATTCGGCGGCGGCCGCGGCGGCGATGGTGTCGCCGGCGGCGAGCCGGTCCAGCAGTGCCTGTTGTTCGGGGACCAGATTGGCGATGACGTCGGAGCCGTCGACACCCCGGTTGACCGGGCCCAGCCGGGACAGGTCGTCGATCAGGGCCCGCCCGGCCGCCGACTCGAAGTCGCAGACGGCGACGACCCCGGCGCCCCGGGCCGCCGCGAGGACGGCCAGTTGTGCGGTCTCGGTGTCGTCGTCACCGATCCGGCCGTGCAGGACCAGATGGGCGGCCCCGACGTCCCAGGCCGGATCGGGCAGGGCGAACCCGGCCCTCGCGGTCCATCCCTCGCGGGCCAGCCGTCGCAGAACGGTGTCTGCTTCGGCGGATGTGGCTACTACGTGGCGTGGAGCGTCGTCGGGCTGTCGTATCACCGGCCATCCTCGCTGGGTTCGAAGGGTTCAGGCCCGGCCGGGGTGACGGCGAAGGCCAGTGCGGCGGCTTCGGTGCGGGTGCGCGCGGCGAGTTTGCGCATGCTGGCACGGATGTGGGTGTCGACGGTCTCGGCGGAGATGCCGAGCTGCCCGGCGATCCGGCGGGTGGGTTCCCCGGCCGCGACCAGGCGCAGCACGTCGATCTCGCGGCGGGTCAGGCGCCCGTCGGAGCGGGGGCTGCGGGTGTCGCGCTGGATCTGGTGCCGGCGCAGGCCGCGGCGGGCCCGCCCGGCCAGCACGGTCAGCCCGGCGGTGTCGGCGAGTTCCTCGGCTCGCAGCAGGGCCGTGACGGCGGTGTCCCGGTCGGTGCCGGTCAGGCCGGCGGCGATCAGGCAGCGGATCTGTTCGCGCAGGGCGACCGGTTGCCAGCTGTCGGCGGCGGTGTCCAGTCCGGAGCCGACGGCCCAGGCGGTCAGGGTGCGCCGGGCCGGGCCGGGCAGGTCGACCGGGATCGCCGGGTTGCCGGGTTCGCCCAGGTCGTAGGCGGCCCACCGGGCGGTGATCGCGTGCAGTCCGGCGAGCAGGCCGGTACCGGCGTCGTCGGGGACGCGGGCGGCCCGGTCGGGCTGGCCGTCGAGCCAGGCCGCCTCCCGGGCGACCCAGGCGGACGCCGGATGCGACGGAGCGCTCTCCAGCCGGGCGCGGGCGGCGGCGAGCAGCCCGGTGTCGGCTTCGATCAGCGCTGTCGCGGCGGTGGCGTAGGCGCGGGCCTGAGTGGGCAGTGCCCGGTCGGTGAGGTTCGCGGCCCGCCGCAGCACCCCGTCGACGCCGTCCCAGGACAGTTCCGGCGGGAATCCGGGGCCGTGCAGGGCCAGGGCCCAGTCGGCGGCGGCCAGGAAGCGGGTCTGCCACCCGTACGCCAGCGCCTGTCCGGCTGCCGCTGCCGCCGGCAACGCCGCGGCGGCCGCCTCGATCAGCCGGCCTTCGGCGGCGAGGTGTTCCACCAGCAGCCACGACGACCAGCGGGCGATCAGCGGGTCGTCGAAGCCGGCGGCCCGGGCGAGGGCGGTGTCCCAGCCGGGCAGGCGGTGGGTGGCCCGGACCGCGGCCAGGGCCGCGGTGATGCCCGGTGGCGGGGACGGGTGCCGCACGGCGATCTTGTCGGC
>DATMVU010000449.1:0-1782 GCA_035562875.1 Actinoplanes sp. | reverse complement strand
CTGCGAACCGTGATCAGCAAGCAGGTCCACGGCACACCGCCGGGCCACAGCCTCCAGGAGTGGACGGAGACCGGATCCGTCATCGAGGCGGCCGCAACCGAACTGCTCACCGCGGTCGAGGCAGCGGGCCGAACCGTGCTGGGCCGCCCCTGGCAGACCCTGGCCCCCGGCTCCGGCAAGGACGCGGTCTGGCTGGTCGAGGTGGCGATCGACACCCCATTCGGCAAGCTCCCCGACGACCTGCCCGGCGAACTCCGCGACGCGGGCGAGGAAGTGTCGATCTTCGTGCCGGGGCGCGCCACGATGGCCAAGTACTGCACAGCGCTGCTGCGACTGATGAACGCCCTGCCTCTCGACGGCGAGGTGATCGTCGACATCGGCCGGATCCGCCAGGAGGTCCGCCGCGACGGCGTGTTGCTCGCCGCGCCGCTGATCATCCCCGCCGATCCGGAGAGTCAATACCGCGATGAGCAACCGGCGGCGTGACCGGAGTCCACGTACGGAGCACGTCGAGCCGCCGGCGGACCGGCCGCGCGAGCGCCCCGAGACATGCGGTGGTGGATCCTCCACAGTTGACACTCGCCGGCACCCCCTGTCAGACTCCCCTGACACCCCCTGTCAGAAAAACATGACGGAGAGGACCCAGCGATGAGCGGCGATGAGCTGGTGGCGCTGATGGCCGCGTTGGCCAATCCGCACCGGCTGCGGATCCTGGCCGCTCTGACCCAGGGCCGGACCTATGTCAGCGAGCTGGCCCGGCGACTGGAGATGAACCGGCCTCTGCTCTACATGCACCTGCAGAAGCTGGAAGCGGCCGGCCTGGTCACCGGCGAGTTGATCACCGCACCGGACGGCAGTTCGGTCAAGTACGTCCAGGCCGTGCCGTTCGCGCTGGCCCTGGACCTGGAGACGATCGCGGAGGCGGCGCAGAGCCTGTCCGCTGAACGGGAGAAGAAGTGATGGACATCGCGCAGACTTCGATCATCGTCGCGGCGGTGGTCGTGGTGGTGCTGACCGTGGTCGCGGGAGTCGTCGTGATCCACCGGGGACGGTCGGCGGTCGCCACCGAGCTGAAGGGGGTGCGGGACGAGCTGGGCGAGGTCACCCGGCGACTGGCCGCACTGGAGAAGCTGCTCAGTCAGATCGGCTGAGAGAGCCGAGAAAGCCGAAGCAGCGGGGAAGACTGACGAAGACGCCACGGGGAGACGTACTCGATCATGGGTTTTGCAAGTGGGTTTCTGGCCGTACTGATGACGGCCGGCACGCTGACCACGCCGGTGGAATCCGCCGCCGAGCAGTACATGCACGATTTTCAGGAGCGGATTCAGGCGCCGGGGCTGGCCTGGGCCGTGATCCACGGCGACCGGGTGGTGCAGCGCGGCGCCTGGGGGCGGGACGGTGACGGCGCGCCGATGACCGGCAGCACGCCGTTCCTGCTGGGGTCGACGAGCAAGTCGGTCACGGCGCTGGCGGTGGCGCAACTGGCCGAACAGAAACGGGTGAACCTGGACGGGACTGCCGTCACGTATCTGCCCTGGCTCCGCCTCGACGACATGGACCGCGCCCGTAGTGTCACGGTGCGTCAACTGCTGACGCACACCAGTGGGCTGCCGCAGGTGTGGAGCGAAACCCTGACCGACCGCTACGACAACAGCACCGGCGGTTTGCAGCGCTCCGTCCGCGACCTTGCCGAACTGCCGGTTCACGAGCAACGTTACGAATACAGCGACGCCAACTACATGATCCTCGGCGCCCTCGTCGAGCAGGTGAGCGGAACCACCT
>DATMVU010000448.1:0-3294 GCA_035562875.1 Actinoplanes sp. | reverse complement strand
CTGCTGCTCACCGCCCGCCGGGGCGAGGCTGTCGTGCTCGCCATGGGTGTGCCGCTGCTGGTCCTGCTCGGGGCCGGGCTGTTCGACGTGACGAACCTGCCGACCGGGGACCGGCTCGGCTATGTGGTGCCCGGGGTGCTCGCGCTGACCGTGATGTCCACCGCGTTCACCGGGCAGGCGATCACCACCGGCTACGAGCGTGGTTACGGCGTACTCAAGCGTCTAGGGGCTTCGCCGTTGACCCGTCCCGGGCTGCTGATCGCGAAGACGACGGCCGTCCTCGCCCTGATCGTGGTTCAGGTGCTGGTGCTCGCGCTGGTCGGCATCGCGGTCGGCTGGCGTCCGGAGGCCGGCGCGCTGCTGCCCGCCGCCGGGGCCACGGTGCTCGCCGCGGCCGGCTACACCGGTCTCGCCCTGCTGCTGGCCAGCGTGCTCAAACCGGAGACCACCACCGGCGCGGCCACCCTGATCTACGTGGTGATGCTGTCCGTCGGCGGGATCATGTTCAGCGCCCCCGACCTGGGGGTGGCCGGCTGGTTCCTGCTGCCGCTGGCCGCGCACGCCGAGGCGCTGCGGGCGACGCTGACCCACGGCGGTTCGGTCCCGATCGGCGTCTGGGCGGCCCTGCTGACCTGGGCTGTCGTCTGGGTGACGGCAGCCGCCCGCAGCTTCAAGTGGGAGTGACTGTCCACCGTCCGGTGGACAGTGCCTGACAGTCGCCCGGTCGTCCTCTGTCGTCCGGTTTTCCGCGAAGCTTTCTCGCATGGAAGCCATCGAGGTAACCGGACTTCGAAAGACATACAACGGACACGACGCCGTCGCGGGGATCGACCTGGTCGTCGCCCGCGGCGAGATCTTCTCGCTGCTCGGCCCGAACGGGGCCGGCAAGACCACCACCGTGGAGATCCTGGAGGGTCACCGCCGCCGGACCGCCGGTGACGTGCGGGTCCTCGGCGAGGATCCGGGGAGGGCCGGGTCGGCCTGGCGCACCCGGATCGGCATCGTCCTGCAGGACGCCGACGACGCCGCCGACCTGACAGTGCACGAGATGGTCCGGCACATCGGCGGGTTCTACCCGGACCCGCGCAAGCCCGACGAGGTGATCGAACTCGTCGGACTGACCGCCAAGCGCAACGCCAAGATCCGGACCCTGTCCGGGGGCCAGCGCCGCCGTGTCGACGTCGCCCTCGGCATCATCGGCCGCCCCGAGCTGCTCTTCCTCGACGAGCCCACCACCGGTTTCGACCCGGAGGCCCGCCGCCAGTTCTGGGACCTGATCCGCACCCTGGCCGGCGACGGCACCACCATCGTGCTGACCACCCACTACCTGGACGAGGCGGAAGCCCTCGCCGACCGGCTCGCCGTCGTGGCAGCCGGCCGGATCGTCGCCGAAGGCACCCCGGCCACCCTCGGCGGCCGGTCGGTGAGCGAGGCCCGGGTGTCCTGGACCGCGGACGGGACGGTGCGGAGTGAACAGGTCGACGACCCGAGCGACCTGATCCGGCATCTGGTGGCCTCCGGCGCCGACCTGTCGACGCTCACGATCACCCGGCCCACCCTCGAAGACGTCTACCTCGACCTGATCGGAGCCACCCGATGAGCACCCTCACGATGAGCACCGCCCGGGGGAACGTCGAGATCAAGAGTTTCCTGCGGGACCGGACCGCGGTGGTCTTCACCTTCTTCTTCCCAGCTCTGCTGCTCCTGCTGTTCGGCACCATCTTCGGCAGCGGGTCGGCCGACGAGGGAGTGGCGGTCAGCCGGATCTTCACCGCCAGCATGATCGCGTACGGGGTGCTGAACACCGCGTTCGTGACGATGGGCGCCGGACTCGCCACCGATCGTGAGGACGGCACCCTGAAGCGTCTCCGTGGCACACCGATGCCGGCCACCGCGTACCTGATCGGCAAGGCTCTTCTGGTCCTGGTCCTGAGCGTCGCCGAGGCGACCGTCCTGATCCTGCTCGGTGTCCTCGTCTTCGACATGCCGCTGCCGCCCGCCGCGAACTGGCTCACCTTCGCCTGGGTCTTCCTGCTCTCGGCGATCGCCTGCTCCCTGCTCGGTATCGCGGTCAGCGGCCTGGTCAAGAACGCCCGCAACGCCGGCGCCATCCTGAACGTGCCGGTGGTCGCCCTGCAGTTCATCTCGGGTGTCTTCATCCACCCGATCACCCAGCTCCCCGAGTGGCTGCAGAACGTCGCCTCGATCTTCCCGATCCGCTGGATGGCGCAGGGGTTCCGCTACGTGTTCCTGCCCTCCGACGCCTCGTCGCAGGAGATCGGCGGCACCTGGAACCTCGGTGGGGTGGCGCTGGTTCTCGGTGTCTGGTGTGTGGTCGGATTGGTGCTGTGCCTGGTGACCTTCCGGTGGAGCAGCCGGGACAAGTGAAGATCCTGCTGTGGGAGGTCTACTTCCTGGTGGTCGCGGTCGCACTGTCGACCGCGATCTTCCTGGCGGACGGCTGGTCGGTCGCCCTGCTCGCGGTCCTCGGCATGGCGGTGCTGTTCGTCGCCGCCGCCCGCCCGATGATCCAGTCCGACCGGGAGGGCACCCCCGCGCTCCTGGTCTGCGCCGGCTACCTGGTCCTCTTCGCGGTCGCCGTCGCCGCCGTGCCGGTCGCCACCTGGCTGATGTGTGCGGTCATCCCGCTGTTCTTCATGCTGGTGCCGCTGCGGACCGCCGTCACCCTGGTAGCCGTCGCCAACCTGATCCCGGTCGCCCTGCAGATCAACCGCAGCGGCCTCGACGACATCGTCATCCACCTGGTCGTCGCCGCCATCTCCACGGCCTCCGGCCTCTGCATCGGCGTCTGGATCACCAACATGGCCGCGCTGAGTCAGCAGCGCGCCCAGCTCATCGCCGAACTGGAGGCCAGCCACGCCGAACTCGCCCGCCTCTCCCACGAGGCTGGCGTCTCCGCCGAACGCAACCGGTTGGCCGGCGAGATCCACGACACCCTCGCGCAGGGCTTCACCAGCATCATCACCCTGGTCCAGGCGGTCGATCCGGCACTGGCGGACGAGCGGCTGGCGCTGGTGGTGCGTACCGCGAAGGAGAATCTGGCGGAATCCCGGGCCATGGTCGCGGCCCTCTCACCGTCGGCGCTGGCCGACGCTTCACTACCACTTGCGGTACGCCGGTCAGCCGCCCGTTTCACCGAGGAGTCGGGGGTGCCCTGCTCGTTCCGGGTCACCGGCGACGAACGCGCCCTGCCGACCCGGGCCGAGGTGGTGCTGCTGCGAGCCGCCCAGGAGTCGCTGACGAACATCCGGCGGCACGCTTCGGCCCAGGAGG
>DATMVU010000447.1:0-2015 GCA_035562875.1 Actinoplanes sp. | reverse complement strand
GGCGGCGAGGCATCTGACACCGTTGGTCGCCGCTGCCGAGGCGGGCCTGCTGAGCGTTGGTGAGTGCGTCGAGGCCGGCCGGCAGCTGCTCTGGCACGGCCGCGACGACGAGGCCGCGACGGTCCTCGACCAGATCTGCGCGTCGGACGACCACGAAGCGCGTGCCTTCGAGCTGTGGTTGGCGTGCACGCATCCCCGGCTGGTCCGCCGCGGGCAACGCCCGGCGGTGCGACGCCAGCCACGTGCGGTGGCGCGGATCCCGGCCTGGCAACGGTTCTCGGTGGCACTGGCCGACATCCTGCACGGTCAGCACGGCCCGGGACTCACCCTCTGGGAGCAGCTGCTCGGCGAATCCCACGTGCACAAGGACAGCCGCTGGTCACCCGACTCGCCGCTGGAGAGCCTCATGCCCGGTGTCTACGCGGGTGCCCTTACCACCGCGACGACCTGGTGCAGGCTATGGAGTAGGGACCGCACGGCCGGACCGCCCGTGCGGCAGGCCCAGCTGGCGGCGGTGGCCGCGGAGATCGCGGTGCGGCGGGACGACTTCACCGCCGCCGTGGACCACGCGCGGACAGCTGTCGAAACCCTGTCCGTGCCGGGGTGGGGGGCTGCCGTCGGCCTTCCCCTGGGTGCCCTCGTCCTGGCCGCCACCAGGATGGGTGATCTCGACACCGCCGCCGAGCAGCTGCGCCGGCCGGTCCCGCGGGCGATGTTCGACAGCCGGTACGGAGTGCACTACCTGTATGCGCGGGGCACGTACCAGCTGGCCCGTGACAACGTACACGCGGCCCTGTCGGACTTCCTGACGTGCGGTGACCTGATGCGGCAGTGGTCGTTGGACACGTCCGGGCTGGTGCCATGGCGCGTCGGCGCCGCGCAAGCCCTGCTGCGACAGAGTGCCCCGGACCAGGCGAGGAAGCTGCTCACCGAGCAGCTGGCCAGAGCCGGCACCGACACCGACGCCGGCCCGGTCCGAGGCGCCGCACTGCGGCTGCTGGCCGCCTGCTCCCCGCAGAACCAACGGGTCGAACTCCTCACCGCCGCCGTGGACACCATCGAGAGCGGCGGCAGCCGTTACGAACTGGCCCTCGCCCTCGCCGACCTGAGCCACGCGCAGGAATACTCGGGGGAATACCGCACGGCCCGGCTGACCGCCCGCCGGGCATGGCACGTCGCGAAAAGCTGCCACGCCGAACCGATCTGCCAGGCGCTCGCGCCGAAACGCGCCCATACGGACCCACCCGTCCCCACGCCGGCGTCCGGACCCGCTGTGCTCAGCCCCGCCGAACGCCGCGTCGCCACCCTCGCGTCGGACGGACACAGCAACCGTGTCATCGCGAGCAAGCTCCTCATCACCGAGAGCACGGTCGAACAGCACCTCACCAAGGTGTACCGCAAGCTGAACGTCAAACACCGTGGGAATCTGCCCGCAAGCTTCCCGGGATGACTTCTCCCTGTCCTCAAGGGCCGGGGATTCCGGCGACCGCCCGCCGGGTTTCCTGCTTCACAGCCTGCTGCCCCGGACGGAGGTTCCCCTGGTCTTCGGGGAGGCCAACCCGCGCTGGATGCGGCAGGTCGCCCCCGCCGACCGGGAACGCGTGATGACCGGGCACGTCACCACCGTCGCCGGTCACTACCGTGGCCGGGTCACCGAGTGGGACGTCGGCGTACGCGGCGATCCGGGCGTCGTGGGTGACCAGCACGACCGCCGCTCCGGATCGCCGGGCGGCGCCGGTCAGCAGGTTCATCACCTGCTCACCGGAGACCGAGTCGAGGGCACCGGTCGGTTCGTCCGCGAAGATCACCCTGGGTTCGGTGACCAGGGCGCGCGCCACCGCGACCCGCTGCTGCTGGCCGCCGGACAGCTCGCCGGGCCGGGCCTTGGCCTTGTCCGACAGGTGCAGGCGTTCCAACAGGGCGGCGGCCCGCTGCTCGGCGGACTTGCGGCGCACACCGTCCAGGCGCAGCGGCAGAGCGACGTTCTCCAGCGCGGTCAGCTCCGGGACGAGCTG
>DATMVU010000446.1:0-3177 GCA_035562875.1 Actinoplanes sp. | reverse complement strand
ATCAAGCCGTTCGCGCACATCAGGGCCTTCACCCCGACAGCCGGCGACGAGAATCCCGCCCACTCCTCCGGGCTCCTCTACCTCTGTCATCAGGGCTGCGCGCTCCGCGAGGCACTGGTGGTATCCGGTCCGTCACGGGGCCAGATGTGGGCCGACTACACCGCTGAGGGTGACGGCTTCCACCCGATGCAGAACCCCGACGGCGCCCGGATGAACTTCACCGACTGGTACCGAACCTGGCTGACCCGAGCCGAACGCAACGCCGCCGTCGCACCTGCGGATTCTCCGTTGTGATGGTCAGGCGATGGCGACGATGTTGCCGTCGTCGAAGTAGATCGCCTGATGGAGGCGTCCACCCAGCGCGGACGCGTAACGCGCCAGGACCTCCTGCCCGGAGATTTTTCCCTGCTCGATCTGGGAGATCCGTCCCTTGGTGACGCCCATCCGGTCCGCGACCTGCTGCTGGGTCAGCCCGCGGGCCTTCCGGACCTCGGACAGCCGGTGCCCGACGACAGCCGCGAGCATCTCCCGCTTACCGTCGGCGACGGCTTCCTCGCCGCCTGCGCGCTCGACGAACTCATCCCGAATGTCCGCCCACCGTGCGTAGCTACTCATCGCGGTCTCCCTCCTCGTCGGCGCGTTCCTTGAGGTAGATCTCGAAACGTTGCTCAGCCAGCGGGATCGCTTCGCGATACCACTCGTTCCAGCGTCCCGATTTGTCTCCCGCCACCAGCAGGATGCTGGATCGCCAGGGAACGAAGGCGAACAGGATCCGGATCGTGCCGGGTCGCAATTCTTTCAGATTGGCTACCGAGGATCCGTGGATCGTGTCCACGATCGGGCGGCCGAGGCCGGGCCCGTATGCAGCGAGTAGATCAAGAGCTTCGGTGACACGCCGGTACGCGACCTTATCCAAGCCCTCGATCCACTGCCGTACCTCGGCCACCAGGTAGATGTCCCACTCCGTTGCGGCCATGGCGGAAGTTTAGTTATCGGTAAACCCTATCGCAGTCGCTCGATGGGAGGACAGCTGTCGGCCGAATGAGAACCGCCCCGGTGCGCGTGGCACCGGGGCGGTTGTCGGGAGCGGGGCGGGTCAGCCGGTGTTGCGCATGCCGGCGGCGATGCCGTTGACGGTGGTCAGCAGGGCTCGTTCCAAGGCCGTCGAGTCGGATGGGCCTCGGCGGGCACCGGGCGCCGTCGGCAGCTGACGGCCGGCTTCGCCCAGGTCGCGGTACTGGCGGAGCAACGCCACCTGGAGGTGGTGCAGCGGCTCCAGGTAGGTGTCGCGGACGCCCAGGGTGCGGGACAGTTCCGGCTGCGCGTCGAGTGGTTCGCCGCCGCCGGTGATGGCCAGGACCTCGCGAACGGTCAGTTCGTATTCCTGTTCGATCTTGGCGAAGATGGGGTGCAGCTCTTCGGGGACCAGGGTTTCCACGTAGCGCCGGGCGATCGACAGGTCGGTCTTGGCCAGCATCATCTCGACGTTCGACAGGAACGTGCGGAAGAACTGCCAGTGTTCGTGCATCGCGTCGAGTTCGGCGCCGAGGCCGGCTTCCCGGACTGCGGCGAGGCCGGAGCCGACACCGAACCAGCCGGGGACGATCTGCCGGGTCTGGGTCCAGCCGAACACCCACGGGATGGCCCGCAGCCCGCTGAGGCCGGCGTCGGCGTTGGGGCGTTTGGCCGGGCGGGAGCCGATGTTCAGGGCGCCGAGCAGCTCGGTGGGGGTGGCGGCCCAGAAGTAGGCGGCCAGGTCGGGGTCTTCGACGAGGGTGCGGTACCGGGTGAACGCCGCGTCGGAGGCGGTGTCCATGACCGAGTCCCACACTTTGAGGCGGACCGGGTCGACGGAGATGCTGGTGTGCAGCAGGGTGGCCGACAGGACGGCGGCAACGGTGAGTTCGAGGTTCTCCCGGGCCAGGGACGGCAGGGTGTACTTGTCGGAGATGACCTCGCCCTGCTCGGTCACCTTGATCGCGCCGTCGAGGGTGCCGTACGGCTGCGCCAGGATCGCCTCGTGGGTGGGGCCGCCACCACGCCCGACGGTGCCACCGCGGCCGTGGAAGAGCTGCAGCCGGACCCCGTGCCGGGCGGCCACGTCACGCAGCGACCGCTGCGCCTTGTGGATGCGCCACTGGCTGGTGGTGATGCCGGCTTCCTTGTTGGAGTCCGAGTAGCCGAGCATGACCTCCTGGATGTCGCCGCGGGCGCGGACGATCTCCCGGTAGGCCGGCAGGGACAGCATCTCGTCGAGCAGGTCGCCGCCGGCGTCGAGTTCGGCGGGGGTCTCCAGCAGCGGCACGATGTTGATCTGGGCGCGCCCGGTGTGGACGTCGACGAGGCCGGCTTCGCGGGCCAGGACGGCGGCGGCGAGCACGTCGTCGACACCGAGGGTCATCGAGATGATGTACGTCTCGATGACGTCCGCACCGAACCGGGCCTGCGCCTCCCGGATCGTGTGGAACACGTCGAAGGTCTTGCGGGCCGCGTCGGTGAGCGGGGTGTCCTTGTTGGACAGCGGCCGGCGCCCGGTCAGCTCGGTGGCGAGCAGTTTGGTGCGGTCGGCCCGGTCCAGGGTGGCGTAGTCGTCGACCTCGCCGACCTGGGCGTACATCTGCTGCAGCACCTCGTGGTGCTTCTCGGCGTGTTCGCGCACGTCGAGGGTGGCGAGCTGCATGCCGAACGCGGACGCGGTCCGGATCGCGGTGGAGACCACACCGACGGCGGGGAGCTGGCCGGAGTTGCGGGCCAGCGACGCGCGCATCAACTCCAGGTCGGAGACCAGCTGGTCGGAGCCGAGGTAGTCGCGGCCGGGCACGTGCGGGGTGCCGTTGACCAGCCGGGCCCGGGTGTTCGCCAGTTTCGCCTTGACCGCCCGGACCTTGAGGCGGTACGGCTCCTCGGCGTTGACCCGGCGGAACCGCTGCTGCACCTCGGGCAGGTTGTCCAGGTCCTGGGCGAGGCTGGCGGACAGGTCGAGGGAGACGCCGCGCAGCCGCCGGGAGACGGACAGCTCGTCGATCAGCTTGTCCATCGCCTTCTCGGTGGCCTGGATGCCGTGCTCATGTTGGATGAGCAGGACCTCACGGGTGACCGCCGGGGTGACGAACGGGTTGCCGTCGCGGTCGCCGCCGATCCACGAGCCGAAGGTGAGCGGCCGGGCGGTGGGTGCGG
>DATMVU010000445.1:0-9580 GCA_035562875.1 Actinoplanes sp. | reverse complement strand
AGGCCGAGCACGTGACCGGCGGCGATGTGCTGGTCGGTGGCCTGCAGCGGGACGGTCACCGGATACCACCGGCCGGGACGCAGCGGGGTGGTGAACCGCAGGGACACGTGGTGGGCGGCGTCCTGCCAGCCGCGGGCGATGACCGCCAGGTCGCTGGTCACCACGTCCTCGGCGGTGTCCCGGTAACAGGCGTCGTCCAGGGCCGTCGAGCCACCCCAGCACGACTCGGTGGTCAGGGTGGTGATGCCGGAGCCCCGGCCGCCGTAGTTCACCCGGGACGCGGTGCCGTAGTCGACCAGGCGGGCGGTCAACTCGGTGGTCGGTTTGTCGACCTTCACCCGCAACGTCACCGACGGGGTTCCGGAGACGCGGACGCCCTCGGTCAGCGGGGCCGACAGGAAGGCCACGCGGCCGGGGACCACACTGTTGGGGGCGGTCACCGCTGTGGATTCGCGCAGGTTCGGGGCGTCGGTCCACGTACGAAAGCCGGGTTTTGATGAACCGCCGAGGGTGCCCGTCACGCCGTCGCCGTCGCCCAGGGCAACAGTGGTTTTGCGGGCCGCGGCGGCCGGCCAGGAGCGCTCCGCGACCCACGTGCCGGGTGCCGTCTCGATCGTCACCCGCGGCTCGCGGTCGATGCCGTTGCGCAGCCCCTGCAGGTAGCGGTCGAACCACCGGTGCAGCAGTTCCACCCACTCGGCACGGCGGATGTCGAACGGATCGACGTGACCCTGCTGGAAGAGCAGGGCCTTCTTGGGTACGGTCAACCGGCTCCACCACTGCGCGAATTGATCAGTGGTCACGTTCGTGTCGTTGAGGCCGTGCGCGATCAGGACACTCGCGCGCACCTTGCGGGCGTCGGGGCGGAAGTCTCGCTCCGCCCAGTACGCGTTGTAGTCGCCGGTGGCGTCGTCGCTGTCCTCGTCGAGCCGGTCGACCACCGCCGCGCACGCCTCCGCGGGACGGCCGTTGACCACACCGTGCAGGTACTCGGGGTAGTCGGGCGAGCGGAGCACCCCGTTGTAGCGCTGGTAGTCGTACCAACTGGAGATCGCCGCGATCGGCACGATGGTCTCCAGACCCCGCACGCCGGTGGCGGCGACACCGTTGGCGACCGAGCCGTCCCAGGACTTCCCGATCATGCCGGTACGGCCGTCGGTCCAGGTCGTCGCCACGGCGGGAGTGCCGTCGGCGTACGTCGCGGTGGCCCGGCCGTTGAGCCAGTCGACGACCGCCTTCGCGCTGAGCACCTCCTCCCGGCCGCCGACGTCCATGCAGCCGGTGGAACGGTTGGTGCCGGCCAGGTCGGCGGCGACGAAGGCGTAACCGCGCGGGACGAAGTAGTTGTCGTAGAAGAGCGGCTGCTTGGTGATGACGCCGTTCCCGTCGTACGTCTTCAGTTCGCTCTCGTTGCCGCGCCCGCAGCACGAGTAGTAGGGCGAGGCTTCGAGGATCACCGGGACCTTGATGTTCCGGGCGGCGGTCTCTCGGGGGCGCACGATGTCGACGGCGACCAGGTCGGGCAATCCGTCCCGGTCGTTGTCGAGCCGGGTCTGCACCCGGACGCTCTCCCGGACGGCGTTCGCATAGGAGTAGACCGGCACGGTCTCACCACCGCTGACGTGCGGTTTCCCGGCGGCGACGGCAGGCGTGGCAGCGATGGCGGCCAGGGCGGCCCCGACCCCCACCACGACGGCCGCCGCGAGCGCCCGGCTTCGAGATAAAGACATTGACGCATCGTAATTCACCGATGAGTGGCGGCGGTGCGGGCGCAAGTTTCCTTCAAATCCGGGGGCCGGCGCTGACGGTCGCAGGGCCGGATCGGCAACGGTGTGTGGACCATCGAGAAAGGGCATCGTCAATGGGTCATGTCCTCGCGCCCACCGTCGTCGCCGCCGGTGTGCTGCCCGCCGCCTTCGAGTCGGCATTCCTGATCAGGTGCGCCAGCCCCGCCCGTCTACCCGGTCGGCGGGCGGCCTGCGTGTCGCGGGCCGCGCGGCCAGCCGGCCTGATCGAATTCGACAGGGAGGACGCCGCGGTACGGCTGATGACGCTGCTCGACGGGCTCGGCTTCCAGCCCCGGCACGAGGTGCGCGACGGCGGCGGGCAGCGCCGCTACCGGGTCCACCAGGTGACCGTTCCCGGCGAGGTCCAGCCGATGGTGAACCGGACCATGGGCGCTGCCTGGCGGCAGGGACGGAGCACACTCCTGGACACCGGGACGGTCGGCATGTCGTCGCCCCGGCATGCGCAGCGTGGGATGCTCGCGAAGGCGGCCTGGCGGGCGGCACTGCTCGCCTGCCACCGCCGGCGGTTCATGGACCCGCCCGGGGTGCACCTCGGCGACCACGAGACGGCGGCGCTGCTGATCCGGACCGCCCGCCTGCTGGGGGTGACCGTGGTGATGACCCGGCGGCCGGGCTGCCTGCTCGTCACCATCCCGGTGGCGGACGCGGCCGCACTGCTGGCCCTGCGTGCCCCCGAGGAACCCCCGGTGCGGTGACCGCGGCGGTCTGGGGCCTCCGCAGCGCGCTCACCACGGTGTGACCGCCGGCCGGCGGCTCAGGTCAGGGCAACGAACTTCAGGCCCTTCGCCTGCAGGGCCGGGATCACCGTCTTCAGCGAGGCCAGGGTCTGCGAGCGGTCGCCGCCGCCGTCGTGGCAGAGCAGGATCTGACCCGGCTTGGCGGCCAGCAGGCGCTTGGTGATCGCGGCCACGCCGGGACGGGACCAGTCACGCGGGTCGGTGGTCCAGTCCATCGGGATCACGCTGCTCTTGGAGACCGATTCTGATAGGCCCTTGGACCAGGCGCCGCCGGGGGCACGGAACAGGCTGGGGGCGTACCCGGTAGTGCTGTAGATCTTGTCCTGGGCCCGGTGGATCTCCTTCAGGGCCTTGCGGGCGGACAGTTCGGCCACGTTGAGCGGGTGGCTCCAGGTGTGGTTGGCGATGTGATGACCATCCTTCACCACGTCCCGGGCGGTGGACTCGTGGCCCAGAACCTGATTGCCGATCATGCAGAACAGGGCCGGGACATCGTGTTTCTCCAGCAGCCGCAGGATCTGCGGGGTCCAGACCGGGTGCGGGCCGTCGTCGATGGTGAGAGCGATCGCGTCAGTGGGGAACGCGTCGCCGGGCACCACCTTGCGGAAGTCGGCGAGCGTGTGCACCGGAACCGGCATCACCGGGGTCGTCGGCTTGGGAGTCGTCGGCTTCGGCGCCGGAGACTGCGCGGGCGGCGGCTCGTTGACTATCAGGTTCGGGGGCTTGACCGCTTTCGGTTCCCCCCGGCCGGCCAGCGCGGCGATCGTGCCACCGACCAGGGCGGTGCCGGCGACGGCGGGAACGGCCCAGAGCAGACGGCGACGGGTCAACGGCTTCGACTGCGGCGGTACGACGGGAGGAGTCCTCGGAGCCACCGGCAGCGCGACAGTCGGATCCGCGGGCGGCGGCGTGACCGTCGGCGCGGACCGCTGCCTCGGCACCGACGGCAGCGCGACAGTCGACTCCGCATCGCCCCGCGCTCCCACCTTGGGCGGAATCGGCAACGCGACAGTCGCCTCGGACTCGGGCGCGGCCACGACCTCAGGCGCGGCCTTGGACTCGACCTTCGGCGCGACCTTGGGCGCGATCGGCAGGGCGACAGTCGCCTCCGGCTCCGCCTTGGCGGTGACCGGCACAGCGACAGTCGCCTCCGGGGCGGGGCGCTGCTTGGGCACCACGATCGTCGGCTCGGCGCCGGCGGAGATCACCGCGGTGGGCTCGGATTCCTCCGCCACCGCGGCGGCCAGCGCACTCCTCGAGAGAGCGACGGTCTCCTCTGCGGTGTCGGACGCCGCCGAGAGGTCGCCGGACGCCGCCGAGAGGTCGACAGTCGCTTCACCAGCGTCGTCCACCGGCGCGGACAGGTCGACCGTCGGCTCAGCGGCCTCGGCGACCGGGCCGGGGGTCGCCACGGGCGACAACGTGACAGTCGGCTCGGCATCGCCGGAGTCACCGGGGACAGTCAGGGCGACAGTCGGCTCGGCCGCCTCGTCGTCGGCGGGCGTGCTGTTCTCGGGGGCGGGCCTATCGGTGTTCATCGGTGGGATTCTCTCGCCCGCGGTCAAATCGGTCGCCGTCTGTGTCACGCCGGTGAATCGGCGGAATCTCCGCAGCTCGCCCATCCGGGGACAGCCTCACCAGCAAGTGCAACAGCGAGCAATCAGATGATCACCACAACGCCCGACCCGCCCCGGAATTCAACCGGACATCTCCACCGAGTGGCATGCGCCACATTCCTGGCGCCGGGCGGGCCGGCGAAAACCACACGGCGCCGACCGGAACGGCGCACGATCTCGATATCAAGCAATCATTCGGTGACCCCGCGTTAGATTGCGGAAGTCGATCACGCGGAGTTCCGGGGAGGCCATCATGCGCGGGCACATCGTCGCCGCCACGGTCACCGCCGTCCTGCTGGCTTCGACCGGCTGCGGGCCCGCACTGCCCGGCCCGGCCGCCGCCACGACGGTGTTCATCGCCACCGACCTGCCGTTGCAGGGTGACGACACGGCGACCTCGCAGGAGACCAACCAGGCGATCCAGTTGTATCTGGAGCAGGCCGGCGGCAAGGCCGGTGCGTTCCCGGTGGAGTTGCGCCTCTACGACGACGCCAGCACGATCCGGAAGAGCTGGGATCCGGAGACCTGCGTGAAGAACGCGCACGACCACGTGGTCGGCGACGAGGTCGCGGTGATCGGCACGTACAACTCCGGGTGTGCCCGGCTGATGGTGCCGATCATGAACGACGGCTCGGAGGGGCCGCTGACCATGGTGAGTCACGCCAACTCCAACCCGGGACTGACCAAGGCGTGGGGGCGCGGCGAGCCGCAGAAGTTCTACCCGGGTGGCAAGCGCAGTTTCGCCCGGGTGGCGGCCAGCGACGACCAGTCCAGCCTGGCTTCGGCGGCGTTCGTCTCCGGCACCCTGAAACGGAAGCGCTGCTACGTCCTCAACGACGGCCAGGTCTACGGCAAAGGGCTGGCGACGGCCTTCGTCGCGGCGGCCGGGAAGTACGGGATCCGGGTGCTCGGCAACGACGTCTGGGATGTCGGCAAGACCAGTTACACCTCGCTGTTCCGCAAGATCGAGGCGCGGGATCCGGACTGTGTCGTGGTCGCCGGCGACTACACCAACAACGGCAAGCAGATCATTCTCGACAAGGTGGCGGTCCTGGGCAGCAACAGGCGGGTGACGATGATGGCGCCCGGTTTCAGCGGGTACGCCGACATGGCCGCGCTGCCCCAGGCCGACGGCATGTACCTGGCCTTCGGCGGGCTGTCCCGGCAGCAGATGACCGCCGACAGCCCGGCCGCGGCGAAGTTCGTCGCCGCGTACTCCGCCCGGTTCGGCGCCGAACCGGCCACTGTCTACTCGCTCTACGGGGTCGCGGCCGTGCAGGTGGTCCTCGCCGCGATCGCCGCGAGCGACGGCACCCGGGCCGGCGTGCACCAGGCACTCTTCGGCGCCACCGACCTGACCGTGCCGGCCACCGAGTCGATCACCGGGCAGGCGCTCACCATCGACCACAGCACCGGCGACCTCACGTCCAACACCATCACCATCTCTGTCGTACGTGGTGGCAAGGAGACGTTCCTCTCCAGCACCAGGGTGTCCTGAATGCGGCCCGGTAACGTCCTGCGCCGGCTCGCCGACCTGCCGGTGGCCGCCAAGGTGCTCGGCCTGGTGGCGGTGGGGGTGATCCTGACCCTGTCGGTCGGCGCCCTCGGCCAGCTCCGGATGTCGAGCGCGGTGGCCAGCGCCAACGAGGCCGTCGACAACGGGGCCCGGCCGGCCATCGAGATCACCACGACCCGCGCCGTCTGGGAACAGTTGCGGCGCAACGTGACAGCGATCGCCTCGGCTCCGAGCCTCGGTGACCGGCTCGCCGGCATCCAGCAGGTCGAAGCCCTGCAGGAGCAGGTCAAAGCCGGCATCGGCACGCTGGACCCTCCGTCCGGCACGGCTCAGGCGAAGGAGGTCACCGGCATCGTCCAGCCCAACTTCGCCCGTGCCATGGACGTCTGGGAGAAGACCCTGGTGCCGCTGGCGAAGAAGGACCCGTTCACCGCCGACGACCAGGCCGCCTTCAACACCGCCCGCAACGAGGACTTCTTCGGCGCGTCCGAGGCCACCAAACTGGGCCTGACCCGGCTGAGTGAGCTGCAGGGCGAGGTGATGCGGCAGAACCTGCAGGCGGCGTACGACGCGAAGAGTTCGGCGACCGCCCAGATCTGGATCATCACGCTGGTCGGGGCGGCCCTGCTGATCGGCTGCGGGATCATGGTCGTCCGGGCGGTGACCCGGCCGCTGGACGCGGTCCGCCGGGCCCTGCGCGCCCTGGCCGGTGGCGACCTGACCGCCACGGTCCAGGTGACCAGCCGCGACGAGATCGGGCAGATGGCCGGTGACCTGGTGACCGCCCAGAAGTCCCTGGCCGACGCGGTGTCCGGGATCGCCGCCTCGGCCGGCACCCTCTCCGACAGCGCCGGAGCGTTGCAATCCGCTGTGGAGAACTCCCAGTCGTCGGCCCGCGACGCCGCCGGCCAGTCGGCGAACGCCACCACCGTCGCCGACGACGTGTCGTACAGCGTCCAGGCCACGTCGGCGGCGACCGAGCAGATGACGGCGAGCATCAACGAGATCGCCCGGTCGTCGGGCGAGGCGGTCCGGGTGGCGGTGACCGCCATGTCGGAGGCCGCGGCAGCCGGCGAGACGGTGGCGAAACTGTCCGCGTCGAGCGCCGAGATCGGCGACGTGGTGAAGGCGATCACCGCGATCGCCGGACAGACCAACCTGCTCGCCCTGAACGCCACCATCGAGGCGGCCCGCGCCGGCGAGCTGGGCAAGGGTTTCGCGGTGGTCGCCGGCGAGGTCAAGGACCTGGCTCAGGAGACCGCCAAGGCCACCGAGGACATCGCCCAGCGGGTCGAGGCGATCCAGGTCGACAGCGAGGCCGCCCGCGAGGCCATCGAACGGATCGCGGCGACCATCGAGTCGGTGAACGACTTCCAGACGATGATCGCCTCAGCGGTGGAGCAGCAGACGGCGACCACCTCGGAGATGTCCCGCAACGTAGCGGAGGCCGCCGAGGGCACCGGCCGGATCGCCACCAGCCTGCGCTCGGTCGCCGCCGCCGCCCAGCTCTCCGACTCCGGAACCACCCGCACCCGCGAGGCGGCCGACCAGCTCACCGAGGTGTCCCGCACCCTGCGCGACATCGTCGGCCGCTTCACCCTCAAACCCTGACCTGCGTCAGGACAATGCCGCGGCGGCCCGCTCGGCGAACTGCCGGGCCGGGCCGGTGGCCTTCTCCTCGCTGTCGGCCTGCACGATCAGCCGGCTGAGGAGGTGTCCGCGAGCCAGCAGGACGGTGCACCGGTGGGGTTCCTCGTCGGTGCTCTCACAGAACATCAGCTGCCGGTCCACTCCGGCGAGCGGAGCCAGATCGACGCGGTGGATGTCCCGGAAGCCGTAGCCCAAGTCCTGGTACTCCCCACAGCCGAGCATGCCCTCCACCTGCTCGACCGCCGCAGCCGCGGTGACCTCACCGAACACCCCGGCGAACTGCTCGACCCCGGCATCGGAGGTCTGCCAGGTCCGATGCTGCCCGAAGGCGGAGCTGACCGCACCGGCTGCCGGACCGTTCGCGCAGACGTGCGACGCGATGTCCTCGACGTAGGGCGGGGCGGGTAACACCGGAATCGTTCCGGGCCTGCTCGGATTCAGCAGGACCGGCCCCACCAACTCGGCCGCGCCCTCGGGCAGTGCGGAATCCGCCTGCCGCCCGGGGACGGCCGAGCCACCGGCCGACGGGACCGGGCCGGGACCGGTCGCGCAGTCGGATCCGGCCCGGATCTCGGCGGTGCTGAGTGGATCCTCCCGGCCCGGTACCCGGTACGTCATGGTCTGTGCGTCGGCCCCCGCGGGATGGCTGGGAACCTGCGAAGTGTCGTAGGCGAAGGTGTCCTGGTCGACGCTGCCACGGAGGTCCGTGCGAACCAGCAATACCTCGAGTCTGCCGGGCGGCTCGCCACCGGCCGGCACCCCGATGCCGAGGAAGGGTTCGTCCACGCCGAGCGTGAGGAACTCGCCCGGTCCGGCCGGGGCCTTCGGGCCCGCGGCCCGCCACCAGGTGAGGGCGTCGTCATTGAAGGCGCGGCCGGATCCCGGCGCGGAGACCCGCACTCCGACGACCTTCTCACCCGGGCACAACGGGGTGAAGACCTGGAGCCGATCGCCGACTCTCGCCAGCCCGACCTGGTAGTCGAGCCGGTCCGGCTCACAGCCGGCGAGCAGTGCCCCCGCCGCGACGAGCAGCACCAGACCGGGCACGGAGAATCCTGCAATCACGGAGTCGCGCACAGCGGACATCAGCCCAGCGCCGCGGCGGCTTGCCCGGCGACGGTACGGGCGACGCCGGCCGCGTCCGGTTCGGTTGCGGCCGTCGATTCGATCCGGGTCAGCACGTCGCCCCGGGCCAGCAGCACGGTGCACCGGCTCGCCTTCTCATCGACCGTCTCACAGAACATGCTCTGCTGATCGATGCCGGACAGTAGCGGCAGGCCGGCGCGGTGCACCCCGGAGTACTCGGTCACGTATTCGGTGTAGTCGCCGCAGCCGAGCACACCGTCCACCTGGGTGACCGCCTCGGCCGCGGTGACCGCTCCGTAGGCGCCGGCGAACTGCCGTACCTCGCGGTCACCGCCGTCCCACACCCGACCCTGCCCGAAGACGCTGCTCACCGCCCCCGACTTCGGGCCGTTGCCGCAGACGTGTGCGGCCACGTCCTCGACGTAGGGCGGATCGAACGCGACGGCCGTCATCCCGGTGATCGCGGCCGGTCCGAGAAGCGTCTTCTCGACCCGCTCGGCGGCTCCGGACCTGATCGAGTCCACCGGTTGCCGGCCGAGAATAGGGCCGGTGGACGGGCCGGGAATCGGGCCGGGACCGATGGCGCAGTCCGACAGCCCACGGATCGCCGCTTGGTCCATCGGCTCCTGCTCGCCGGGCAGCAGGTACCGCACCATCGCCGGATCGGTTCCGGCCGGATAGGACGGAACTTCGGCGGGGGCGAAGGCCGAGTACGTCCGGCCGGTGACCCCGACCGGATCGGTGGCCACCAGCAGCACCTGAACCGCGGCGGGCAGCACCGGATGGGCCGAGTTGCCGCCCGCCCGCACGGCGACGTCGGTGAAGGGCTCGTCGTCACCGAGCACCAGCACCTCGCCCGGACCTGACGCCGATCTCGGCCCGCCGGCCCGCCACCAGGTATAGGCATCGTCGCCGTACCCCACGTCGAGGGCCTTCTCCGCGGCCACCCGGTCGCTGACCTTGACGCTGACGGTCTTCTCGCCCGGGCACAGCGGGACGAACACCTGGTGGGTGTCACCGACCCGAGCGACACCCACCAGGTGCTCGAGCCGGTCGGGGACGCCCGAGGTGAAACAGCCGGCGAGCATGAGTACCGCCGCACCGGCAGGAACCACCCGCCATCGAACGGTCCGCACCACAGCCGTCTCCCATCGAATCCGATCAACG
>DATMVU010000444.1:0-3972 GCA_035562875.1 Actinoplanes sp. | reverse complement strand
CGTCGAAGATGACCACCCCGGCCGGAGTGCCGTCCTCCTCGTAGATGAGGACGTTGCCGCTGCGCTTCGCCCACCAGGCGGCGTGCTCGGCGGGCTGGATCTCGTGCGTGGTCAGGCTGACGGCGCGGACCTCGGGATGGTTGCGCCAGGGCAGAACCAGATCACGGTCGGAAGTGCGGGCGGGTCGGAGCACGCCGTCAACGTAGGGAGGTGGCCTCAACCCGCTGTGGCGGTGAAGGGAGGTCCCGGGAAACCACAGGTGTCCGTTGGGTGGACCGGCGCCGGATGCCCGCCACCCGGTAACCGGTACGCAGCGCCGCGTACATCGCGTAGCTGTTCACGGCGACCAGCCGGTGCTTCAGGCCGGGGGTGCCGGCCGGCGGCAGATAACCCTCCGGGCGGTGCCGGCGGTAGAGCGCGGCGATCTCCCGGAAGAACGCGCGGCGGCGCCTCGGGTGCACCCGGCTCTCGTTGCCGGCCACCACCAGCAGGTGGCTGATCATCAGGGTGAAAACCCGCACCCGCAGCGCCGGGTCGGAGCCGGTGCCGTCGAGCCAGGCGTAGAACCGGTCCCACTGCTGGAACGCCTCGAAATGGCGGTCGCTGCGAGTCGCGGTGATCGCACCGAACCGGCCGACCCGGTAGTGGTAGCAGACCCGGTTCAGCACGTCGAGCCGCTCGGCGGCGATCAGGACCGGGTTGCTGAACGGGACGTCCTCGTACCAGCCGGCCGGGAACCGCAGATCGTGCTTGGCCAGGAACTCCCGGCGCATGATCCGGTTCCACGCGGTGTGCTGCAGCCCGATCAACCGGGACAGCTCGGGCGGCCCGGCCAGCAGCGGCGAACTCGGGTCGCTCTGCAGCCGGCCGCTCTCGTGCACCCGCAGGTGGTCGATGAGCAGCACGTCCGGCGCGGTCTCGGCCAGCCGGTCGAGCACCGCCCGGACCGAACCGCTGGGCAGCCAGTCGTCGCTGTCGACGAACCAGACGTACCGGCCGCGTGCCTCGGCCAGCCCGGCGTTGCGGGCCAGACCCAGTCCTACGTTGCCGTCCAGGTGCAGGACCCGCAGGTCACCGTGCCGGGCGGCATAGTCGTCGAGCATCCGGCCACAGGAGTCCGGCGAGGCGTCATCGACCGCGATGACCTCCACCCGGGCGTTCTCCTCAGCGGTCAGCCCGGCACGGATCGACTCCAGGCACTGGTAGAGGTAACCCTCGACTGCGTAGACCGGCACTACGACGGTCAGCAGAACATCCATGCGACAACCGTCGGCCCCCTGGATGAAGTCGAGGGGAACCGAAGTTGTCGGGGATCTACATCACAGGCAATTTCACCGGTCTAATCAACAAACTCGGGATTCCCGGTGGGGAACAGCAACTCGTCCATCGCCTCGGTGGTGAGCGGCTCGGCGAAGTAGTAGCCCTGCCCCAACTCGCAGTTGCCGTCCGCCAGCTCGCTGAGCTGTCCGGCGTCCTCGATCCCCTCGGCGACCGTGGAGAGCTGCAGGGCCTGGCCGAGCTGGATGATGCCGAGGGTCAGCGCCGCCGCGGCGGGTTCGTCACCGACGTCGTCCACGAACGATTTGTCGATCTTGATGATGTCGACCGGGAACCGGCGCAGGTACGCGAGTGACGAATAGCCGGTACCGAAGTCGTCGATGGCCAGGCGTACCCCCAGAGCCTTGATCGCCTGCAGCCGGTCCAGCGTCTCCTGCCGGTGGTCCACCAGCAGCGACTCGGTCAACTCGATCACCAGGCAGCCGGCCGGCAGACCACTGTCGGCCAGGGCCGAGCCGACCAGCTCGGGCAGATCCACCCGCTCCAGTTGCACCGCGGAGAGGTTCACACTCACCGACAGCGGTTTACCCGGGTCCCGCTGCTGATTCCAGCGGGCCGCCTGCCGGCAGGCCTCACGCAGCACCCACTCGCCGATCGGGACGATCATCCCGGTCTCCTCGGCCAGCGGGATGAAGTCCAGCGGCGGGACCATCCCGCGTTCCGGATGCTGCCAGCGGACCAGTGCCTCCAGACCGGAGATCTCGCCGGTGGCCAGCCGCACGATCGGCTGGAACCGTAGCTCGAACTCGTGCCGCAGCACGGCCCGGCGCAGGTCGACCTCCATCTCCATGTGCTTCTGGAAGGACTCGCGCATCGAGGGCTCGAAGACCGCGTACTGGTCCTTGACCTTCTTCGCCTCGAACAGCGCCAGGTCGGCACGGACCAGCAGCTCCTGGGCGTCGTGCCGGCCGGCCTCGGCGAACGCGACCCCGATGCTGCAGGTCACGAACGTCTCCCGGCCGTCCAGGTCGAACGGTTCGCGCATCGCGGTGACGATCCGGCGGGCCACCGGGACCGCCGCTTCCACGGTGCCGGCCTCCGGCAGCAGCACCGCGAACTCGTCACCGCCCAGCCGGGCCGCGGTGTCGTCGGTGCGCAGGCACTCCCGGATCCGGTCGGCGACCAGAGCCAGCAACTTGTCGCCGGTGCCGTGCCCGAGCGCATCGTTGATCATTTTGAACCGGTCCAGGCCGACCAGCAGCGCTGCCACTCCGCCGGTGCGGAGATTGCCCAGAGCGTTCTCGGTACGGGTGACGAACAGCGAACGGCTGGCCAGTCCGGTCAGCGCGTCATGGAACGACGCGTTCATCTCGGTGAGTGTCCGTGCGTCGGTGACCGCCAGGCTGGCGTGCTCGGCGAAGGCCAGCAGCATCTCCTGCGACGCCTCGTCCCAGGACCGCCGGGTGGTGTGCATGGCGACGAACATCGAGCCGACCACCACGCCGTTCTCGTGGACCGGTACGGCCATCACGCTCTTGACCTGGTGTTGCACGACTTCCGGCACCGCGATCGGCGAGCTGGCGTAGTCGTCCACCGCGACCAGTTCGTCGCCCAGGATCGACAGGCCGACCACGCCGAGCCCGCCGACCGGCATCCGCTGCATCCGTGCCGGTACGTCGTCCGGGACACCGACCGCCGACACCAGGCTCATCCGGTTCGGTTCGTCGTTCTCCAGCACCGTGAGGCCGGCGAGGTCCACCCCGAGCAGCTCGGCGGCCCCGGTGGTGACCCGGTTCAGGATCTCGGGCAGCGGCTCCCGCCGGGCGATCGCCCGCTGGATCAGGCTCAGCTCACCGAACAGTTGCTGCCGGCGTCGCAGCGAGTCGCTCAGGTGCAGGGCTTCGAGGCTCAGCTCGAGCACCCGGGCCACCCCGCGGAGCAGGCAGACCTCCTCGTCGCTGAAGTCACCGGACGCGCGGCCGATCAGCAGCATGCCGGAGGACGAGCCGCCGAGTGGTGCGACCGCGAGCGTGTAGGTGACGTCCCCGGCGCGCAGGGTCGCCGGCCTGCCGACCAGATATCCCGCGGTGAGGGCGTACGCGGGGATCCGGTCGGCGGGCAGCCCGACAGCCGCAGCCACGCCACCGTCGACCGTCAGAATTGCGAGGTCGGCATCGAGTGCACGTAACGCACACTCCACGGCGGCGTGCTGCGCGGCGGATTCGTCGGGCCGATCGGCCACGACTGCGAGGAACTCCGTCAGTTGCTGGGTGGCGAGCACGAGGTTGCAGTCGGCCCGCGGGTGGCGGACCTGAGAGAAATCCGCAAGCCGGTCGAAGTTCGTGCCAACCTGGTCACGAACGGTCATTGAGTCGATACTTACGGTTGTCAAAGGTTGCCGTTCTCCGACTGAATAGATCCGTGGAGATGCACGGGTTGGCCGCGGGCCGGGTCGGTGCCGCCTCGATCGCCTTTCTCGGGGTGGCCGCGGCCGCGCCGATCGTCACCCTGGTCACCGTGGTCCCGGCGGTGCTCGCAGCCGGCGCCGGCCGGCTGGTGCCCTGGACGTTCGCCGGGGCCGGCCTGATCCTGCTGCTGCTCTGCTCCGGGCTGTCCTCGATGTCCCGCCGCTTCCCCAACACCGGTGCGGCGTACTCCCTCGTCACCCGCGGCCTCGGCCGTCCCGCCGGGCTG
>DATMVU010000443.1:0-18952 GCA_035562875.1 Actinoplanes sp. | reverse complement strand
GGGGGTGCCACCGCCGGGCATGCCGGCGAACTCGGTGCGGACGTCGGCGAAATGGCGGGCGAGTTTCGGTGACACGCCGGACGGCAGACCGTCGGGGGTCAGCCAGGTCAGGGCGGGGGTTTCGGGGGCGGGTTCGTTCGCCGGGCCGGCCCAGGCGGCGGTTCCCCCGAAGAGGAACAGTCCACTGAGGAGGGCACCGGCACACCACAACTTGCGCATTGATCTTCTCCTGGCCACATCGGACGATGGGGTTCGGTCGATTCCCATCAAGTCGGACAAAAGGTGTCGGATGGGGCAACGAGCGCCCCCACGAGCAGGTTCCGGCTGACTACGATTCGTGAACGTGAGTGCCGCCGCCGACAAAATGATCCAGAACTGCGCTGAGTCCGATGAGGACACTCGGCCCCACCTGGTGTTGTGCGGTGCCGATGCACTGGTCTTCACCCTCGCCGAAGAACTGGCCAACTCCCGCCACCGAATCCGCGTCACCGTGATCACCCCGTACCGAATCCGCAGTGATGTTCCTGATCTGGCCTCTCTCGCCGACCGGGGCGTGGTGTGGCGCAAAGCGGACCGGCTCGACGAGCGGACCTTCCGGGAGGCGGGCCTGGACGGCGCCTCCGCTCTCGCCCTGGTGATGCCGGACGACGTGGTCAACCTGCACGCGGCTCTCTGCGCCCGGGAGGTCGAGGCGGACCTGCGGGTGGTGGTGCGGATGTTCAATACCGGACTCGGCAAGAGTGTGGCCCGGCTCTTCCCGGACTGTGCGGTGCTGTCCGACGCGGAGATGGCGGCCCCGGCGTTCGTGGCGGCGGCGCTCGGTGAGGTCGCGCCCACCCACTTCCGCCTCGCCGGTCGCACCCTCTACGTCGCGCACCGGGCGGACGTGCCACCGCGACTGGTGGTGCTGACCCTGACCAGCAGCGATGACGAATCGGTCCTGCCCGTGGCGGCGAGTGGCACGAGCCGGGACGACCTGGTGCTGGCCCGGGCGGTCGGTCGCCCGGCCGGTGAGGACGTGACCCGTCGTCTGCTCAGCCGCTCCCGCCCACGCCGACGGCCGTTCCACGCCATCGGGCGTGCGGTGCGGGCGGCGCTGAGCCGCAAACTCGGCATCGCGGTGCTGATCACGCTGGCCACCACGGTGGTGTCCGGGGTGGTGCTGGCCAAGTACGACGGGGCCGGCCACGGCCTCTGGGAGTCGATCTACATGACTCTGCTGACCGCTGTCGGTTCGTCGGATGTGGAGGTCGACCGGGATCCGATCGGGCAGGTCGCCCAGCTGGTGCTGACGATCGCCGGGCTCGCGATCATCCCGCTGATCACGGCAGCGGTGGTGGACGGGATGGTGAACGCACGGATCGCCCTCAGCCAGGGCCGGATCGCGAGTGCGCTGAGTGACCACATCGTGCTGGTCGGGCTCGGCAACGTCGGTACCCAGGTGTTGCGCCAGCTCACCGACCTGGGCCTGCGGGTGGTCGCGATCGACCGGGTGGCGGACGCCCGTGGGGTGAAGACCGCCCAGAAACGGGGCGTGCCGGTGATCGTCGGCGACGCGTCCGCACAGGAGACCCTGCAGGCGGCCTCGATCGACACCTGCCGGGCGCTGGTGGTGCTCTCCACCGACGACCGGGTGAACCTGCAGGCCGCGCTGCAGTCCCGAGCCACCCACGAGGACCTGCGGGTGGTGCTACGGCTGTTCGACGAGGATTTCGCTCAGCGGGTCGAGTCGGCCTTCCAGATCAACACGTCCCGCAGCGTCTCCCGGATCTGCGCGCCGATCTTCGCCGCCGCCCTGCTGGAACGCGACGTGCACGCCACCATCCCGGTGGACCGGCACTCACTGCTGGTGGCCTCGGTGGTGGTGTCCCGGCTGTCTCCGCTCGACGGCGCCCCGCTGGAGCACGCCGATCACCCGGGCGCGGCGCGGGTGATCGGCCTCGCGGTGGCCGGTCAGGAGTGGGTCGACTGGCAGCCGGACCCACGCCGGGTGCTGGCCGAGGGCGACCGGGTGATCGTGGTCGCCCGCCGGAGCGGCCTGCGGGCACTGTCCGAGCTGGCCAGCCCGCCGTTGGACCTCGACGTCGCCGGCCCGGCCGCTGCCCTACCTACTGAGTGACTCCGCCTCGACGCCCAGGACAGCCTGCTCGTCCGGTTTGTTGACGAGCACGTCGGTGAGGTAGCCGTGCACCGCCGGGGCCATCCCGACGTCCCGCCCGGCCTTCTCGGAGAGCAGCCACTTGTGCTGGATGATCTGCGAGAAGATCTCCTGCGGCTCCAGTTTGCGCCGCAGATGGGCGGGGACCGCGCGGACCACCGGCTCGAACACCTCGGTGAGCCAGCGGTGTGCGGCCTGCTGTTCCTCGGTGAGGTGACTCTCCGCCCGGTACGCGTCCAGGTCGTTGAGCAGCTGCCGGGCCTGGTTCTCCTCGGCGTCCAGGCCGGTCAGCCGCATCAGCCGGCGGGTGTGGTAGCCCGCGTCGACGACCTTGGGCCGGACCAGGTAACCGCCGTCGTTCGACGTCGACATGGACACCTCGGCGATGTCGAAGCCCATCTCGTTGAGCCGCCGGATCCGCCGGTCGATGTGGTGCCGGGAATCCCGGGTCACCTCCTGCTCGTAGGTGACCTCGTGCCACAGCCGTTCATAACGCGCCACGATGTCGTCGACCACACTCTCCGGGTCGATCGACTCGTGCAGCAGTTCGGCGGCCTGCAGGTCGAGGCATTCGCCGAAGATGTTCAGCCGGAGGATCTCGATGTCCTCGCTGCGCTGCCCCTCGGACAGTTTCGGGTAGAGGTTGCCGGTCTCGGCGTCCACCAGGTAGGCGGCGAACGCGCCCGCGTCCCGCCGGAACAGCGTGTTCGACAGCGAGCAGTCGCCCCAGGAGAACCCGGTCAGGTGCATCCGCACGATGAGCGCGGCGAGCGCGTCGAGCAGCCGGTTCATCGTGTCCGGGCGCAGCACCCGGGAGAACAGTGCCCGGTACGGCAGGGAGAACTGGAGGTGCCGGGTGACCAGGACGGTCTCCAGCGGCTCGCCCTCCTTGGTCTGCCGGTCGGTGGCGATGGCGACCGCCTCGACAGCCGGGAAGTCGATCCGTTCCAGGGCGCGGAGCAGGTCGTACTCCTTCTCCGCGATCCGTTCCCGGGTCTCCTTCATCGCGTAGACCACGTCGTTGAGCTTCACGAACCGGACGATGTGCCGGGAGATGCCCTGTGGCAGCGCGACCAGATGATCGGCCGGCCACTCCTCCAGCGGAATGTGCCACGGCAGGTCCAGCAGCGCGGGGTCGATGAGGGCGGAGGTGATGCGCACACCTCCAAGTGTGCCGGTTCGTGCGGCGCGTCGTGCCCGCACGTGGCTCGTTACACAGGTGCGAAACGGCCCACGACGTATAGGAGTGGCATGCGACGCAAGGCAGGCATCGTTCTCGGAGCGTGCGCCGCAGTGGTACTGGCCGGTTCGGCTGGCGCGTTGGTGGCCCGGACCAGCGAGAACCCCACGGGGACCTGGACCGAAGCCTCGGTGACGGCGCCGCGAACACCGGACAGTCCGGTCGCCGAGCCGACCGAGAAGGCGACCGTTCCCGTCATCCCCGTCCCGGAGACGACGACTGTCACGCCCGACACAGCTGTCACTTCGACCACAAAGGCCAACCCTTCCCGGCGTACGGCGAAAAAGGGTGAAGTAGGCAGTCGGACGTCGACAGTCGCGCCTCGCCGGCCACTCGAGTCCGCCACCACCCCACCGGGCGGCCGGCAGCGGATCGGCTCGCTGAAACGAGTCGACGAACTGCTCGGTTACCAGTCCGGGCCGAAGCGGCAGAAGTTCGCCTACCCGGGCTCCTCCTACGTGAAGGTGCACTTCGAGCGCCTCGACATGCTGCCCGGGGACTTCGTGACGGTGTCGAACCCGGCGGGCACCGAGTCGTACCGCTACGAGAGCGACGCCGACGGCCGCTGGGCAATGTCGATCTCCGGGGACACCGCCATCGTCGAAGTGCACCGTCAGGACGGAAGCACCGGCGACACCCTCAGCAGCCTCGGCGTCGACATCGACAAGGTGGCCCGCGGTGACACCCGCACCGAGGCGACCCGGGCCCGGCCCGGCCGGGAGGAGTCCGTCTGCGGCACCGACACCTCGGCCGACGCGGTCTGCTACGAGTCGAAGGACCCGGTCGCCTACACCAAGTCGAAGGCCATCGCCCGGCTGCTGATCAACGGCACCGAACTGTGCACCGGCTGGCGGGTCGGCGCCAAGAACCGCATGATCACCAACAATCACTGCCTCACCAACTCGACCGAGGCGTACGACACCGAGGTGTGGTTCAACTACCAGTGCGCCAAGTGCGGCGGCTCGGACGTCTTCAAACCGACGAAGGTCTGGGGCGACAAGGTGCTGGCCACCGACAAGACGTACGACTACACACTGTTCAGCGTCGACGGCTTCGAGAAGGTCCAGAAGTTCGGCTACCTGACCCTGGACACCGCACGGCCCAAGAAGGGGCAGGAGCTGTACGTTCCCCAGCATCCGGCCGGGGAACCCGCCAAGATCGCGGGCAGCAAGGGTGAGGCGGCCGGGAACTGCGCCGTCGACAATCCCGACTACACCGGGTACGCGGCGCACTCCGACGTCTCGTACTACTGCGACACCGCGGGCGGCTCGTCCGGTTCACCGGTGATCTCCCGCGCCACCAACCGGGTGGTGGCCCTGCACCACTTCGGCGGCTGCCCCAACTCCGGGGTGCGGGGCGATCTGCTGGCCGGGAAGTTACGCGCGTACCTCTAGTTTGGTAGGGGTGAATGACAAGATCACCCGTAGCTGGTGGCCCGAACTGGTGGCTCTCGCCGCGTTCGCGGTCCTGACCGTGGCGCTGATCCGTGGTCACCTGCTGACCCTGGATCTGCGGGTCGCCGACTGGGCCCTCGCCGACCAGTCCAGCCCCGCCTACTGGACCGCGCGGGTCTTCAACTACCTCGGCCAGGGTGCGCAGGTGCTGATGCCGGTGGCGGCGATCTTGACGTTCCTGCTGTGGCGCCGGGTCCGCTCGATTCGTGCGGCTCTGCCATTCGCCGCCGCGTTCCTCCTGACCATGATCACTATCGGTCCTGCAAAGCTCTACTTCGCGCGGGCGGCGCCCCGTTTCAAAGGCCCCAACCGGGAGATCATGTTCAATCCGGACGCCTTCGGCACCTCGGCGAGAAGCTTCCCGTCCGGCCACGTCGCCAATGCGTTCGTCTGGTACGCGGTGATCGCCCTGCTGCTGGCCGCGCTCCTGGCCCGCAACCTCACCCACAAGGAGAAGTTCCTGGTCCGGGTGCTGCCGGTGGCGATCGTCCTGATCACCACGATCTACACCGGCTTCCACTGGCTGACCGACTCGATCGCCGCCCTGTTCCTCGGCTTCGTCCTGGCCCGCCTCGTGGAACGCATCCCGTGGGACCGGGTCCCGCTCCCCCTGCTGCCCAACCGCTGGAGCGGGCCCGCCGGATTGCCCTGACTTCACCTGGAGACCGCTTCTTCACCTGGAGACCGCTTGTGGTGAGCCGTCACTCGATCCCGCACGAGTACCTGCCGGGGCACCCGATGACGATTCATGTGCGCCGACGGGGAGTCCTGGTCAGCGGTCGGCCATTGCACCGGCAGGGGTGCCCTGGTCAGCGGTCGGCCATTGCGCCAGCAGGGGCGCCCTGGTCAGCGGCCAGTCATTGCGCTGGCAGGGGAGTCCCGGTCAGCGGCCAGCCATTGCGCCGGTCTTCGCCGGGGTGACCCCGTCATGGCACACGCCGGCTGACCACTCCTTGCCCAGATCTTGGTCAATCACCCACCGATCCCGGTGGTCGCACGACCAAGATCAGCAGCCCCACCCCGACCACCCCAGACCTTGGTCGATCGACCACCGAAATCGGTGGCCGGCCCACCAAGATCCGAGCTCAGTGGGCACGAGCACGACTCAGTGGGCACGAGCACGAGCCAGTGGGCACAGAAGCGAGCCCAGCGGGCACGAGCGCGAGGTTGGCAGGGCACCGGACCAAGGGCTTGACATGCGCACCCACAGCAATCAAGGCAAGAGTCTCGGGAGCGTCGATGCGGTGCACACGATCCGCGAACGTGTGCACCGGCCGGGCCTGGCACGGCTGGACTGAGCACGGCTGGACTGAGCACGGCTGGGCTCAACACAGCCGGGCTCAACACAGCCGGGCTCAACACGGCCGGGCACACCCCCGGCTGGACCTCTGGGCCGGGGGTTTCGGTGAGGGACGCATTCGGCCCGGCGGTCGTGGGGATGCCGTGCGCACCGTCCTGCCTCGCGGTGGTGAGCAGGGCAGGCCGTTGCTTCTGTGGGGCCGTGTGACGTACTCACAACGGGGTTTGATCTTGGGTTAGGTCCCAGGAGAGCAGCGTGAACGTCATCTCGTCCTGCGCACCCGCCCGCCGGTAGGTGGCAAGCGCCGCGTTGTTGTCGGTTTCGGTGGAGACCCACATGCCGTAGCAACCGTTCTCGCGGGCGATCGTGGCCAGTGCGTCGACCAGGGCTGCGCCGATGCCCTGGAGCCGGGCCGCCGGAGCCACCCCCAGCTCGTAGACGAACATCTCGGTGCCCTTGTCGGGGTGCGTGGTCTCGACGCCGCTGATCATGCCGACCGGACGATCGGTGTCGTCGTAGGCCAGCAGCAGATGGTGGGTCGGGTCGGCAAGGAAACGCCTGGTCGCGGCCTCCTGCGGTGGGGTGTCGAACAGGTCCGCGGCGCGGTGGACCTCGGCCTGGGCGGTCACCCGTTCGATACGCATGACGTCACGATAGCCAGGCGGCCAGGGATCGATCATCCGACTGATCAGCGATCACGGTCGGTAGCATGGCGGGCCGTGGCGGCGGTGAAGGGCGGAAACATGGCTGGTCCGGGGGAGAACGAGACACAGCCGGAGTTCGCGGTGGGGGTCTCCAAGGCGGCGGAACCGGAGCCGACCGCGGAGACCGAACCGGTATCGCCCCAGCAGGCGGGGACGGGTGGCGACGAGCCGACCCGGGCCGAGATCGAGTACGCGGCACCGGTCGACCCGTGGGCCGCCGCCGAAGCCGCGTCGATCGCCGCCGGCGGTAAACCCAGTTACGAGGCCGCGCCGGTGCAGCCGGGTGGCACCTGGACGATCGTGGGCGGCACCGAACCCACCGTCGCGGAGGTCGAACCGAAGCCGAGGCGAGTCGGGCGGGCCCTGCTCATCGGGGGTGGCGCGGGTGTGGTGACGGCCGGTGTGGTGGCCGCTGCGGTGCTGTTCTGGCCGGGGCATCCGGCGCTCGACTTCCACCGGACCGAAGAGGTCAAACGGTTCGCACCGGCTGTCGCGTTCACGTCGTCGTTCAATGCCACGGCTGTGGTCGGTGACCGGGCCTACTTCGCCGGTGTCGACGAGGACGGCACGCTACGTGTGCTGGCAACGGATACCGGCGCCGGTGACAAGCCGCTGTGGGAGAGCACCGCCGCCGGCAAGTCCACCACGTGGCGGTCGTTGCGGGCGACCTCGTCGGTGGTGCTGGTCGAGTCCGGCCTCGAATCGGCGACCGGCTCCTTCCGGGTCGTCGCGCTGGACCCCGAGACCGGCTCCCAGCGCTGGCAACAGAGCATCACGTCCGCCGACACGCTCAACGTCGGTGCGGAACGGGTGCTCTGGACCGACCGGACCCGCAACCGGCTGGTCGGGATCTCCCTCGTCGACGGCCGGGAGATGTGGTCCGAACCGGACGAGAACCGTTCCACGATCTACCCGGTGATGACCCCCGACTACCTGAGCAAGCCGGCCGCCGTCAGCGGGCAGACCTTCGAGTCGGACCTGACCGACCGGTTCGTACAGTTCGGCTCGGATCGGACCGTGACGGTTCGCGAACTGAAGACCGGCAAAATCCTGCAGACCAGGGAGAACGTGTCAGCCGGCACCGAGGTCGCCGCCTACGACGGCCGGCTGTACGTGCTGGAAACGGGCACCCCGAAACGGATCTTCCAGTACGATCTGGCAAACCTCGCCGCCGAACCCGGGCTGCTGTACACAGCCGCGTCGTCGGAGACCGTCGCCGCGCTCACCCCCTGCGGTGACCAGCTCTGTTTCCTCCGCAGCACCGGCTACGACCGGGCCACCAGCGAAATCGTCGCAGTCGGGGGAACCGGCTGGACGGCGGTCGCCCCCGGAGCCAAAAGCCTCATCCCGCTCGGTGATCAGGGACTGCTGACGACAAACGAAGACGGCGCCTCACTGATCGTGGACCGGAAAGTGGTCTGGACACTCGACGGCGGTGCCGCGGCCCGCCTCGACGCCGGAAACGTGCTGCGCTTCTCCGACGGGCCGGGCAGCTCGGTGGGGAACCGGACACTGTCCGGCTTCCACCTCGGTGACGAAGCCGGTGCCGTCGTGGAGATGGGCGAAATCCGGGACATCCGGTCGGACAGCTGCTCGTGGAACACCGCAGTGATCGCCTGCGTCGGTGAGAAAGACCTGGTCATCCACTCGTTCGCCGGATAGCAGAACGGGGGCCTCAACCGAGGCCCCCGTTCTCAGTCAGTCACGTCAGATGCGGATACCGCTGCCCGCGTTGAAGACGTGCAGCGCGTTGACCGACGGCTTGATGTAGACCGTCTCGCCCATCGACGGCATGCTGCGACGCTCGGTACGGACGGTGAACCGCTCCGAACCGCCCGGCAGGTCCGCGTGGCCGTAGACGTTCGCGTCCGAACCCAGGTCCTCGACCAGGTCGACGACGATCGGAAGCGCGTCCGCCGACTCGCTGACCACCTCGGCCGACTCCGGACGGAAACCGACGGTCACCTTGCCGTCGCTACCCTCCTTCGCCGCCGCGATCTGCTCACGGGTCAGCGGAATCGTCAGCGAACCGAAGTGGGCGCCGGTGTCGTTCAGCGGAACCGTCTTGATGTTCATGGCCGGGGAGCCCATGAAGCCGGCGACGAAGACGTTGCCGGGGGTGTCGTACAGCGCCCGCGGGGTGTCCACCTGCTGCAACACGCCGTCCAGCATGACCGCCACCCGGTGACCCATCGTCATGGCCTCGACCTGGTCGTGGGTCACGTAGACGGTGGTGACACCCAGCTTCGCCTGCAGCGAGGCGATCTGCGAACGGGTCTGCACACGGAGCTTGGCGTCAAGGTTCGACAGCGGCTCGTCCATGAGGAACACCTGCGGCTTACGCACGATCGCGCGGCCCATCGCGACACGCTGACGCTGACCACCGGAAAGCGCCTTCGGCTTACGCGAGAGGTACTCCTCCAGCTGCAGCAGGCCGGCGGCCTCCTTCACAGCCTTGTCGATCTCGGCCTTCGGGGTCTTACGCAGCTTCAGAGCGAACGCCATGTTCTCGTACACCGTCATGTGCGGGTACAGCGCGTAGTTCTGGAACACCATCGCGATGTCACGCGACTTCGGCGGCAGGTGCGTGACGTCCTTCTCGTTGATCAGGATGCGGCCGCGGTCCACATCCTCCAGGCCGGCGAGCATGCGCAGGCTGGTGGACTTACCACAACCGGACGGGCCGACCAGAACGAGGAACTCGCCGTCGCCGATCTCGAGCTCGAGCTCGTTGACAGCGGGACGCTCGGTGCCCGCGTAGATGCGGGACGCCTTGTCATAAGTGACGGTAGCCATGGTGAAACGACTTCCTTTCCACCGGCAGGAACGTGCCGGACGATCCGAGTAGAAGGAACAGCCCCGCCACCGTATTTCTTTTTCCCTGACCTGCCAAGATGGCGATCGGAATACGGGACGTTATGCTGGGGCCGTTCGCCCCTGTAGCTCAGATGGCCAGAGCACCCGTCTTGTAAACGGGAGGTCGTCGGTTCGATCCCGACCGGGGGCTCCTCTCGGGGAACCCTGTCCGCGGAAAGCGCGGACTGGGTTCGTCGCGTTTCGCCTGGGGGCCGAGCCCCCAGACCCCCGCGTGACGGTTGGCTGCGGGTTGTCCGTGGGGGCGCGACCGGACCCGTCGCGTTCCGCCCGGGGCCGAGCCCCCAGACCCCCGCGTGACGGTTGGCTGCGGGTTGTCCGTGGGTGGGGATTCACCCTCAAATCGAAACCGACCCTTCCGTCCTCCCGGCCTTCTGCGCCAGCCGGACTTTCACGCCACCCGGGCTTCTGGGCTGGGGCCTTGCTGGTTTGGCGTGGCGGTGGGTCGAGTTTGTCGTTGATCTTGCGTGAACTCTCTTCTTGCTGCTGTGCTGGCTGCCGCCCTTGGGCCACCTGTTCCGGTTCCTGCTTCGGAGTGGACTCAGAGTGGGTTCGGGGCTGGGATGACCTTCTTCAATCCGGGGGAAAGCCGGTTGAACGGGGCTAATATTGGGCAAATTATCCGTCGGTGGGAGATTTCCACTCATGGGACGCCCGAATGTGAGGTCGGGCGGGAGCCTCTGGTGGGGTACGGGAACGTCTACACCAGTGATCCAGGGGGTGTGGGGGCCTACGACCCGGCTACCGGTGTCCGGCGGTGGCATGTGGATCTGCGACGGCGTGGGGTTACCCGGATGGCGCTGTCCGAGGGTTTTCTGGTCACGCTCAGTTATTCCTGTGATGGGCAGCGGACGTATCTGAACGCGTTTCGGGCCGGCAGCGGGGCTTCGGTCTGGGAAGTGGCCCTCGGGGTGCCTTCACAGGACATGATCGTTGACCGGGGTGTTGTGGTGGTGGACAGCCGGCCGGACTTCGAGGCTTCCACCGTGGCTCATCGGCTGACTACCGGGGCCCGGGTCTGGAAGTTGTTCGGGACTCGGGGGCGCGGGCTGCTGTCTGCCAACGGGCGGCTGCTTCTCCGTACTCAGGAAGGGTCCCGGGCTGTTTCGGTGAAGAGTGGCGAGACTCTGTGGACGACCCGGGAGGACTGGTACGCGGTCGGCAGTGACCCTGGTGGGGGGCGGTTCTACATCGGGGGCGGGGTTCGGGGGCTGGCCGCCATCGACTCGGCGAACGGGAACCTGGTGTGGCAGTCGGATTTCCCGGTTCGGTCGGTCACCGCTGATCGGGAGCGGGTTTATGTGCCCCGGCAGCGGACCGTGATCTGTCTGGACGCCAAGAGCGGACGGCGGCTGTGGGCCGTGCACCTGCCGGACGGGGCCGGGCGTCCGGTTCGGGCCGGGGATCTGCTCTACAGCCCGTCCGGGGTGGATGCGGGGCTGTCGATCGTCGACGCGGTGAGCGGGAAGGCTCGGGGCGGCGGGATGGCCAGTAACGACAACTACCCGCCTACGGTTGCAGGCGGCCGCCTTCTCCTCACGGATGGCAACCGCCTGCGCGCGTACTTCTGAGTTCTAGCCCTGGTTGCGGCGCCGGCTCACCTCGGCCAGCGTGACAGCGGCCGCCACGCTCGCGTTCAGCGACTCCACGTCGGAGGCCATCGGAATGCCGACCCGCAGGTCACAGGTCTCACCGACCAGGCGGGACAGTCCGCGGCCCTCGGAGCCGACCACCACGATCAGCGGCCCGACAGCGGCCTCCAGCTCGTAGAGCCCGGTCTCGCCGTCGGCGTCCAAGCCGATCGCGGTGAAACCGGCCTTCTGCGCCGTCTTGATCGCCCGGGTCAGGTTGACGACCTGGGACACCGGGACACGAGCTGCCGCACCGGCACTGGTCCGCCACGCGGTCGCGGTGATCCCGGCGGCCCGGCGCTCGGTCATGAAGACACCGTGCCCACCGAACGCGGCCACCGAACGGATCACCGCGCCGACGTTCCGCGGGTCGGTGATGCCGTCCAGCGCGACGAGCAGCGGGGCGGTCTTCTCCAGTGCGGCGGCGACCAGGTCGTCGAAGTCCTCGTACGCGAACGGCGGCACCTGCAGGCCGATACCCTGGTGCAGCACCCCGCCGGTCATCCGGTCCAGCTCGTTGCGGCTGATCTCCAGGATCGGCATGCCCCGGTCACCGGCGGTCCGGACGATCTCGGTCACCCGGTCGTCGATGTCGATGCCCTGCGCCACGTAGAGCGCGGTGGCCGGCACCAACGCCCGCAGCGCCTCGACCACCGGGTTACGACCGAGCAGCAGCTCGGGGCCTTCCTTGGTGGGGTTGGACCGGCGGCCCGGAGCGATCCGCGGGCCACGCGGACCGCCACCACGAACGGCGGCGCCCCGGGTCGCCCCCTGGGTGCGGGTCATGCCGGGGGCCCGGCCGCCGCCACGACCCCAGGTGGTGTCCTTGGTGCCGGGCTGACCGATCTTGGGCGCGCGGCCCTCGGCGGCTGCGGCCTGGCGCTCCTTGTGCTGCTTGCGAGCGGTCTTCTCGGGCAGTTTCTCGGTGCCCGAGTAGCCCTTGTGCCACGGCCGCTCGTCGGCGGGCAGGGTCTTGCCGCGCCCCTTCAGCCCGGCGCGGTTCTTCCCGCCCGAGCCGCCGGCGGCGCCCTTCTTCGATGTCGTGCGCTTACTGGCGTTGAACGAATTACCGGCCATCAGTGCTGCTCTCCTACCGTCCAGCGCGGCCCGGTCGGAGTGTCCTCCACCTGAATACCCGCGTTCTTGAGCTGGTCCCGCACCGAATCGGCGGCCGCCCAGTCTTTCCGTGCACGGGCCGCAGCCCGTTGTTCCAGTGCCAGGGCGACTAGGGAGTCGACCACCGGCTTCAGGTCGTTGCCGCGGTCGCCGCCACCCCAGGCGTCGGCGAGCGGGTCGATGCCGAGCACCCCGAGCATGGCCCGGACCGCGGTCAGCGCACCCCGGATGGCCGGTTCGTCCCCGGCGGTCAGGGCGGAGTTGCCCTCCCGCACGGTGTCGTGGACGATCGCCAGCGCCGCCGAGGTGTTCAGGTCGTCGTTCATCGCCTCGGCGAACGCCGGCGGCACCGCCTTGGGCCGGCCGTTGCCGACCACCTCGGCCGCACGCTGCACGAAGCCTTCGATCCGCCGGTAGGCGACCGCAGCCTCACGCAGAGCCTCGTCCGAGTAGTCGATGCGTGAGCGGTAGTGCGGGCTGCCCAGGTAGTAGCGCAGCTCGACCGGGCGGATCCCGGCCTCCACCACCGACTCCAGGTCGATCACGTTGCCCAGCGACTTGCTCATCTTGGACTCGCCGAGGTTCAGCAGCGCGTGGTGCACCCAGAACCGGGCGAAGCCGAGACCGGCCGCCTTGGACTGGGCCACCTCGTTCTCGTGGTGCGGGAACGTCAGGTCCAGCCCACCACCGTGGATGTCGAACTCGTCGCCGAGGTAGCGCCGGGCCATCGCCGAGCACTCGATGTGCCAGCCCGGCCGGCCCTTGCCCCACGGGGACGGCCAGTACGCGTCGCGCGGCTCGTCCGCCTTCACGCCCTTCCACAGGGCGAAGTCACGATGGTCGCGCTTGTCCCGCGGCGGGGCGTCACCGGCCTCCCGCATGTCCTCGGGACGCTGGCCGGACAGTGCGCCGTACTCGGCGAACGAGCGCACGTCGAAGTAGACGTCGCCGCAGTCACTGGCGGCCGGGTAGGCGTGACCGCGGTCGATCAGCTCCTGGATCAGCTCGTACATCTCGGTGATGTGCCCGGTGGCCAGCGGCTCGTAGGTGGGCGGCAGCACGTTGAGCGCCGAGTAGTCCCGGTCCAGCAGACGCCGGTTCTCGTAGGCGATCGCCCAGTACGGCCGCTTCTGCTCGACCGCCTTCTCCAGGATCTTGTCGTCCACGTCGGTGACGTTGCGGACGAACGTCACCTCCAGCCCCTCGTGCATCAGCCAACGGCGCAGCACGTCGTAGTTGACGGCGGAACGGAGATGGCCGATGTGCGGGGAGGACTGCACGGTGACACCACACAGGTAGATCCCCGCCAGACCGGGAGTCAACGGGACGAAGTCCCGGACCGATCGGGTCGCGGTGTCGTACAAGCGTAGAGTCACCGTTGAAGGGTACCGGCCTCACCTCATGGACGCGTCATCCGGAGCACGTCGAGTGCCTCGTCCAGCTGAACCTCGGTGAGTGTGCCGTTCTCGACGTGCCCACGCTCGATCACCACCTCGCGGATGGTGCGGCCGGTGGCCAGCGCCTGCTTCGCGATCGCGGCCGCCTCGTCGTACCCGAGGAACCGGTTGAGCGGGGTGACGATCGACGGTGATCCCTCGGCGTACCCCCGGGTGATCTCCTCGTCCGCCTCCAGCCCGGCCACGCACCGGTCGGCGAACAGCCGGGACACCGCGGCCAGCAGCCGGATCGACTCCAGGACGTTACGGGCCATCACCGGCAGCATCACGTTCAGCTCGAAATCGCCCTGGGTGCCGGCGAAGGCGACTGTGGCGTCGTTGCCGATGACCTGGGCGGCGACCTGGCGGACCGCCTCGGGGACGACCGGGTTCACCTTGCCCGGCATGATCGACGAACCGGGCTGCAGGTCGGGCAGGCGCAGTTCACGCAGGCCGGCCCGGGGACCGGAGCCCATCCAGCGGATGTCGTTGGCGATCTTGTAGAGACCGGCGGCCACCACCCGGAGCTGGCCGGACACCTCCACCAGCGCATCCCGCGCGCCCTGCGCCTCGAAGTGGTCACGAGCCTCGGTCAACGGCAGGCCGGTCTCCGCGGCGAGCAGCCGGATCGCGGCGGCGGCGAACCCGGGCGGGGTGTTCACCCCGGTGCCGACAGCGGTGCCGCCGAGCGGAAGCTCACCCAATCGGGGCAGGGTGGCAGTCAGCCGCTCGACACCGTTGGTGACCTGGCGGGCGTAACCGGAGAACTCCTGCCCCAGAGTGACCGGGGTGGCGTCCATCAGGTGGGTGCGGCCACTCTTGACGACCGTCTCAAAATCAACTGCCTTGCGCTTGAGTACGCCGGACAGATGCTCCAGCGCCGGGATCAGATCCTGACTGACCGCCTCGGTCGCGGCCAGGTGGATCGACGAGGGGAAGACGTCGTTGCTGGACTGTGAGGCGTTGACGTGATCGTTGGGGTGCACCGGGCGGCCCAGCTCACGGCTGGCCAGGGTGGCGATCACCTCGTTCGCGTTCATGTTGGAGGAGGTGCCGGAGCCGGTCTGGAAGACGTCGACCGGGAACTGGTCGTCGTAACCCCCGTCGGCCACGTGTGCGGCGGCTGTCGCGATGGCGGCCGCCAGCTCCTGCTCCAGCACACCCAGCTCGGCGTTGGCACGGGCCGCGGCACCCTTGATCCGGGCCAGGGCGCGGATGTGGGACGGCTCCAGGCCCCGGCCGGAGATTGGGAAGTTCTCCACCGCCCGCTGGGTCTGGGCGCGCCACAGCGCGTCGGCGGGCACGCGGACCTCGCCCATCGTGTCGCGTTCGATCCGGAAATCGGTCACCGCCCCATCCTCTCTCGGTGAGCGGACAGCCCCCAGTCGATTGCCTCACAGGAGGAGATCGGAGCGTGGTTCGTATAACGTCGGCGAGGTTCGGCCCCCTACTCAGCCCGTTACTTCGCCCCCGTTACTCAGCCCCGTTACTCAGCCCGTGATGAAGAGGAACTTCTGATGCGACGCGCCCTCCTGGCCGTGATCGCCGGCGGCACACTGCTGACCGGCGCCGCCTGCGACAGTGACGCGGAAACGCCCCAGTTCACCGAGCCGGTCGTCCCGTCGTCGGCTTCGGTGGCGCCGTCCCCGTCGGTCTCCCTCGCACCCGACTACTCGGCGAACACGGCGAAGGTGTGCGGTCGGGTCACCGGTGTGGTGAACGCGGCCTTCGGCGAGTTCGGCGCCGAGCTCGGCCGGATGATCGCCAACAAGGAGGCGAAGGAGACCGAGGCGGCCGAGAAGGCCGAGTCCGCGGCCGCCGCCGACCTGAAGGCGATCGGCACCAAACTCCGCAAGGAGACCGCGGCCGCCGAGGACCCCGAGCTGGCCGAAGCCGGGGAGACCTCGGCGAAGAAGATCGAGGCCGCCGCGAAGAACCGGGACTACATCCAGGGGCTCAAGTCGACGAAGAACCTGGACACCTCGCTCAAGGACCAGATCGCCGAGTGGCTCGACCCGGTCTCCGGTTACTGCGCGGGCGGGCCGCTCCCGTCGGAGTCAGCGTCAGCGTCGGCGTCGGCGTCGGCCGGCCCGTCCACGTCGGCCTCGTCTTAGCGCTTACCGATCGCGAAGACCGGGTTCGGCTTCGTCACGTCCGCAAAGAAGTCCTCGCCTTTGTCGTCGACGACGATGAAGGCGGGGAAGTCCTCGACCTCGATCTTCCAGACCGCCTCCATGCCGAGCTCCGGGAACTCGAGCACCTCGACGTGCCGGATGCAGTCCTGGGCCAGCCGGGCCGCCGGACCGCCGATCGAGCCGAGGTAGAACCCGCCGTGGGCCTGGCACGAGTCGGTGACCTGCTTGGACCGGTTGCCCTTGGCCAGCATCACCATCGAGCCGCCCTCGGCCTGGAACCTCTCCACGTACGAGTCCATCCGGCCGGCCGTGGTCGGGCCGAACGAGCCGGACGCGTACCCCTCGGGGGTCTTGGCCGGGCCGGCGTAGTAGACCGCGTGGTCACGCATGTACTGCGGCATCGGCAGGCCGGCGTCGAGCCGCTCGGCGATCTTGGCGTGCGCGATGTCCCGGGCCACGACCAGCGGGCCGGTCAGCGACAGCCGGGTCTTCACCGGGTATTTGCTCAGTTCGGCGCGGATCTCCGCCATCGGCCGGTTCAGGTCGATGTTGACCACCGGCGACGCGTCCAGGTCGACGTCCGGCAGGTAGCGGGCCGGGTCGGTCTCCAGCCGCTCCAGCCAGACGCCGGACGGGGTGATCTTGGCGACCGCCTGCCGGTCCGCCGAGCAGGAGACGGCGATCGCGACCGGGCAGGACGCGCCGTGCCGGGGCAACCGGACGACCCGCACGTCGTGGCAGAAGTACCGCCCGCCGAACTGGGCACCGATCCCGAAGTCCCGGGTCAGCTCCAGGACCGCGGCCTCCAGCTCCAGGTCCCGGAACCCGTGCGCGAGCATGGAGCCGGCGGTCGGCAGGTTGTCCAGGTACTTCGCGGAGGCGAGTTTCGCGGTCTTCAACGCGTGCTCGGCGCTGGTGCCGCCGATCACCACGGCCAGGTGGTACGGCGGGCAGGCCGACGTGCCGATCAGGCGCAGCTTCTCGTCCAGGAACTGCATCATCCGCTGCGGGTTCAGCAGCGCCTTGGTCTCCTGGTAGAGGTACGACTTGTTGGCCGAGCCGCCGCCCTTGGCCATGAACAGGAACTTGTACGCGTCCGGCTGACCGCCCGGGTCCTCGGCGTACAGCTCGATCTGGGCCGGCAGGTTGCTCCCGGTGTTCTTCTCGTCCCACATGGTCAGTGGGGCGAGCTGCGAGTACCGCAGGTTGAGCCGGGTGTACGCCTGGTAGACGCCGAGGGCGATGGCCGCCTCGTCGGTGCCGTCGGTGAGCACGTGCCGGCCGCGCTTGCCCATCACGATCGCGGTGCCGGTGTCCTGGCACATCGGCAGCACCCCACCGGCCGCGATGTTGGCGTTGCGCAGCAGGTCCATCGCGACGAACCGGTCGTTCGGCGAGGCCTTCGGGTCGTCGATGATGCCGCGGAGCTGGGCGAGGTGCGCGGGCCGCAGGTAGTGGGCGATGTCGTGCATCGCCTCCGCGGTGAGCTGAGTGAGGGCGGCCGGATCGACGGTCAGGAACCGTCGTCCGCCGGGACCTTCGACGACATCCACGCCCTCGTCCGTGACCAGGCGGTACTCGGTCTGATCCGCACCGGTGGGGAGGAGCGGCGAGTAGCTGAAATCGGCGCCTCTGCTCATGAACGCTCAGCCTATGCCAGCGGGGTGAGGGGACGCGAACCCGGGCGTCAGGCGAACGGTACGTAGGCCATCTCCCGGCCGGAGACGATGATCATTCCGTCCGGGTCGGTGGCGAAGACCTTGGCGTCGGTACGCACGTCGGCACGAACCGCTCCGGACGACAGCGTCAGGGCGGTCACCCGGCCGTCCGACGTCACGATCACGGCGTGCTGGGTGAGGGCCGCACCCACGTCCTCACCCCGGCCGTCCAGCCGCCACACCACCTTGTCCTTGGTGAACGAGAACCCGCGCACGGTCTCGCCCTTACGGATCACGGCATAGGCGTCGTTGACGGTCAGCACCTTCGACTGTTTGTCGCCGTACCAGAGATTGCGCCCGTCATAACCGTTGATCAAAACCTCGCGGCCGTACGGGTCCACGCCCAGCACCACGCTGTATCCACCGGCCGGATCGCGATCCTGGGAGCAGTTCGAACCGTTCCCGGCGGTCCGCAGGTTCAGCCCGTCGCGCTGCCACACCACCTTGCCGGCCTGTGGGCTGGACCCGGCCACGCTGTAGTAGCAGGTGCCGTCCCGGGAGGTGCCGGTGATCGTGAGGACCCGGCCACCGACCACCGCGACCCGCTGGTCCCGCGGTGGCTTGACGGTCTGCACCAGCCGTCCGGACGCGGTGTCGATCACCCGGACCTCGTTGTCGTGCGGCAGCCCGAGCAGGCCGGGCAGCGACGACGGGCCGGGCAGGTCGTCGTCGACGTCACCGGAGATCAGCCGCCGGGTGTCCGGCAGGTCCGGGTTGGCCGCGTCCAGGACGAAGCCGATGCTGCCGGCCCCGACCGTCCAGAGCTGCTTGTTGGAGCGCGGGTCCCAGGCGGTGAGCCGGCAGTCGTCGCCGCCGGAGCAGCTCAGGTCCACGATCGCGTCCCGATGGGTCCAGACCGCTGACGCGGTGGTGTCGGCCCGCCGCACCGTGCCGGTGGACGGGTCGAGGACCTGGTAGCCCTTGGTCAGCAGACGGCCGGTGACGACCACTGCGTCGGTGCCCTTACCGGCGATCTCGGCCCAGTCGGCGTCCGACGACCAGAGCTTCACCGCGGCGGTCTTGCCGTACGCCTCGACCGACGTCCGGTACTCGACGATCACCGCGTCCCCGGCGACCGCCACACTCTGCGGTGAGCCACCCAGCGACTGCTGCCAGCGGGTGCCCGCCGCGATCGGGCCGCTCGTGTTGATCCACGACCACAGTTGCGGGAACGGGTTCCACACGT
>DATMVU010000442.1:0-37019 GCA_035562875.1 Actinoplanes sp. | reverse complement strand
CGGGTGGCCGGTGAGATCGACCTGGATACCGCGGACGTCGTGCGGCATGCGGTTCTGGCCGCTGTCGAGGCCGGCGGGGTGGTGGACGTCGTCGTGGATCTCGCGGGCGTCAGCTTCTGTGACTCCTCGGGGATCGCGGTGCTCGACGAGGGGTACGGCCTGGCCGTCCAGCGCGGCATCCGGTTCCGTGTGGTCGACCCGCAGCCGGTGGTGCGGCGGGTCCTCGACATCGCCTGCCTGCTGGACATCGTCTCGCCGTCCTGACCGTGGGATCGCTCATTCACCACGACGAGCGCGAATCTCGGTAGTAGAGCGCGCGCCTCGGAAGCGACGGTCAAAGGTCGATGCGATGCTCGATAGCGGTGGGATGGCCGGCCTCGTCGTAGTGGAGTACCGCGTGAGCCGGCCGTGCCATTCAGTCGTCGTCCCGGCGTCGCATCTAAGATCATGAAATGTTTTCCTGACCCGGATCGCCTGCACCGTACTCATCACCGCAGCGGTGGGCGTCAACGCCGCTCCTGCCCAGGCCGCGACCATCGGAACGGTCTACGTCAAGGGCACCAAGAAGGTCGTCTACTCGGCGAGCAAGGGCAAGGTGAACCGGGTCGTGGTTACCGGTTCCGGGCGCACCGTGACCATCGACGACCGGGTTGCGATCCGGGCTGGGGCGGGTTGCAAGGCGGTCAAGGGCGACAGGACCAGGGTGACCTGCGCCTTGAAGCAGGACATCAAGCAGGTCCTGGTCTATCTGAACGACCGTGACGACACGGCGATCAACAGCAGTGGGCTACGGACCTGGCTGCAGGGCGACAACGGTGACGACACGCTCACCGGTGGCACCCGCCGTGACTGGCTGTTGGGGGTGGCCGGCAACGACACGCTCTCCGATGTCGGCGGCGACAACTCCATCGATGGGGGCGCGGGCCGCGACGTGATCCATGGCGGGCCGGACCACGACTTCATCTACGGGGGCACCGGCGCTGACCGGCTCTACGGCGGCGCGGGCGACGAATTCATCATGGGCGGATCCGGCAACGACAGGATCTACGGCCAGGAGGGCGGAGAAGCACTCGACGGCGGAGAGGGCGACGACAAGATCTACGGCGGAAACGGAACCGACCAGCTCATCGGAGGCAAGGGTGCGGATCTGCTCGACGGCGGAGCCAACCCGGGCGGCGGTGACGAGTGCGACGGCGGATCGGGCCGGGATTCTCTGACCCACTGCGAGATCATCCAGGGACAGTAGGCGCAGCTTCGTGCTTCGGCTCCCTGGTCGGGGTCTGACCGGAATACGCCGCAGCCCGGCAATGGCGCTCTCCGCACGTGCCGCTCCATCCCACTGAACAGCGACGATGCCCGGCAGTGTCCCGTCCGGTCGAAGGTTGCGGACGAGCGGGGCGCTGACCAGCGATCCGGGAAGTGGGTCTGGACATCGCTGGCTCCAGTCGTCCAGACCTACTCTGCGGTTTCGGCTCCAGCCGGAAGGTAAGAGGCCTGGCTGGTCAAGCTGGGCGGTGTAGTGGGAACTGAGGGTCATCGGCGAGTCGAAGGGCCGACCATCCCGGACTCGGCTGGAAGTCCGTGTAGGTGCCGTCGAAGGGGAACTCTCCGGCCTCGATCTGTTTGACGAGCCGGTTACCTTCAGCGCGGATCGTCTCGGCGGTGTCCGCGTCGAAGTAGATGGGGTCACCGATGCGTTCGTCGAACTCGTCGACGTCCTTCCATTCCCATTCTCGCTGCGGCGTCACGACGATGTCCAGGACGTGGTCGTCGGTGTCCACGCTGTCCAGCCGCCGGATACAGGGGGCTTCGAGGTTGACATACCAGCCGGTGAACCGGCCCTGTTCGAAGAACCACCACACGGAGTGGGCGGCCCCGGGTGGCATGAGGACCAGGATGCCGCAGCCCTCCCAAAGGTGGACTGTCAGCTTCGGATCGCGCATCCGGTCGACGGTGATCTCATGCTGGGTGTTGCCGTCGGCGTCGATGAGCCGGGCGAAGTCACTGCCCTCGGGATGCCAGAGCAACAGGCCGGACTCGTCATCACTGATCACGCGCATCGGCTGGGCCCAGGTACACCATGCTCCGCGTAGGTATCGGCGAGTGATGACCTGTCCCGGTTCGAAAGGCATCGCGGCAGCCTAGCCGATCTCGGCCGTCCGGCGGTTCCGGCCGCGCACGAAGAACCTCGTCGCCCTTGTCCCGGACAATGCTGACTTTGCGGGCCCGGTCAGACGGCGGTGGGGCGGTCGTTGCGGTCCACCTCCTCGGACCGTCGGCTATCCCTGCTGGGGCTGCTGGCCTGTGCGGTGATCGCGGTGGGCGCGCTGGGAGCAGTCACTCTTCTGTGAATAGGTGAGTCTGGTCTGCTGACCGGCGTCATCGGAGGGCGTCGGTGGCCACGGTGGCAGCCCGGGGGCCGGGGGAGAGGCACGGAACCTGGCCGGGTGTGCTGTCGGCCGAGGAGGCGGCCTCGATCGACGGTGTCTCCGGCGGCCGGCCTGTACCAGCCCTTTCAGAACAGTGCGGCGGTTCGGAAGATCTCCACCTGCTCCGGGGCCGGCGGCAGGAAGTGGTTGTACCGGCTCGGTACCGCCAGCAGTTCGGCGTTCGCGCAGTGCCACAGGTCGCCGCCGGTCAGACCGGCCGGGGGTGCCTCGGGTGCGACCGTGTCCCTGTCGATGCGCACCATCGTGATCTCGCTCAGGTGCCGGCTGCCGCCCAGAACCACGCCGAGACGGGGAAGGGCGACCAGCCGCTGCGCTCCGGCCATGGCCTTGACGCCGGCGACCGCGGTCAGGTCCCCGGCCCGGTGCTGCCACAGGTGTATCTTCTCGCCGTCGAAGCTGACCAGCCGGTCCGGGCTGAGGAAGGCCACCTGGTGCAGTTCCCGGCCGACCGGGGCGGTGGCCAGGGGCCGGCCCTGCTCGTCGAGCAGGACCAGGCTGTCGCCGCCGGCGGCGAGGCGGCCGCTCTCCCGGTCGGCGGCGAGACACGCGAGCGGTCCGGGCCGCCCGGCCACGTCGACGCCGCCGATACCGCCGATCAGGAGATCACCCTCGTAGGTCAAGGCAGCCACCCCGGTGGACGTACCGACCATCGGGTTGATCCCGGTCTGTGCCGCCAGCACCGTGCGCTGGGAGGCGGTGTAGTGCACCAGCGCGCCGGGCTCCAGCACGTCGCCGTGATGTTGCCAGTCGGCGACGAAAACGCCGTCGCCGGAATGCACCACAGACACGTGGTAGGCCTGTAGGTCGTACTCGTACCGCAGGGAGCCGTCCTCGGTGGAATAGACGCCGAGGTGCACGTCCGGGGTGCCGTTGACCCGCTCGCCGCCGGAGGCGACAGCCAGCTCGCGGCCGTCCGGGGAGAAGGAGCCGTCCGAGCAGCGGCCCTCGACTTCGAACCAGACGGTGCCCGGTTTCGGCGCGAACGTGCGGGGATAACGACCGTCCCGGCTGCTGCCGATCTCCGGCGTGAGCCCGAGTCCGAGGTCGCCGTCGTCATGCTTCTTCCTGCGCCAGCCGAACACCATAGGTCCTACCTCTCCCGGGGTGGCGGGTGCGGTCCGGCCTCCAGCATGCCTGTCGGGCACAAGTCGCCGTCGATGCAGCGAGCCCCTCCGGAAGGCACACCCCGCGCCGAGGTCTCCACAGAGTTCGTTAAGAACCTCTCCGGAGAAGACCAGCCGGACGCCGCACCATTCCCGGCATGACGAGAATCGAGGTACGGGGGCTGACCAAGCGGTACAGCCCCGACACCGTTGTCGACGACCTGTCGTTCACCGTCGAAGCCGGACAGGTCACCGGGTTCCGCGGGCCCAACGGGGCCGGGAAGACCACCACCATGCGCACGATCGTGGGACTGGCCACGCCGGACCCGGGCCCGCCACCATCGGCGGGCGCTGCTCGACGCCGGGGCGGTGCACGGCGGGCGGACGGCCCGTGACCATCTGCTGGCGCTGCCGGCCAGCAACGGGCTGCCCCGCGGGCGGGTCGGGGACGTGCTCACCCGTACCGGAATGAAGGGTGCCACCCTTGAACGGGCCGGAACCTTATCGCTCGGCATGCGGCAGAGGCTGGGGATCGCCGTGGCCCTTTCCGGCGCTCCCCAGGTGCTGATCTTCGGCGAGCCGGTGAACGGCCTGGACCCGGAGGGGATCCGCTGGGCCCGGGAGCTGATGAGGGCGCTCGCCGCCGAGGGCCGGGCCGTGCTGGTCTCCAGCCACCTGATGAGCGAGACGGCGCAGACCGCCGACCACCTGATCGTGATCGGACGCGGCCGGATCATCGCGGACACCCGGCGAGCGAGTTGATCGGGGCCGCGAGCGGAGGCTCGGTACGGGTCAGGGCCGCCGACCCGGGCACGCTCGCTCTGCGGCTGACCAGCGAGAGCGTCGAATTCCAGGGGGTGGCCGCGTGACCCGGGTCCTCACCGCCGAGTGGATCCAACTGCCGAGCCTGCGATCCACCTGGTCCATGCTGGCCGGCCTGTTCGCCGTGGGTCTGAGCATCTCACTGCTGTCCCTGAACCGCGTGCAAGTACTCGGTACTACCGAATACCGGTATTCGGTGATACGTTGTACCGGTACTAAGTGGCACGTAGTACTGGGTGCGGGGCACTCCCGGCCGAGTTCCGGACCGCTTGGGGACAGATCAACGGCAACCTCCAGTCGTACGGGGAAATCACCGGCTGTAACCTGCCGCCGCTCGCCGACACCGCGCTCGGCCTCGACAGAACCGGAGAACAAAGATGACGCAGTGGTCGGGAATGGTGCCGGCAGGGGATTCGGCCCTCGCGGTCCACGACACCGGAGGCCCCGGCATCCCGGTGATCTACCTCAACGGGCACGTCGCCACCCGGGGGAACTGGCGGCGGGTCATCACCGACCTCGGTCCCGGATGGCGGCACATCACGTACGACATGCGGTCCCGCGGTAAGTCGAAACCGTCTGCCGACCACTCGTTCGCGACGAACGTCGACGACGTCGACACCGTCCTGACAGCCCGGGGCGTCGACCGGGCGCTGCTGGTCGGCTGGTCCTACGGCGCGTTCGCCGCGGCGTACTGGGCCGCCCGCAACCCGGACCGTGCCATCGGGGCGGTTCTGGTCGACGGCGCCCAGCCCTACGACTGGATCGACGAGATCGACATCGAGGGCATGCGGAAGCTCTGGCGCCGGCTCGGCCTGCTGATGACGCTGCTGCGCCCGCTGGGCCTGACTCCCCGGATGACCGCCGAGCAGATGGCGGACAGCAACATCGAGGTGGGTGAGATCGGCCGCGAGCGGACACTGGGCCCGGTGCTCGACAGCATCACCGTCCCGGTCCGGTACGTCAACGCCTCCGGCACATCCCTCGGCAGCAAGGGCGACCAGCAGGAACGTATCCGCGCCGGTCTCACCCGGGTGGTCGCCCGCAACCCGAACATCAAGATCAGCGCGAAGGTCCCCAGCAACCACGGAGCGATCCTGCGCAAGGACTTCCGCGCCGTCGCCGACGCGGTCCGCGAGGTCGCCGTCACGTCAGTGCCGCACTGAGGAGACGCCGCATCAACGCGGCCCGACGACGTGCTGGCGGGCGGCGCCGAGCCGGTCGATGCCGCCCCCACCGGCACCGTCCTCGCCGTCGCAGGCGGTGGACCTCGGCGTGCCTTGGTGACCGTCAGTTGCAGGCGACGTCGCTTTTCGGGGAATCGCCGATGACTCGGGAGACCAGCAGAGCTATGTGGACGACGACGCCGTCCGCGGAATCCTTGCTGATGCTGGACCGGACGTCGTCGATGACGATGCGGATCCAGCCGCCGGCCTGTTCCGGGATCACGACGGACTGGCCGACCCGCCCCTTGTCGACCGTGCAGCTTCGGTCCGGGGTCACCACGAAGAAGGTGAGTTCCTGCCGGCCGGTGGACCAGCCGGTGAAACGGACGCGGATCGACCCGTCCGGGGTACTGCCCCCGATGGGTTCCTCGCTGCCGGACTCCTCCGACGCGGAGATCGTCACCGGTGGGCCGCCGGGCTCCGGGGCGGGGGAGGCGCGAGTCTTCGGAGCCGGTGTGCCGGTGGTTTCCGCCGCTGCCGCCGTCGACCGGGCGCCGCTCGACGGGGTGAGTGACGGGCCTGTCGTCTCCGGAACGTTCCGGAACAGGTCCACCTGCCAGCCGATGATCGCCAGTAGCAGCAGGACCGCAGCGAACGAGGCCGCCCGCATCGGCGCACGTCGACGTGATCCGGTGCGTCCCTGATCCGGTGGTTCGGCCGGTGGGGAATCGGTGGCGCGGTTGCGGGCGAGCACGATGCGGTGACCGTCGTTGCGGCTGCGCTGCTGCGGCCGTGGGAAGTTCCGGGCCCGCAGACGCCTGTCGACCTCGGTGAACAGCAATCCCATGGCCAGCAGCGGAGGCCCGCCCGGAACACCGTCGCGCAACGTTTCCAGAAACGCGCCGGTGAAGGCGGTGTACTCGGCACCGGGCGCGGCGATCGCCGGCATGTTCTCGGCGGTGGCCGTCATCAGATAGGCGCCGTCGACGACGGCGTGGTCGGCCAGTTGCCCCGGGCCCGACATGAAGCCGGACATCGCCCGCCCGCTGAAACAGCAGTCGAGCAGCACGACCTTCGCACGGCAGCCCTGGGCGGTGGTGATGACCTCCCGGCGTACGTCCGCGAATCGAACCGCACCCCACAACTGCTCCCGGGTGGCCTCGGGCAGCGCCAGGTACAGCTCACCGCTGTCGTCGAGCAGACCATGCCCGGCGAAGTAGACCACCAGCGCCTCGGTCGCGGCCGAAGCCGCCTCGTACACCGCCCGGAGCACCTGCTCACCGGAGGTGGGATCCACGACCGTCCGGCAGTTTTCGCCTGGCAGACCCCAGAGATCAGGATCGGTCAGCAGCGCCGCCAGCTCGCGGACGTCGCGTTCCACCGCGGGAATGTCGTCCATCGAACCGCACCTGCCCGGTCCGCGCCAGTTCCGCGTCGGCCCGCAGCCAGGCGTACAAAGAGTTGAGATCTTCGGTGAGAATCCTGACCCGCAACGCTGACTCCCTCGATGCCCACCGCAAAGACATCGACCACAGTACTTGAAAGGTCCCACTCGGCCGGTGGCCGAACCGTCTCTTCCCGGAGGACACCGTCCTCACCGTCGACGGAGGCATGCAGGCGATACGCCCGCGGAAGTGACGCGGTGGTCCGCCGCACCGGGAGCTGGCCCGTCTCGACGGCCGCCGTCTGTCCACCGAAGCCAACTCCGGACTCACCGGCCGGATGCTCGCACTCTCCGCCACCACGGGGCCCGTGCACGTGGACCGGGTGCACTATTGGACCACTCGTCCTATTCCTGGTGGCCCAGCTTCACGGTCGTGCTCGGGTGACGGCTGCTCAGTGTTTTCAGAGCGAGCAGGCTCTCCCGGCTGGGGTCGGGAGAGCCTGCTCGCGTGACGAACCGGGAACTCATGATCCTGCTCGACGCCAGCCAAGCGGCACGACGCTGACCGGTGGGCTGCTGCGGTCCACCTCATCAATGACTGCGACGATGGCCGTCCGACCACGGTGAGAAGGATCCCCTGATGGCAGTCGAGATCATCTACGAGACCCACTCGATCACCACAGACAACGAGACCGGCTTCGCTACCGGCTGGCTGCCCGGGCGACTGTCGGACACGGGGAGAAAGCTCGCGCAGGAACTCGGCCGACGCCGCAGCGCGGACGGCATCGCCACCGTGTTCACTTCTGATCTCGCTCGCGCCGTTGAGACAGCCGAGCTCGCCTTCGCCGGGACCGGGATCCCGATCCGTCGAGACCCGCGACTGCGTGAATGCAACTACGGAGCGTTCAACGGCATGCCGACCAGCCAGCTCGCACGCATCAGGTCCCAGCACATCCATCAGCCGTTCCCCGAAGGGCAGAGCTACCAGGACGTCGTTGACCGAACACGCGACTTCCTCACCGAGGTCGCCCGGGACTGGGACGGACGGAAGGTCCTTCTCATCTCCCATTCCGCCAACCGGTGGGCTCTGGACAATCTCCTCACCGGAGTGCCGCTGGAAGATCAGGTCGATGCGCCGTTCGCCTGGCGGGAAGGCTGGCACTACACCCTTCCGGCAGGCTGGACCGGTCGTTAGGCCGAGCTTCGACGGCGGCCCGTCCATGACACGTGTCGCGCACCAACCCGAGGTTCGCCAGCACCACTGAGCGGTAAAGGGGTGCCGTGACCTCCCTCGGCCGACGGAGGCGACGTGCCAGGACCTTGAACTCCATCCGGGTCTGTCGCATCGGCATGCGCGCCGCCTCCGAGTTCGGGTCCGGACAGTGAAAGCGGGAGGTTGCGCCGGTCTCCTACGCTCACGGCCGCACCACGGGGGAGATCATCTTTATGGCTATGAATCGTCGTGCCGCGGTCCGTGCGGCACTGTTCACCGCGGGCGGTGTGGCACTGGGCGCCACCGGAGTCGCCGGCGTGCCCAAGCTGCTGGGCTGGGACCGGCCGCCGGTCAGTGGTGGCTATGCGGCCGCCGCCGACGCACCCGAGACCCTGAAGGCCGCTAATCTGAACGTGCGGTACTTCGTGGAGACCGCCGAGCCGGTGGTCGCGTTCAGTTTCGACGACGGGCCCGCCCCGAACTGGACGCCGATGGTGCTCGACGCACTCGACGCGGCGGGCGTACCGGCCACCTTCTTCATGGTCGGCGGCAACCTGGACAAGCACGCCGACCTGGTCCGTGACCGGATGGGCCGGCACGAGATCGGCAATCATTCGTGGTCGCACGACGACCTGGCCACTCTGGACCGGGCCGGGGTGGAGGACGAGCTGGGCCGCACCCACGACACGATCAAGCGGGTGTTCGGGCGGGAGACCACGCTGCTGCGCCCGCCCTACGGTCATCTCGGCGGGTCGACGGTGCTGGCCGCCGACCGGTTCGGCTACGACATCGTGTTGTGGTCGCACCTGATGCGCGAGCGTCATTTCGAGAGTGATCCGGCCGGTCAGGTCCGTGACATCGTCGACACCGTCCGGCCGGGTTCGATCATCCTGGCCCATGACGTCGGTAAACCGCACCGGCTGGTGGCGTTGCGGGGGCTGGCCGCCATGTTCGCCGGGCTGAAGGCGCGTGGCTTCCGTTTCGCGACGGTGTCCGAGCTGGTCGCCCTGGAGAAGAGGTCCGTGACTCCGGTGAGGGTCTAACCCCTCGTTGACGGCGATATCCTGGACAGGTAATGTCCAGGATATGAGGATGAACGCCGGGGTCGAGTGGGCGTTGCACACCTGCCTGAACCTGGGCTGGATCGAGGAGGGTGTCAAGGAGGGTGCCTCCACCGCCCGGCTGGCCGCCTTCTACGACCTGCCGCCGGCGTACCTCGGCAAGCAGCTCCAGGCGCTGGTCAAGGCGGGCCTGCTCACCTCCACGTCGGGTCCGCGCGGTGGTTTCCGGCTGGCCCGGCGACTCGAGGACATCACCGTCCTGGACGTGGTGACCGCCATCGAGGGGCGCACCAACCCGTTCGAGTGCACGCAGATCCTGCACGACGGCCCGGGCGCGGACCCGGCCGCCGACTATCGAAGCTCGTGCGCCATCTCGCAGAGCATGAGCCGGGCTGATCTGGCCTGGCGGCGGGAATTGGCCGGCGAGACCCTGGCCGACATCCGGGATCGGGTCCTGGAGTTCGTCCCCAATGCGCCGGGGCAGACCCGCGCCTGGTTCGAGAACGCGCGGACCTGACCGCTCTACCCGTACATCGTCGTGGAAAGATTCTGGACATCTAGTATCCAGAACATCGAGCATAAGGGGAGTGTCATGACCGAAGGTGTCTGGATCGCCCGCGCCGCCACCGCCGAACACGTCCAGGACGGCCCGACCAGCGAACTGCACCTGCTCGCCGACGCACAGCACACCGGGGGAGCGCTGACGATCAACCGGGCGATCCTCGACGTCGGCTCGCCGGGAGCACCGGCGCACTCGCACTCCCGGACCACCGAGGCCATCCTGGTCCTGGACGGCTCCCTCGACGTGCTCACCGGCGACCGGGTCGCCACGCTCACCACCGGTGACCTGGTGGTGATCCAGCCCGGTGTGGTGCACGCCTTCGCACCGACCGCCGGCTGCGTCGCCGACATGCTGGCCGTCTACACACCGGGCCAGCAACGGTTCGAGTACTACCGTCTGCTGGAACGCCTGTACCGCGGCGAGGCCACCGTCGACGACCTCACCGCCGGCGCCGACCGGTACGACAACCGCTACGCCACCAGCGAGACGTGGAAACGTCACCGGAACGGATAGTCAGCCCTTCACCGCCCCGGCGGTCAGGCCCTCGGTGAGGAACCGCTGCCCGAACCCGTACATCACCACCACCGGGATGCTGACCAGCAACGAAGCGGCCGCGAGCTGCCCCTGCGGTACGACGTCCCCGGCGATCATCGACTGCATCCCGACCGGCAGCGTCTTGTACTCGTCCTTGGTGATGAACACGAACGCGAACAGGAACTCGTTCCACGCGTTGGTGAGGGTGAACAGTGCGACCGCGAGGAGTCCCGGTTTGGCCAGTGGCAGCACCACCCGCAGGAACGCCTGGAACCTGGTGCTGCCGTCGACCAGGGCCGCCTCCTCCAGGTCGACCGGGATCGACGCGAAGTAGCCGGTCAGCAGCCACGTCGCGAACGGCAGCGTGAACGTCGGATAGGTGAGCACCAGCGACCACAGCGAGTCGGTGAGCCGGGCCTCGATGAGCAGCTGGTACAGCGGGATGAACAGCAGCGCACCCGGCATCACATAGGTGAGCAGCACCGTCACGGTGAACCCCTGCGCCCCGCGGAACCGCAGCCGGGCCAGGGCGTAACCGCCGAGCGCCGCGCACACCAGCGCGATCGTGGTGGACGCCGCCGACACCATGATCGTGTTGAGGTACCAGCTGCCGAACGGCTGGTTGGTGAAGAGCGCACCGAACTGTTCCAGGGTCCACGGTGTGGGCCACAGGTCGTTGTCACGCATCACCACCTGGGTCTCCGACTTGAAGGCGGTGACCGCGATCCAGTACATCGGGCCCAGGGTGAAGGCGAGCAGCCCGGCCAGGGCCAGATAGGTGACCCGGCCGATCGTGACGGCGATCAGCAGGATCACCGCGAGCACGACAGCGGCCCGCCAGAAGATCTGCGGCGACGCCCAGAACAGCAGGCCGGTGACGACGGCGGTGACCGCCCACGGCAGGCCCTGGACCGTCCGCCGGGGCGTCGGCCGTTCCTCCTGGCGCAGTAGCCGGACCAGTACGAACACCAGCCCGGCGATGACCGGCAGCATCACCAGGGTGGCGGCCGCGCCCGCCCCGTACTGCAGTTGCAGGATCGCCTTGGAGTAGGCGACCAGCACGTACGGCGCTGTCACATCGCCCGGGCCGCCCTGGGTGAGCAGCCAGATCAGGTCGAAGTTGTTGAACGTCCAGATCGACGACAGGGTCACCGTCACGGTGATCACGTGGCGTAGTCCGGGCAGGGTGACGTGCCGGAACTGCTGGAGGGTCGAGGCGCCGTCGATGGTGGCGGCCTCGTACAGGTCGGTGGGGATCGCTTTCAGCCCGGCCAGGAAGCACACGGTGAAGAACGGCACGCCCTTCCACACGTTGACCAGGATCACCGACGGCATGGCCAGTTCCGGATCGGACAGCCAGCCGGCCGGCCAGGTGTCGACCAGATGCAGGCCCGCCAGCAGCGGGCCGATCCCGGAGTCGGTGAGCAGGGTGTTGACGCTGCCGAAGATCGGGTCGAGTAGGGCCCGCCAACTGAACGCGGTGACCACCGTCGGCACCACCCACGGCACCAGCAGCAGGCCGACCAGCAGCGCCCGCCCGCGGCGCAGCCGGTGCAGCAGCAGGGCCGCGGACAGACCCAGGACGACCTTGAAGATCTCCGCGTACGCGGTGAAGACGAACGAGTTGACCAGGCCGGTGTGGAACTGTCCGTCCCCGGCGAGGGCGGTGTAGTTGTCCAGCCCGACGAACACACTGTCCGCACCGTGCCGCTCGGTGGTGCTGGTGATCATCGACTGGACGATCGGGACCAGGACGAGCGCACCGACGAGCAGGGCGGTCGGCGCCAGGAACACCGCCGCGAGCCGCCAGTCCCGGCCCAGCCGCGGCGTTCTCACTGTGGCAGCCCCTGCTGGGTGAAGATCTGCACCATCTTGGCGTGGGCGTCCTTGACCGCCTGCGCGGCCGCCGCCCCCTGCACGACCTGCTGCATCATGTCGGTCAGCACGTAGGCGGCGATCACCGCCTGCTGTCCGGCGCTGGCCTTCTGCGGAAAACTCAATCCGTTCTTCGTCTTCAGCGGCAGGGTCTGCTGGGACATGGTGCGCAGCATCGGGAACGCCGGGTCACCACCGGCGAAGAACGGGTCGGCGTCCCACACCTTCTCCCACGCCGGCATCGCCAGCCCGGGCGCCTGTGTCGCCACCCCGACCAGGGCGGGCGCGGTGATCAGGTACTGCGCGAGGAGCCGGGCGAGCGCGCCGTTCTTGGCGCCCTTGAACACGACGAAGCCCTGGGACTGGCCGAGCAGCAGCGACTTGTCGGTGGCCGGGCCGACACAGTCGGAGAAGACGTGCGTGTTGGCGTACACCGGGTTCTTCTTGGTCTTGGAGTCGGCGTAGACGCTGAAGCTGTTGCGGGTGTAGCCGAGGACCCCGGCCAGCCAGTTCTCGTTGTTGCTGGTGTCGGTCCAGCTGTCCACCCCGGGCGGCAGCATCGGTTTGAACTTCGGGTTGGTGTAGAGGTCGCCGAGGAAGGTGACGGCCTGCACGGTCTCGGGGGAGTCGAAGGTGACCTTGCGGCCGTCGTTGGAGGCGATCGCCCCGCCGTACGAGTTGATCAGCGCCTCGATCATGCCGTTGCCGTCGCCGGACCGGTTGACGGTCATGCCCCAGCCGAACCGGCGTCTGCCCGGGTCGGAGATCGCCAGGCAGAGGTCGCGCAGTTCCTCCCAGGTGTAGACGTCCTTCGGCGTGATGCCTTTCTCCTGCATCCAGTCCTTGCGCAGGAACGAGCCGATCCCGATGAAGTGGTACGGGATGGCGTACCACTTGCCGTCGAAGACGCAGAAGTTCTTGGCCTCCGCGCAGGGTTCGCCGTACGTGGCGGTCAGCGCCGTGACGACCTCGGTCACGTCCTCCAGGTCGCCGAGCGCGTGGAACTGGGCGATGAACCGGGAGTCGGTCATGAACGCCAGGTCCCGGGCCACGCCACCCTTGACCTCGGCGTCGATCTTGGCGACCACGTCGCCCGCGTCGGCCTGCACCAGGCTGTTCTCGATCGTCGTCCCGGTGGCCTGGGCGAATGCCCGGATCGAGGCGTCGAGGGCCTCGTTGGCAGCCGTCGAGTACAGCTTCTGCGACAGCAGGCCCATGCTGGAGCCCTTCAGCGCCACGGCGGCGTCCAGTAGTTCCTTCGGCACCGCCGCCTGGATCTTCGGTGGCGCCTCGGTGCCGCCGCCGCACGCGGCGAGCCCGGTCGCGCCGAGCACCCCCGCACCCAGCCCGAGGAAGTCGCGTCTCTCCATATCGCTCACCCCTTTGTTCGAGATTTCGAACGTGGTTCGATATACCGAACCAGGTGGACGCGACGCTAGGACAGAAGCGAGAGGAGTGTCAATGTCCCTAACGCGATGTGCTGCGGTGGCCCAACCGGGCGGAGAGCGTGGCGGCACCCTCACGCACCAGCCCGGCCCACGTCCCCGGCGAATCCGGAGTCCAGCGGATCATCGGCGCCGACACGCTCATCGCGGCCACGATCGCACCGGAATGGTCCCGGACCGGCGCGCCGACACAGCGCATGGCGGAATCGGACTCCCCGACATCGGCCGCCACACCCTCGGCCCGGACCTGCTCCAACTGCGCCCGCAACCGCTCCGGATCGGTGATGCTGGCCGCGGTCATACCCCCCAGCGGACCCTTCGCCAGTACGGCGTCCAGTCCCGCCCGATCCAGACCGGCCAGCAGCACCTTCCCGACCGCAGTACAGTGCGCCGGCAGCCGGCGTCCCACCGCCGACACCATCCGCACCGGATGTGTGCTGTCCACCTTGACGAGATAGATCACGTCAGCGCCGTCCAGCACCGCCACATGAACCGCCTCGTCACAGGCGGCCGCCACGTCCCGCGCCACGATCTGCGCCTCCCGGACCAGATCCAGACGCCCGGCGAACGCCGAACCCAACTGGAACACCGGCATGCCGAGCCGGTACCGCACCGGCTGACCCGGAACCACGATCAGGTACGCCCGCTCCACCAGCGTCACCAGCAACTCGTGCACGGTGGTCCGGGGCAGATCGAGGCGCTCGGTCACCTCACGTGCGGACAACTCCGGCCGGTCCAGGAACAATTCGAGGATGTCGAGCGCGCGGATGACCGCCGGTACCACACGGGCCACGTCGAAAGTCCTTTCGATCTCCACCACAGGCTAACGGAGGGTCCCTTGACGATCTCCCTTCACCATCTGCGTAGCGGCTGGGCGGTGTGCTCCGACGGGGAGTGGGCCGGACTCGGGCACACCCTCGCCGGGCTGCTCGCCCTACCGATCGATCAGGCCCGAACCGTGGTCGACGACGCCATCCCCCTTTCCGGCACGCCCGACGGTTCTCGCCCGCCCGTCTCCCTTCCTCCCGTCTCCCTTCCTCCCGTCGACCGTCAGGAGATCTGGGCCGCCGGAGTCACCTACCTGCGTAGCCGCGACGGACGCCGCGAGGAGTCCGGCCACAGCGCGATCTACGACCACGTCTACGACAACGACCGCCCGGAGCTCTTCTTCAAAGCCAGCCCCTGGCGGGTCGTCGGCGACCACGACCCGGTCGGCATCCGCGCCGACTCCGGCTGGGACGTGCCGGAAGCCGAACTCGGCCTGGTCCTCAACGCGGCCGGCGACGTGTTCGGCTACACCCTCGGCAACGACATGAGCAGCCGCTCGATCGAGGGCGAGAACCCGCTCTACCTGCCCCAAGCCAAGATCTACGACCGGTCCTGCGCGCTCGGCCCGTCGATCGTACCGAGCTGGGTGGCCGGCCCCGGCCCGTTCGACATCGGACTGCGGGTGCTGCGTGACGGCCGCGCGGAGTATGCCGCGACCACCTCGACCGCCGCGATGGCCCGCGACTTCACCGACCTGGCCGGCTGGCTGTTCCGGGCCCTGAGCTTCCCGGCCGGCGTGATCCTGCTGACCGGCACCGGCATGGTCCCGGACGCCGGCTTCACCACCCGCCCCGGCGACACGATCGAGATCCACAGCCCGCAGATCGGCACCCTGACCAACACGGTCACGCTCATCCCGGCCGCTGAACGGTGAACGCCACCCGCCCCCACGTCGCGGCCCGCAGATCCCCCTCGATGCCGGCCAGAGACCCGACCGGAACCACTTGACCGGCATCGTCGACGCCTTCCCGAGCGGATGGCTGCTGTTCGACATCGCCTCCGCGTCGGCGTGGCGATTCTCGAAATGGGATCCGATCGGCCGCTGGTACGGCGCCCTGTTCCGCTGCGGATTCGACGACCCACAGGAACTGGCCGGCTGGCATCCACGACTGGAGTTCGCCGACGAAGCGCCGATGAACGACTCGCCGCTACTGACGGCCGCGGCGCCACCGGGCACACGCCGCGTCTATCGCCTGCTGAATCTGATCCCCGGGTTCACCCGATCCAGCCGAATCCTCAGGTTCCGGTTCTGAATCACCCGGACCACCGCATTCGGCCCGGCAGACGCGCTGTCGGCCCGGGGAACCGCCTGCCTCGCGTCGTCGGAGCGGGCGGAGTGGTTCGGCAGGGCGACCGAAACGTATCAGAAATGTGGTCTTCTCTATCGCTGGGTAGAGGAACCTTCAGCCGGTGAGCAGAGGCGCGCGGGGCCTGGCTTTTTCTAGGCTTCCAGACATGCCGATCGAGTTCGCACCCGACGCCCACACCGCTATGGCCCTCCGTTTCGCCGCCGAGGCCGCCGACCAGGCCCGGACCGACGTCACCACCGCGCACCTGCTAACCGGGCTGATCGTGGCCGCCCAGGCGGTCACCCGGCTGCTCGACGTCGTCGACATCACCCCCACGGTGGCCGCCCACGTGCTGCGGAAGACCGGCGACGGACCCGACGGCACCGCCCACCCGGAGGACGAGCCGGTGCTCACCGAACCGATCCCGCTCACCGACGGCGCCAAGTCCGCTTTGGCCCAGGCCGCCCGCTTGGCCGACGGCGGCGAATGCCGCCCGGAGACCCTGCTCTGCACGGTGCTCGCCGACGACGGCGCCCGGGCCGCAACCATGCTGCGCACCTGCGGCGCCGACCCGCAGACGATCCTCCGGGCAGCCGGCAGCGGCGTGCTTCCGGACCGAAACGACCCGATCCACCCCGACTTGCGCGACGTCCGGGACCGGATGATCGGCCGCGAGCGTTTCAAGGGGAGCGGCCTGAAGGCGTTCCTCTTCCAGAAACTTTTCAAGGCCCCCTATCCGTACGCCGCCGCGCCCAGCCTGTGGGTATCCCTCGAATCCGAGCAGATCGCCCGGCAGCGTGGCACCGCCCGGCGCACCGACGACCTGCTGATCGCGATGCTCGCCACGTATGAGGTGGCCCGCTCGTTCCCGCACCTGACCACCGAAAACCTCGCCGAGTACGACGGCAGCCGTCACCTGGCCGAAGCCGGCCTCGACCACCGCAGCCTCCGCACCGCCGCCACCGACCTCGACCTCGGCGACGACGAAATCAGCATCCGAACCCTGATCTCCAAAGACTCATGGCCGAAAACGACCACCGAACTACTCACCCGCCTGAGCCGCCACGAGAACACCCGCGCGTCCCGCCTCCTGAAAGCCCTGAATGTCAACGCCTGATGGCGCGCCCCGACCTCAGATGGTCTCGTGACTCAGATACCGGACCGGCTTGCCGAGTGACTCCGCGTAGGCGATCTCGCGCCGGGTCGATTCGCCCAGGTAGCCGCCCGGATCCACGATGAACACCTCGTCGGCCATCCGGATCTTCTGGAAGTGCAGCGCGCCGAGCCGCCCTTTCAGATCCGAGCTGTCGACGGCCCAGTCGTAGCCCGGCAGGTCGGGAAGGCTGAAAAGTCCGAGACTGATCACGACGCAACCCTCCAGCGTGAGCCGCTGGTTGAGCGCCGCGAACTCAGCCTCGAACCTGGCCGAGCCGCACAGCGTGACGACTTTCGCCTGGTGATCGTTCACGGATTCATCCTCGCTGATCGGCGGCTCCTGTCTACAATCCGCCGGGTGACCGTCAGAAGAGGCAGCCTGGCAGACGCGTCCACGCTCGCGGAGTTTCAGGACATCAACCCGGAGAAGATTGCGGAGTACGCCGCCTGGCTGCACGCCCACGCGGAGACCCATCTGCCGTTCGTCGCCGAGATCGACGGAACCGTGGTCGGCGCGGCCTGGCTGCACCTCGCGGAACGGGTGCCCCGCAACGATGCCTTCGACCGCCGTTGCGGCGACGTCCAGTCGGTGATGGTCCGGGCGGAGCACCGCAGCCGGGGCATCGGCACCGCCCTGATGACGGCGCTCCTCACCGAGGCCCGCGCCCGGAACCTGACCCACGTGACGGTGCACTCCGGCCGCCGAGCAGTCGGCTTCTACCTGCGCAATGGCTTCACCCAGCACCGCCAGCTCCTCCTCTGGGAACCGGACGACCACTGAATGCCCGCGCTCGGACAGAGGCGTGCCAAGATCGTGCGGTGTCCGGACGCATCTTTCCCGAGTTTGATTTCGATGCTCCGGACGAGCGCCGGCTGTGCTTTCCCGAGATGCCGGAGTATTTGGCGGATTCCATATCCGAACAGACGCGGTACCCGGACTTCTGGTTGGGCGGGAACCCGCCTTCGCCAGGGGTTTAGCTGCTGACCCGGCCGTTTACCGTTCCGGATCATGGAAGGCAGGATCTGGTTTCCCGGCAACCCGTGGGCCGACGGTCATCGGGTTGAGGACTTCACCTGGACGGGCCGGCTCGACGACGCCGGTCGACTCTGGTTCGACATCACGCTGCAGACGGCTTTCTACGACGAGACGTTCCGCTACGAGTTCCGCGCCGAGATTCACGATGCGCGCCTCACACACGTCACGCCGTCACCCGGAACGGCCGCCGGCGATGCGCAGCGACAGGTGACGCAGCTGCTGGCGGTACCGGAGGTGTTCGCGGAGTCTCTGTTGACCGAGCGTTGAGGACTTGGCCGGGTAGCCGGTGGTCGACGGTTCCCATCGCCTCGCGCAGACCCGCGTCCGGGCCTGACGGGCGGCCCGGGCACCGGCCTGGATCGGGCTGTTCAGCAACAGCCCGCCGTGGCTGCCGGCACCGTGCCGGCGTCGGGCATGGGCTTGTCGCCGACGGCGGAGTCGCCCTTGACGACGTAGACCTCCCACGGCTCGTTGCCGGGGCCGCGGACCCACACCTTGTCCTGAAGCGCGTAGCAGCACTCGGTGTCGCCCTCGGTCAGGGTGATCAGGCCGGTGTCGGTCAGGCGGCTGGTCGCGGCGTCGACCTGCTCGGTGGTCTCGACCTCGACGCCGAGGTGGTCCATCACGGTCGGCTGGCCGGCCTCGCCTTCGAGCAGCACCAGCTTGAGCGGCGGCTCGGCGATCGCGAAGTTCGCATAGCCGGGGCGGCGCTTGGCCGGTTCGGCGCCGAACAGCTTCGAGTAGAACGCGACCGACGCCTCCAGGTCCGAGACACGTAGCGCGAGCTGGACACGGGACATGAAACACCTCCACCTTGTCTAGATGACTCTCTAAGCAGCTTGCAATGTTGCCTAGAGAGCTGTCAACCTAGAGAGGTGTCTAGTCAACAGAACGCGGAGTGTTGCGAACCGACGCTCATCGAGGCGCTGTCCCCGGAGAGCGCGGCCGAGCTGGCCCGCTCGTTCAAGGTCCTCGGCGACCCGGTCCGGCTGCGGGTCCTGTCGCTGATCGCGGCCCGCAAAGGCGGCGAGGTCTGCGTCTGCGACATCACCGACGCGTTCGACCTGACCGGCCCCACGATCTCCTACCATCTGCGCCAGCTACGCGAGGCCGGCCTGGTCGACTGCCAGCGCCGCGGCACCTGGGTCTACTACTGGATCATCCCGGCCAAACTCGGTCTGCTCTCGCAGTTCCTGGACCCCGCCGACGCCGTCGTTACGAGCGAGGCATGAGCCTGGCCCGCCGGGCCAGCGCCGAACTGGCTGGCACCGCCCTGCTGGTCGCCGCGGTGATCGGCTCCGGGGTCGCCGCGACCCGGCTCTCCCCGCAGGACACCGGGCTGCAACTGCTGGAGAACGCGATCGCGACAGCCCTCGCGCTGGGCGCGCTGATCCTCACCTTCGGCCCGGTCTCCGGCGCCCACTTCAACCCGATCGTGTCCGCCGCCGACTGGTGGTCCAGCCGCCGCACCGGCATCGGCCTGACCGGCCGTGACCTGGCCGCCTACGCCACGGCGCAGACCGTCGGCGCGATCGGCGGAGCGGTCCTGGCGAACCTGATGTTCGACCTGCCCGCCGTCACCTACGCCCACACGATCCGCGGCGGCACACACCTCTGGCTGGCCGAGGTCGTCGCGACATTCGGCCTGGTCCTGCTCATCGCCGCGCTCACCCGATCCGGGCGCGCCGGCGCCGCCCCGGCCGCGGTCGGCGCCTACATCGGCGCCGCCTACTGGTGGACCTCCTCCACCAGCTTCGCCAACCCGGCCGTCACCATCGGCCGGATGTTCAGCGACACGTTCGCCGGCATCGCTCCGAGCTCGATCCCGGGATTCGTCATCGCCCAGCTCGTCGGCGGAGTGCTCGCCCTCGCCGCCGTCGCCTGGTGGTTCCCGCACCCCGCGGACGCTCGCGCCGTTCTCTCGACCGGACAGGAGTTGACAGCCCCGTGACCGCGACCGACAGGCGTACCGGCATCCGGATCGCTGCGATGACCGATGAGCACGCCGCAGCGGTCCTCGACATCTACCGGCTCGGCATCGAGAGCGGCAACGCCACCTTCGAGACCGAACCACCCACCTGGGACCGCTTCACCACGACCCGGCTGCCCGGGCTCCGCTTCGTCGCGATCGATCCCGGCGGCAGCGTGGTCGGCTGGGTCGCCTGCGGATCGGTGTCCGACCGTTGCGTCTATGCCGGCGTGGTCGAGCACTCGGTCTATGTCCATCCCGCGCACTCCGGCCGAGGCGTCGGGCGGGCCCTGCTCGATGCGCTGATCAGCGCCACCGAGGCCGCCGGGATCTGGACCATCCAATCCGGGATCTTCCCCGAGAACACGCCCAGCATCGCCCTGCACTCCGCCTGCGGATTCCGCACCGTCGGCACCCGGGAACGCGTCGGCAGACACCACGACACCTGGCGCGACGTCATCCTCGTCGAACGCCGCAGCCCCACCATCACCTGAGATCCGAAGAAGGAAAACGTGACCGACACGCCCAGCGTCCTGTTCGTCTGCGTCCACTCGATGATGCCGGTGACCCGGTCACCGTCGGTGAACACGTGGGTGATCTGCAGGTCGCCGTGGATGAACGCCGGGGTCCACGGCCGTAACGCCGCCTCGGCGATCGCCCGGTTGTGCCGGACCACCTCGGCCGGCAGCACACCGCCGGCCAACAGCCACGCGCATTCCCTGTCGAGTGCGGCGGCCAGGTCCGTCACCCGCCGGCCGGGCCACGGCGGCGGCGGGGTGTCGTGCAACCGCCGGATGACGGCGCCCGCCGCGGCCCAGGCCGCCGGTGACGCGGGCGACGGCTCGCCGAGCACACCGAGCGCCCGCCCGGGTACGGCGGCGATCGCCAGCACGGGCGGCTGGTGCCAGCGGACCGCCGGGGTCGGCACCGGGGCCAGCGCCATCGCCCGGATCTCGGCGCCGGCGTGCGCCGGATCGCCGTCGATCTTCGGGAACACGTCGCCGGCCCGCAGCGTGTCCCGCGCACTGTGGGCGACGACCACCTCGACCTCGTCCATACCGGCATTCTGACGGCCGACGTCGATGTCGCCGGGTTTCTAGGCCTTGCGGTGCCCGGCGGCCGGGTCGCAGATCTTCCACTCGCCCTGTTCCTTGCGGAAGGTCAGGGCCACCGGCTCCACCCGGCCCGGGCGCGACACCGTCGCCGTGGCGGTGTCGCCGGTGACGACCGTGTCCGAGACGGTCACCGGCGACACCGACACGGAGAGGTCGGGAACGCCGGGATCCGTCGGCGCGGCGGCGACGTTTACCGAGCACACCCTCCCGGACCGCGCCGAGACCCACAGCGCCCCTGAATCAGGAGGCGTACTCGTCCGAGATCTCAGTGGCGTAGTTCCGCCACAGCGGCTTCATGGTCTCGGCGTTGACCGGACGGCCGGAATCGATCATGGCCTTGAAGTCGCGGAAATACTGCACGTACAGGTCCGGTGTGAACGTGTTCAGCATGACCGCGTTGTCGTCGCCGATGTTGGCGAACGTGTGCGGCGCCCCGGTCGGCACGATGACCCAGGTGCCCGGCCCGGCGTCGTAGTGGTCCTCGCCGACGGTGAACCGGAACGTTCCCGCCAGCACGTAGAAGCCCTCGTCGTGCTGGGCGTGCCGGTGCTGCAACGGGCTCGGCGTGCCCGGCGGAATGGTGACCTCGGCGAACCCCAGCCGGTGGTCGGTGTGTTCACCGTTCTCCAGGATCCGGATCTGCTGCGCCCCGCTGCCGAGGATCTCGCCCTCACCGGGACGCACGATGTTCACCTTGGCCATGACTGTCTCCGATCACTGTCACCGATCTTGCTGACCACCATCCTGTTCCGGTACGGCGGTGCGTGTCCTGGTCGTCCGTGCACGGCTATCGGTCATCAGCGCACGGGCGTTGTAGCCGTACGCCGCCTTGAAGATCTTGCTGAAGTGGGTCGGATCGGAGAATCCCCACCGGGCGGCCACAGCGGTGACCGTACGTCCGCCCCCGGTCAGCTCGGCCCGGCAGCGTTCCAGCCGGCGACGGCGGATCAGGGCCGCGACGGTGAACGGCTGGTCCTCGAACAGCTTGTGCAGCCGGCGCACCGAGATGTGGTGGGCGGCGGCGATCCCGGGCGGTGACAGACCGGGATCGGTCAGCCGGGCCTCGATGTAACCGGCGATCCGGTTCCGCAGCCGCTCGTCCGGGGCTGGTTGCCCGTCGCCGAGCCGGGCTTCGAGAGCGACCGCGATCAGCTCGATGACGGCCGCCGCCGACCGCAGCGCCTCCGCCTCCCGGAACCCGGCCGCCGACCGCGCTGACTCGCGGGCCAGCACCGACACCAGAGCCCCCGGACCGTGGCTGCCGTCGATGCGTTCACCGATCAGCCGGTCGAGCTGCGCCTGCCGCATCCGCAGCTCCCGGCGCGGAACCAGGACCGTCACGTGCGACGCGGCGGTGCTCTCGAACCGGAGAGTACGGGTGGGGTCGAGCAGCACCAGGTCGGCCGGCCCGAGTTCGGCGGTGCCGCGCCCCTGCTCGATCCGGGTCCGGCCCCGGGTCATCACCTTGACCGCCAGGTGCTCGCCGTCGGTGGCGTGGCGTTCCCGGCCGACGCAGGCGCTCTCCGGCGTGTCGAGGGAGACCAGCCGCAGCGGCCCGAGACGGCGGGTGTCGATCCGTCCCCGGAAACCGGCACCGGCCAGCCTGTTGGCCAGCGGCGGAAACCCATAGGAGGCCAATTCGTCCTGGAACGACTCGAGATCACCGATCACCGGTCAACGATACGGCGGCCCGAGACGGCAACCAGATGACGAGTCCGCCCTGAATCGCCCTCGCGCGCGTTCCACAGCGTTTCGCACTCGAAGGCGGCGGAGGCGTGCCGGCCCCGCGCGCCGTGGAGGATCCAGACGGTCGAACGCGGTGGGCCTCTGCCGATCGATGCCGATGCGCTTTGTCCATCGATGCTCATCGCCGCTGATCATGTCATTCCTGCGTGCCGGCGGGGCGCTACCGGACCGATCAAGATCAGGGATTTGCTCGTACGATCGGAGAATGGCTAGGACAGACAGGGCAACCCGGGTGATCGCCGCCCCGGCCGACCGCGTTTATGCCGCTCTCGTCGACCCCGGCGCGTTGGTCGTGTGGCTGCCGCCGGAGGGGATGACGGGGCGGTTCGAGTGGTTCGACGCACGACCGGGTGGCTCCTACCGGATGGTGCTGACCTATGCCGACGCCACCGGCGCACCCGGCAAGACCACTGCGGACGCCGATGTGGTCGACGCCCGTTTCGTGGACCTCGCTCCGGGCGTACACGTGGTGCAGGAAGTCGATTTCGTCTCCGATGACCCGGCTCATTCCGGGACCATGACGATGACCTGGAAGATCACGCCTGTGGACGAGGGTAGCCGGGTGGAGTTCCGGGCCGACGGGGTGCCGTCCGGGATCTCCGCCGCAGATCACGCCGAGGGGATGGCCTCGTCACTGGCCAACCTCGACCGTCTCCTGGCTGATTCCTCGACTATTCCTGGGGGTTTCCTTTAATAGCGAGAATGCGTGACTGCCGACACGTTTCGGGAGCGCCGGGCAACGGGAATCGGCTCGTTGTCACCGCAATTCCAGAGGAGCGTTTCGTGGAAGTCACCGGATTCTTCGCCGCCATTGTCATCGGTCTCATCATCGGCGCCCTCGGCCGGCTCGTCGTGCCGGGCAAGCAGCGCATCCCGATCTGGCTGACCCTGCTGATCGGTGTCGTCGCCGCGATCCTCGGCACCTTCCTCGCCGCCGCGTTCGGCGTCGACGACACACCGGGCATCGACTGGATCGAGATCGCCCTGCAGGTGGGCCTGGCCGCCCTAGGTGTCGCCCTGGTCGCCGGCACCTACGGCCGGCGCAAGCTCTGACCGTTCGGACGGGCGGCGTGCGGCACCCGGGCACCGGATTTCCGGGGTGCCCGGGTGCCGGCGGGGGATCTGCCGGGGCAGCACGCCGCTGACCGAGTGCGACGGCCTTCCGAACCGGCCGCCGCACTCGCTCAACGCGTCACAGCATGGAACACCGTGTGGTGGTGGGCGTTGCGAGACCGGCGCGCAGCGCCTCACGGTGCCCTGTTTTCCACGAACGGGCTGATCCGCGCGGCCCTCGTCCCGTCCGGCGACCGCAATGCGACAGCCCAGTCCCCGGCCCCGCACGGCGTCCACCCCAGCGCGAGTAGGCGGTGCCCGACACCTCGATGATCGAACTCGCTGACGGGGACGGTGGTCATCAGCGGCCGGCGACCGCGACGCGTTCATGGTCGCCGGGGAGAACCAGACGGCCACCTGCATGCGGGGCGAACGCGGCGTCCAGCGAGTGACCCCGCCATCCGCCGAGCACTACCTCCATGTCGGGTCCTCCCCACGCGATTGCCGGCCCCGGCCTTCGGCAGTGCGACAGAACCCTCTGGACCGGCAACACGTCCCGCGCCCGTGATCAGGGATGTTGTACGCCGGCTGACAGCAACGTCAGCACCGGGACTCGGCTGGCGAGCTACTCGAAGCCCGCCGGGTGGGGCATCTAGGAGAAGACGTTCCAGGAAACGGTTCCGGACCACGAGTCGGTCGCGTTGGATCCGCGGCTGATGGCGGCCAGGCAGAACACCGTGCCCGCTGCGAACCCCGAACCGATGAGGAGACGGCCTGTGGGATCGGCGTTCGGCAGTCTCACCCAACCGCCGGCGTTGTTCCGATCGCTACACTTGTACCATTTGACGTCGATTTCGGGGCCGTCGGTCTTCTTCACGTAGATGTTCGAGCCGTTGGCGGTTATTGTCCGCTGTGTGCCGTACCAGGTGGTTTGGTTCTTGGTGAGGCTACCGCTGATTCCCGCGTCCGTAGCGAGGGCGGGAGTGGCAGCCGTAAGAGCGACTGTCAGCCCCACCGTGCCCGCCGCCACCAACTTTTTCACTAGGGGTTTCGCTGACATGCGACCTCCTCGATGCGTGCCGCGATCGGATTGCCGCGACCTGTCCTCGATGTCTATGCCGCGTTGAAGCCGTCGCCTGCGGCGACGGTCTATAGCGTGAGGCGGCGACCTATGGGAACGCTGAGTCGTATGCCGCGCACCGAGCGTCCACTCGATCCGTTCTCCGGCCCCGCCGCCGCGTTCGCGGCAGAGCTACGCGCCCTGCGGGTCGAGGCCGGCTCCCCGAAGTACCTGCAGATGGCTCGACGGACCGGCCGCTCCCGGACCGCGCTGGCGGAGGCGGCCGGAGGCGACCACGTACCGCTGTGGGAGACGGTCGAGGCATATGTGCGAGCGTGTGGCGCCGATCCGGCCGAGTGGGTCGAGCGGTGGGAACAGGCACGTGCGGCCTCCCGCAACGGCCAGGGAACACCGGCGCCGCATCGACACCCGGCACCGCAGACGTTCGCAACGCCGGACGAGGCTGCCGAGCCGGAAGACAACGGCTCCGGCGCCGGTGAAGACCGCGACGAGGACAGCTCTGCCCGGGGCGACCGGCGGGACATCCGGGGTCGGGCTCAGGCCGGTGCCAGGCTGCTCGTGCGGGCACGGCGACCCGCCCTGCTGGCGGTGGCGGCAGTGGCCCTGGTACTGCTCGGCATGATCGCACCGCGCCCCGACGCACTGACGAGTCTGCACACCACCCCGGCCACCACCGGCCAGGTCCACGTCGCCCGACCGGCCGCGGTGACGCTGGTGGCCTTCAGCCGGTTCGGCAGGTTCGCCACCGGCGACTTCGCCGTCACCGGTGCCGACGGGGTGGTGGAACTCTGGGACACGCGCACCGCCGTGCGGCGCCATACCCTCGTCACCGGCGATGAGCAGGTCACCGACCTGCAGTTCGATCCGTTCAACCGCAATGTCCTCGCGACCGCCGGCACCAACGGCCTGCTCCGGCTCTGGGACACCACCGCCGGAAAACCGGTACTCAGCATCACCGGCCAGGCAACCGAGCACCGGGCGATCTTCGCGTTCGATCCGCGCCGGCGTGGGATCGTCGCCACCATCGGCAAGGGCGAAACGATCCGGATCCTGCAGACCGGCACCGGCCGGATCGTCCGCGAACTGCACACCGGACTCACCCACATCACAGCCCTGGCCTTCGACAGCCACAACGAGGGCCACCTGGCCGTCGGCGGCGACGGCGCACTGGAAGTCTGGAACAGCAGCGACGGCGCACGCATCAGCGTCGGCGCACGGATAACCGGACGAGTCACCTCACTCCGGTTCGACCCGCTGACACGGAACACCCTCGCCGTCACCACGACTGGCGCATCGGCCGGCATCTGGGATGCCAGCAACGGCCGCCCGGTGCGCTTCCTGCGCAGCAACGCCCGCTCCGCAGTCACGGCGTTCAACCCGATGATCAGAAACAGCATCGCAGCGGACGACGGCCACGGCCGGATACAGATCTTCGACGCCAGCAACGGCGTACCGGTCCACACCCTCCACGGCCAGGACGGGCCGATCACCGCACTCGAATACGCGCCCGACGGCACCACCCTGGCCGTCGGCGCCCGCGACGGAGTCGTCCGACTGCACGCTGTGAACGACTGGTGAACCGGCTCCCGAAGCGGTCGTCTCACGATCGCCGACTGCGTCAGGCGCTCACCGCCCGGAAACGGGGTCGCCGGCGCGCCGGTTGCCGGGCACCATCGGACCGGTGAACCGACGTCGGCGTAAGAAACTGCAACGCAGCCTCGTCGCTGCCTGTGAATGGGGCAGCCCGCAGCGGATCGCGGCTCTGCTACGTGCCGGGGCCGACCCCGGTATGCCCGACGGGGACGGCACCACCCCGCTGTATCGGGCGAGCGTCCAGGGCCGGGCCGACGTCGTCCGGGTCCTCGCCGCAGCCGGGGCCGACCCGGACGCCGAGAGCGGTCACGGCGACGAAGGGCTGCCGCTGTGTGCTGCCGCCTGCTGGGGACACGTGGACGCGGTGGCCGCGCTGCTGGACGCCGGCGCCGACCCGATGCGCCGTGAAGACCGAGGTCAAGGTCACGATGCGGGGCACTGGGCGGAGGTCGGCGGGCATCATCGGACACTCGCCCTGCTGCGACGGGAGAGGGAGCCACAAGGACCTCTCGTACACCCGGCACCGGATTCCGCTCCGGTTCTGAAAGACCTCGGTCCTGTCGGGACATATCCCGGTGACAAAGCAGACCGCGCTGGGAGGGCACCATGAGGTACACCCTGTTCGCCGACTGACCCTGACCGGCTGTGCCGGCCATCCGGGCACGAGCGATGCCGCGTGTGAGCGGGGCGACGGACTGGCCGGAGCTGGTCGAGGTCTACGAGCAGGCGTTCGGGGCGTGGCGGTAGTCGCCGGTGGACCTTGCCGAGTGGGGGTGGTGGGTGGCATCATCGCCCCCATGATGATCAGAATCGAGTCCTCCGTCCGCCGGTGAGCGTGACGACCGAGCCTGAGCCGCTCGGATCCCGGACCACCCTGTTCGACCATGCACTACGACTGCACCGGCAGCACCCCGACGGTGCTCTGCCCCGGGACGGCGAGCCCTACCCGGACGACGGCCGACACCGCACCCGGAAACGATCCCGGTCGCCGAAGGATCAGCGGCTCGCCGGAGCTGACGTCGCTGCCATCCTCGACCGGCACTTCAGCCGGGACGACGCCCCGGCCAGCGACCTTGCCGACGCCTTCCGCGACGTCGATGTCCCGATCCACCGTAACGACCACATCGCCGCCGCGGCGCTGCGCGCGGACCGGGAGCGTGTCCGCCGGACCGGCCGGTGGCTGGTGCGGCACAGTACCGACCGTAACGCCGCCGCGGTAGGGCTCGCGCTGCTGGCCGCGGACTGGACCGAGGACGACATTCCGTTGATCCAGACCATCGGGCTGCTGTCGAACCATTTCGGGCCGCTCGCCGCGGAGGCGCTGCGCCGCCGCTGCGGAGGTTCGGAAGCGCTGTTGTGGCTGGCCCAGCGTGCCACCGGATGGGGCCGGGTCTACGTTGTCGAGGCGCTGTGTGAGCAGGGGGCCCTCCACGCGCGGGAGTGGCTGCTGCGCCAGGCTTGCGACGGCGACTTCCTCAACGGCTATTTCGCGGGCAAGGTCGCCACCGCGGCACACCTGCATGAGGCGATCACCGCTCCCGACGCCGACGACGACCTGGTCGATCACACCGGCCGCCTACTGCGGATCATGGCCGGCTGCGACGGCATGGGCATGACCCTCGAGCATTACCAGCCGGCCCCCGCCGTGCTGGCCGCACATGCTGCCCACCTGGCACGGCAGGAGCCGACAGCGGAGCGGTTCATCGACGCCGCGTGCATCGCCGACCACCTGCTGTCCCAGGATCCAGGGCGTTGCGGCGGTACGGCCGAGCTTCGGGACCGCATGGTGCGGCAGTATCTGGCCGTCCTCGAACGGCCGGACTGGGGCGCCGCGGCCCGGGCGGATCACGACCCGGCCAGCGACTTCCACGCCTGGTTCGCCGGCAACGTGGCGGCCCGGCTGGGTCTCAGCGCGTTGTTCGGCACGGCGGCCGGTGACTCACCGGGCTGAGCCGGCTGCTGTCGTCACCTGGCCCAGATCTCGACCTTCGAGTACGCCGCCGACGCGGTCTCGTCGTTGTACGACGCCGGTTCCACACCCAGGTCCAGGCGGCCGGCTGGGGTTCCCTCGAACGAGGAGGGGGTGCTGAGCATCTCCAGGTCGCCGATCCAGACGCGGACGGTGTTGTCCCGGACCCGGATGGTGATCTCGCGGGGGCCCCGGCCGGTTTCGAGGATGTTCTGGAACTGGGCCGTTGCGGAGTTCGTCGTGAGTGCGAAGTCGTACTCGCAGAAGCTGGCCTCGTAGAGATCGGCGTCCCCGTGGCGGAAGCGGGCCACGGCACACGAACCGGCGGCCACCGAGTCCAGGGTGAACGTGATCGTGTGCGTGCCGGGGAGGGTCTGCTCGGGGCCGGGGCAGAAGTAGCCGTCCGAGGAGACCGACGTGACCCGTAGGTTGTCCTCGTACCGGCAATCACCGCCTTCTGCGTTCTTGCTCGCCTTCCACGACGCGGGTGCGGTCAACGGATCGGTCAGGATGGGCGCCGCCGACGGCTGCGGGGTGGTCGTCTCGGGACCGTTGTCGGCGGCCATCCGGATGGGGATCGCCGCGGCGGCGGCCAGCACGCTGGCGGCGGCGGTGGCCAGCACGATCCGGGAGACGCGGCGGCGCGGTTTCGGGGGAGTGCTGACGACCGGTGCCGGGTCCTGGCCGGCGTTCAGTAGTGACTGGAGCAGTTCGGATGCGGTCGGGCGGTGGGCGGGATCCTTCGACAGGGCCCGTTCCACGATGGTGCGCAGCGGGCCGGTCAGGCTGCCGAGTTCCGGTTCGCGGGTGAGGATGCGGACCGCGATGGCGGTGCTGGAGTCGCCGTGGAACGGGGACCGGCCGTTCGCGGCGTAGGCCACGACCGCGCCCCAGGCGAAGATGTCGACCGCCGGGGTCACCGCCGATACCGGGCCGTCGAGGCGTTCCGGGGCCATGTAGGCGACGGTGCCGACCATCTGCCCGGTACGGGTGTGCTCGCTGGTCGACTCGGTGGCGCGGGCGATCCCGAAGTCGATCACCTTGGGGGCGCCGAGCGCGAACAGCACGTTGCGGGGTTTGAGGTCGCGGTGCACCACGCCGGCGCCGTGGATGGCCGCGAGGGCGGTGGCCACCCCGACCGCGACGCTGTGCAGGGCACCGTCCCGCAACGGCCCGTTCTCGGCCACCACCTGCGCCAGGTCGGGGCCGTCCACGTACTCGACCACCAGGTAGGGCGGGTTGTGGTCGGGGTCGGCGTCCAGGACCGCGGCGGTGGAGAACGACGGGACCTGACGGGCCCGGTTGACCTCACTGCGGAATCGGTTGCGGAACTCGTCGACGGTGGCGAACTCGGTGCGGATCATCTTCACCGCCACCAGCCGGCCGTCCCGGCTGCGGCCCTGGTAGACCGCGCCCATCCCACCCTCGCCGAGCACCCCGAGCAGGGTGTACTCGCCGAGGTGGCGGGGGTCGTGTGAGCGTAGCGGCGAGACCGGCATACGAGGACACGCTCCCGGGAGGACGGCCAGACGACCCCGGAAATCTAGCAGCCTGGATCATCCACCCGGCTGCCGGGCGAATTCCGTTCGTGCGTGCTGCGACGGTTTCGGACGGTGACCCGCCGGAGGTTTCAGGTGGCGGGAGCGGACAGGGCGCCCGCGCGGGCGGCGGCCACCACGCCGCCGTCGACGAGCAGGTCGGTGCCGGTGATGAAGGTGGACTCCGGGCCGAGCAGGAACGCGGCGGCGGCGGCGATGTCGGTGGCGGTGCCGAGACGGCCGGAGCCGGGAAACAGACCGTCTACCGGTGGTACCCGTCGAAAGTCGCCCTGGTCGCCGACTGCCTGCTCGAGGACCGGGTGTTCGACGGGGTGGCCCCGATCGCCGACACCGGCGACCTCGACCGGGACCTGCGGACGTGGCTGGGGGACTTCGTGGCCCAGTTCGACAGGCCCGACACCGCCGCCTTCAACCGGGCGCCTGGTGGACGCGCTGCCGGTGCAGCGGCGCTGAGGTCAGGCCCGCAGCAGGCTCACCAGGATCATCATGTTGCGGTCGTCGGTGTGCTGCGCCGCCCGGACCCGGTACGTGCCCGGCTCCAGATCGATCACCCGATGGCCGGCGACCTCCAGTTCGAGGTCCGAACCGGACCACGCCGCATCGAACAGCACCACCGGTCCGTCGACCACCCAGGTGACGTCCTCGTCGGCGTCCCACCGCACGCCGCCGCGGAGGGCCCGGCGGGCGGTGCCGACCAGATCCTCCTCCCGATCCGCGGCCAGCCAGCGCAGGAACGAACGCTCCTGCGGCAGGTACATGGTGTCGGCCGGATCGTCGCCCAGCACGAGCGCGTGCTGCTCACCGACCGGGATCAGGCCGATGAACCCGTCGACCGCACACGCCCGGCCGTAGTCATCCCGGTCCTCGGCCGAACCGTGCGCGCTGTCCCCGCCGGTCCACCACGGCAGCGCCGACTGGGGGACCACGATCAGCGGCCCGCCCAGCGACGAGACCCAGGAATTCCCCACCATCCCACCTCCGGCGCTGATCCTGCCACGAGAGCAAGGGGGATCCGTGCGCCGGACCGTCAGGCGATGTGCGCCCACGCCTCCCGGAGATCGGTCTGCCCCGCGTCCGGACGGATTCCGTCGCCGTACGGACCCGCGGGGTCGACACCCAGCCGGTTGAGGCATTCGGTGACGATCAGATCCTGACCGTTCACCCAGCGGGGGAGCGTCGGGCGCCAGCTTTCCAGATCGTACGTCTCACCGGTCGCCCAATCGCTGCCCTCGCGTGGCAAGGGGATCCACGAGTTCAGCTGGTGGCATTCCAGTTGATCCCAGACGGTGTCGGCGAGCTCTCCGTAGAGTCCGGGAACACACCGCTGCACCGCATGCCACTGTTCGACCACGGCGTCCCGCGGATTCGCCGCGAAGGCGGCATGCCGTCTGGCCTCCGCCGTCGGCGTGACGATGATCTGGAACTGATCGTCGGCCCATTTCACCGTTTCGATGGACTCGATGAATCTACTCGGACCGCAGTACGGTGCGGCGTTCGCCGGAGTGGCGAACGTGACCGTGGCGGAGACGGGGATCAACAGTCCTGCGACCCAGGCGGTCAGCTTGCGGGTACTGAGCTTCACGGTGGCACAGTCCTTCCGATAGGCGGTAAGACCACTGTGGCCAGCAGGGATGCGGGGTAGCAACGAATCTTCCCTGGTTTGGACAAGCTTGGACGGCCGATTCAGGGGCACGGGGGAGTGTAGGACCGGCCGGGTACATGAGTGGTCCACTCCTCGGCGGTGACGGCGTCACCACTGGTTTCGCAGATCAGCTTCGTGGCGGCGCCGGTATCCACGGTCCAGAGCCACGCCTTCTTCCGGTCTCCACCGGCTACGAGAAGCCGTGTTCCCGGCTGGTAATGCACCGGGTACAGGGCGCCCCTCGCCGGTGTGAGTTTGGCGAGGACCACCGGTGCACGCCGGTCGCGGATGTCCCAGATCCAGACGGTACCTGCGGCCGTGGTCGCCGTGAGAGTGCTGCCATCGCTGGTGAAAGCGAGGGAGTACACGTAGTTCAGCGGGCCGGTGAGCGGTGCTCCGATCGGGCTCGGCGCATCGGGATCGGTCATGTCGTAGAGCCGGACGGTGCTGTCCGCGAGACCGACGGCGAGCAGACTGCCGTCCGGGCTGAAATCGGCGGAGAACACGTAGTGATCACCGGGGGTCAGGGGCCGGCCGACCACCGTGGGAACACGAGGATCACGGACGTTCCACAGCCGGATGGTCTTGTCGGCACTGCCCGCCACGAGAAGGTGGCCGTTCGGGCTGAAGGCGACCTGGTTGACGTATCCGTTGAAGGTGCCGGGCGTCGACAGCCGAGCCGGTGCCCGGGGGTTCCGGACGTCCCACAGGTGGACCGCACCGTCGCGGCTGCCGGTGGCGAGCATCGCACCGTCCGGACTGAACACCAGTGTCTCGACCTGCTGGGAGTGCGCCTTCAGTAGTGGCCCGGCCCGACTGGGGTGAGCCCGATCGGTGACATCCCAGAGTTGTACGGTGCCGGATCGGCCGTGCCCCTCGGCGAGCAGCCGGCTGTCCGGCGCGAAGGCGGCGGTGCCGGAGAACCCGTCGGGGTTGGTGATGGCGGGACCGAGTGCGGTGGGGTGCCGCGGGTCGGTGACGTCGAGCAGTCGCAGGTCCGCGCTGCCGATGGCCAGGGTGGTGCCGTCGGGGCTGAAACGTGCGGCACTGACCGTGTAGTCCAGGCCCTCCAGCGTGGGTGCGGCTACCGGCCACATCCGGGCCGTACCGTCGTTCGCTCCGGTGATCACCGTGGTGCCGTCGGGCCCGAACTTCACCGAGGTGACCGGTGACGGGTGCGGCATCGTGGCGACCGTCCGCCGGCTGGCCAGGTCGAGCAGCCGTACCCCCTGTTCGCTGTCGGAGCTGGCGATCGCGAGTGTGCTGCCGTCCGGGGAGAACGCCACCGCATTGATCCAGCTGGCCGCGCCGCCGATCGGCGGACCGCTCGGTACCGGGTCCCCGACGGTCGACCAGAGATGCACCTGCTGGTCGGCGCCGCCCGCGGCGAGGATGTCGCCGCGGGGGCTGAACGCCAGCTGGCCGATCGCCTTCGTCGGCCCGTCGGCGGGGGCCGGATCGGCCGGACTGCCGGGTTCGCTGATGTCCCAGACCTGTACGGAACCGTCGTCGGTGCCGACGGCGAGCCGGGAGTGATCACTGTTGAACGCGACGGACTTCGCTGGGGCGTCGTCGTCGACGTGCAGTGGGCCGCCCAGCTGGCGCGGAGCGAGACCGGTCACCGACCAGAGCCGTACGCTGCCCGCAGTGGTGTCGTCCACCCGGGGCTCGGCGACGGCGGCGGCCATCATGGTGCTGTCCTTGCTGAAGGCCACCGAGTAGACCCGCGCGCCGAGACCCGTGATCGTGGGCAGTGCGGTCGGAGCCAGCGGGTCACGGGAGTTCCAGAGGTGGACACTGCCGTCACCACAGGCCGCGGCGAGCAGCCTCCCGTCGGCCGAGAACGCCAGCGCATAGAACTTGCCGCACGTGGTGTCCGGCAGGTCGGGGAGTGCCCGCGGGCCACCCGGCACCGTGATGTCCCAGAACCGCACGGTGCCGCCTGCCGCCGCCGCGGCGACCCGCCCACCGGGATGTATGCCGACCGCGTACATGCTGCCGCCCCCGGCGGTGCGCATCCGCACGGCCGGGCGTTGTGCGGTCGCCTCGATCAGCGCGGAGCGGGCCTCGACGGTCGGTGCGATGCGAAACGCCGCCACCGCCAACTGCCGCGCCAGGGACACGTCGACGTCACGCAGGTTGGTGATCTCACTCGCGATCATCCGGGAGACCGCCTCGTCACGCTGGCGGGTGGCCGCGCCGGTCTGCGCGACGACGGCCACCGTCAGCGCACCGACCGCCGTCAGCAGGACGGACAGCAGGGCGATGACCTGCCTGAGCCGGCGGGTGCGGCTGCGGGAACGGCGTACGCCCGCGTCGAGGAACGTCCTGGCCGGCCTCGGTACCTCGCCGGGGTGCTGATCCGCCCATTCCCGGGCGCTGTGCAAGCGGATGCCCTGATAGAGGTGGTCCTGGTCGCGGTCGTGCCGCTCCCACTCCTGCGCGTCGGCTGCCACCCGCTGGGCCAGCAACCGGCCGGCCCGGTCCGCGTCGAGCCAGCCGCGCAGGCGTGGCCACGTGACGATCAGCGACTCGTGGGTGATCTCGACGGTCTCGGCGTCCACCGTGAGCAGGCCCTGATGGGCGAAGCGGTAGAGGACCTCGTACAGCTCGGCGTCCTGCCCCTCGTCGGACAGTTCGCTGAGCAGCGCCTGCCGGCGGCTGTCGACCGCGGTGGGGTGCACCAGCACCAGATGGAAGAAGAGCTTGCGGGCGATCGACCGCTGGATCGGGCTCAGCTCATCGAAGACCGCCTCGGCGGTGTCGGTGACCGCACGGTCCAGGCCCCCGGCTCGCCGGTAGTGGTGCACCGTCATGCTGGTGCCGTTGCCGGCCAGCCAGGTCTTGCTCAGTGCGTGGGACAGCTGGGGCAGCAGTGCGGCGCGGTGCACGGCGCGGCCGGGCCGGCTCGACACCTCACTGATCACCAGCTCCACGAAGCCCGCCTCCGGCTCGACGCCGTTCTTGCGGGCGGGCTCGGCGATGACCGCGCGCAACTCGTCCTCGTCCATCGGGGTCACCGGTACCTGACGTCCCCTGGTCAGCGCCTGGAGCTGGACGTTGTCCTGGGCCGCACCGTATTGGTCGGCGCGCAGCCCGAGGATGACGAGCCCGCCGGCCGGCCGGGACGTGACCGCCTGCAGCGCCGCGAGAAACGTCGCCAGTTCCCCGCCCGCGTCGTCACCCGCCGCGATGAGCGCCTGTTCGACCTGGTCGACGATGATCAGCACCGGGCGGCCCGGCGCGATCCGATCCAGATGGGCGGCGACACTCGCCGGGTCGGCCCGCAGGCCGGCGGCGACCGCTGCGGACGACGGACCGAGGGGCCCGGCGATCGACTCGGCGAGCCGGCCGGCCGGTGCGGACGTCGCGGTGACGGACAACAGGACCCATGTGCCGGAGCCCTCGATGACGGCACCCTGTGCGATCGCCGGCCGGACACCGGCCTCGAGCAGGGAGGTCTTGCCCGCTCCCGACGAGCCGACCAGCAACATGGCCCCGCCGCCCGCCTCGGCCATGTCGCGCAGGTTGTCCAGTACGGACGTCAACAGCCGGGTGCGGCCGAAGAAGTACGCGGCGTCCCGCATACCGTAACTGTCCAGGCCGCGGTACGGCACGACGTCGCCGGAGCTGCGGGTTCTGCGGAGCCGCCGGACGGTGGTGAGCCACTGCTCCACCTGTTCGTCATCGACGCCCAGGTAACCGAGCAGGATGCGGAAGTCGTCGTGGAACTTCGGTGAGGGCAGGTTGCTACCGGTGAACCAGGTGCCGATGGTCCGGTGGTCGACTCCGGCTCCTTCGGCCCGGCACTTGTCCATCAGGTAGCGATAGGACCAGGCCGCCGTGTTGAGCGCCTGCAGCGCCTCGGCGAACGCCTTCCGCGTCGTGATCTCCGGATGGGACGGGTCGGGATGCTGCGATTCCACGGCGGCTCCTGAGACAGATGTCAGCCGGTCACACGCTCGGCCCCAGGCTACCGATGGATTGCTGTCCATGTCCGTGCGGAGCCGCGTCCAACCTTGTCCAATGTGGTTCCTTGAGCCTTGCGGAGCCCCACTGAGCAGGCAATCTGAGAGGGCCGGTGGGTCTGATCCGCCGACATCCACCCCCACCGAGAAGGGATCCTTCATGTCCTCCCACACCAACGGCACGAACCGGAGCCGCACCGCGCCTCGCCGCTTCACCGCAGCGGCGGCTCTCACGGCCGCGGTCGTGATGATGAACACCGTCGGTGCCGGCGCCGCCCTGGCCGCCGGCCCCTACATCGGCTCCAACTCCGGCGGCGCCTGGCTGCGCAACGCCGCCTACCTCGGCGACCAGTACAAGGTCCGCTACGTCGGCAACAACACCGCCGTGACGATGGTCTGCTGGACCGACACGCAGTGGGTCTACCCGCCGAACTCCGACTACGCCTCCAACCGCTGGTTCAAGGTCGATGTGCCCAGCGTGGGCGTGTACAAGGCGTACGTGCACTCCTCGCTGGTGGAGGGCCAGGTGGGTGTCGGCGCCTGCTGACCGGGCCGGCGACGGGGTCCGGTGCCCCGGCTCGAACCGGGGCACCGGACCCGCGGGGTCAGCCACGACGGACACTATAAACCTATGTGTATAGTCCGGCGCCATGACAATCGCGACGGCGTTCCTGGCGCTGATCGAGTCCCGGCCCCGCCACGGTTACGACCTGAAACAGGCCTATGACCAGTACTTCGGCAACGACCGGCCGCTGCACTACGGGCAGGTGTACACCACCCTGGCCAAGCTGCTGCGCAATGGTCTCGTCACCGTCGACGGCGAGGAGACGACCGGCGGGCCGGACCGCAAGCGCTACACGGTCACCGAAGCCGGTGTCACGGACGTGCAACGCTGGCTGTCCGAACCGGAGGCGCCGCGGCAGTACCTGCAGTCCGACCTGTACGCCAAGGTGATCGGCGCGCTGCTCACCGGCCGGTCGGCGGACGCCGTGCTGGACGCGCAACGCGACGAGCACCTGATCGCGATGCGGGGCCTGACCCGGCGTAAGAGTGCGGGTGATCTGGCCGACCGGCTGATCTGTGATCACGCGTTGTTCCATCTGGACGCGGATCTGCGCTGGCTGGAGCACACCGCGGTGCATCTGGACGAGCTGGCCGAGCAGGTGCGCGGATGAGCCCGCTGCTGACCGCCGAAGGGCTGTACAAGACGTACGGGCCGACGACCGCCCTGTCCGGGGCGGACCTGGAACTGCACGCCGGGGAGATCCTGTCGGTGATGGGCCCGTCCGGCTCCGGCAAGTCGACACTGCTGCACTGCGCGGCCGGGCTGACCACCCCGGACCAGGGCCGGGTCGCGTACCTGGGCCGGGTCCTCTCCGAACTGGACGACGTACGCCGCAGTGC
>DATMVU010000441.1:0-2443 GCA_035562875.1 Actinoplanes sp. | reverse complement strand
GGTGATCGTGCTGCAATCCCTGCATGGGTTGTCGGATCGGGAGGCGGTCGAGGCCCTCACTTTTGACCTGCGGTGGAAAGCGGCGTGCGGCTACCCGGTCGACGCCAAGGGGTTCGACGCGTCGTCGTTGACGGTGTGGCGTGCCCGGCTGGCCGCCTCGGAGCGGCCGCAGCGGATCTTCGAGGTGGTCCGGGAAGTGATCGCCGAGACCGGTGCGGTGAGGGGCCGTGCTCGGCGTGCTTTGGATTCGACGATCCTGGATGATGCGGTGGCCCGGCAGGACACGGTCACCCAGCTGATCGCGCAGGTCCGCCGGGTCGGTCGGGAGGTTCCCGGCGCCGAGCAGGTGGTTACTGAGCGCTGCACCCGGCTGGCTTCTCTGACCGGGCAGGGGTACGACACGACGGCGAAGCCGCGGATCGCGTGGGACGACACCCAGGCCCGCGACGAACTCGTGTCGGCGCTGGTCGGCGACGCGCTCGCCCTGCTGGGCGGCCTCGATGTCGAGGCGATCACCGCCGCTGGCGGGCGACCAGCCGAGGCGATCGCGCTATTGGCGTTGGTGGCCGGGCAGGATGTCGAACCCGCTGACGGGTCCGACGGGACCGATGGCCGGTGGCGGATCGCCCGGCGGGTCGCCCCGGACCGGATCATCTCCACCGTCGATCCGGACGCGCGGCATGCGCACAAGACGGTGGAGCGTCGCCAGGACGGGTTCAAGGCCCACGTGGTTGTCGAGCCCGACACCGGCCTGGTCACCGTGGTCGAGTTGACCAAAGCTGCTGGCCCGTCCAACAGCGACGCCACCGTTGGGGCCCGGCTCGTGGTCACTGACCCAACCATTACAGGGCCGGTCGAGGTGTTGGGTGACTCGGCCTACGCCACCGGTGACATGCTCGCCGTCCTCGACGCCAAAGGGTGGACACCGCTGGTGAAACCGTGGCCGACCCGGCCCGCCGTGGCCGGCGGGTTCAGCATCGACGACTTCACCCACGACCCGACCGCCGCCACGATGACCTGCCCGGCCGGGGTGACCAGGATGATCACCAAGACCCGCAAGGCGGTGTTCGGGACCGCCTGCCGCTCCTGCCCGCTCAGGCAGCGGTGCACGACCGCGGCGAAGGGCCGAACCATCCAGCTCCACGAACACGACCTGCTGCAACGCCGCCACCGGCAGCGGGCCGCCGACGATGGCTTCCAGGCCACCTACCGGCAACACCGGCCCATGGTCGAACGCAGCATCGCCTGGCTGACCCGAGGCAACCGGCGACTCCGCTACCGAGGCGTCACCAAGAACGACCAGTGGCTCCACCACCGGGTAGCGGCGATCAACCTGCGCCGCCTCCTCACCCTCGGCCTCACCCACAGCCCGAACGGCTGGGCGATCGCCTGACACAGGGCCCGGGAACACTCAACGCCCAGCCAACAGCGGCCACCATGACCCTCAAACGGTCGCGACGGGTCCCGTTGGCGCACTCCACAGCGCCGGCTCAAACCCGCCGGTCGACGGCCTGTCGACATCCCGTCCACCGCCAACGCACAACCCGCCCGCGAATGGCGCGTTGTTCAGCAGGCTCCTAGGGCTTCGACAAGCTCAGCCATCGATCCAAGCCTCCCTCCTGTGCGGATCGCGCAAACGGGATCACTGGTCCAGGACGCGAGCTCATCTCGATCGGGACCCCGAGCATGACCGGAATCTCCCGGCACGACACCTTGATCTTCGTGAGGAATCCGGCGCCCCAGCACCGGATTCCTCACGTAGATGACTGCCGTCGACTGTGGGAACCCCGATGAACCAGGTCAGTCATTGTGCCCAACCCGTGGCCCATCCACCCGATCACGCACAGCGATCCCGTTGACGGAGGGGACCCCCCCTTGCCCGGCGGGGATCCCGTTCACGGAGGGGACCCCGTTGAGGACGCGCCAGCCGCCCAGCCGAGCCAGAGGGACGCCCTAGCTGGCGGGGGCGTCCGCCTTGGCGGTCTTGTCGACCGGCTTGGCGTCGACGCCGGCCTCCTTGCGCTGCTGCGCGGTGATCGGCGCCGGGGCCGAGGTGAGCGGATCGAATCCGCCGCCCGACTTCGGGAACGCGATGACGTCGCGGATCGTGTCGAAGCCGCCGAGCAGCATGACCAGCCGGTCCAGGCCGAACGCGATGCCGCCGTGCGGCGGCGCGCCGAACTGGAAGGCGTCCAGCAGGAAGCCGAACTTCTCCTGCGACTCCTCCGGCGAGAGGCCCATGACCTTGAACACCCGCTCCTGCACGTCGCGACGGTGGATACGGATCGAGCCGCCGCCCACCTCGTTGCCGTTGCAGATGAAGTCGTAGCCGTAGCTCAGCGCCGACCCCGGATCGGTGTCGAACGTGTCCAGCGACTCGGGCTTGGGCGATGTGAACGCGTGGTGCACGGCCGCCCACTTCCCCGCCGCGATCGAGACGTCC
>DATMVU010000440.1:0-3106 GCA_035562875.1 Actinoplanes sp. | reverse complement strand
ACCCAGTGCGCTTCCAGACGCCGCCCGCACACCGGGCAGATCAGCAACCCGGTCAACTGATACGTGCGGGCGGCTTGGTCCTTCGGAGCCGGGATCGCGGTGACCTTTTGAACGGCCACGAAGTCGGCCTCGTCGACCAGGGCGGAATGCGCCGGCCGCTCGGAGATCACCCACTCACTACGCGGATTCCAGGCCCGGGTAGGGCCCAGACTCGTGCGCTTGTCACCGGGGATCGTCTCGTGGTGATCGGTACGCTGCCGATTCCACACCTGCCGACCGGTGTACCGCGGATTGGCCAAGATCTCCGCCAACGTCCACACCGTACCGATCCGATGAAAGTTACGCCCAGGATTATAGACCGCCGGTGACGGCACGTTCCGCTCGTTGAGCGCCCGAGCGATACCCGCCGCGCTGTCGCCGGCGAGCCGACGGGCGAAGATCCACCGCACGTGCGGGGCCGTGACCGGGTCGGGATCCAGACGATGCAGCCGCCGTCCCCACCGCGCGTGGATCCGGTTCGGATGCGGCCCGGCGTCCACGAGGCGGTAGCCGTAGGGCGGCCGGCCACCGAGGTGCCGGCCCTGTTCCCGGGCCTGGGTACACATCGCCCGAGTGGTTCACCGCCGAGCCCGCAACACCTCGCGTTCGGACTGATGCCCGAGCAACTGGAACAACGCCCGATGGGTCGGATCCGCCAGATCCACCGGCCCACCGAACTCCGGCAGCCACACCGCCACCCCATGCGCATGCAGGAACGGGATGATCCGCAGTGCTTGCCGGCCGACGAACGCCCGCTCGTACTCCCCGATCACCACGGCATCGAACCACCGATCCGGCCGCAACACCTCGGCCAGCAGTTCGGCCGCGCCCGGCCGCCCATGCTACGGAAGGCTACGCGAGAAGCCGACGTCGAAGAACTCGACGGCGATACGACCGTGGCCGCTGGTCAGTAGCTCTGCGATGTCGAACTGCCATCGGCGCGACGACACCGGATCCTGATAGCCGTCGGTGGAGATCCGCCCGTAGAACGCGAACCGCACCATACCAACCGCCCGGCCGGAACGCCGGCCACAGAAACGAGACCGACCCGCCGACCCGTCCCACCAAACCGTGAACACATCATCAGGCGCCGTGGTGCCGGTCATCAGCGATGTGAACATCAACGTCACCAAACTCGGGAAGCGGATATCGACATCCGGAACCCCACCCGCATGCCACGGCACCGGGTCTGCGCAATTGCCACTCGGCCGGGTGACTCATCCCCACCACGCCGAACGGCGCCCGCCGCACCACGTCCGGAGGCGTCGTGATGCCGGTACGACGCGTTCGAGGCCGGAAATGCTACTCGTCGATGTCAGGTGGTGTCGATTTCGACGAAGATGCCCCGTGAATCGGGTGGGCACGACGCGTCAGCCGTTTCAGTGGCAAAGCCTGCCACCTGCGACGGGCGGGCTGGGCGTTATCGGAGGGTCTGCTTGATGAGCACGGCGATGAATCTGGCCAGCCCTTCGGCGGCATGGGGGGCGGCCGCCGGCCAACGAGTCATCAGCAGCGGCGCGGCCCGATCCAGCACCACGCCTTCGCGGGCGAGCACGAAGTACAGCGCGAGCGCCGCCGATCGGGCGTTGCCGTCGGCGAACGGGTGAAAGTGCAGCACGTCGAGGTACACCCGCGCGGCTCGCGACGGCAGGGGTACGGCCGGGTCGGTGGCCTCGGCGAGACATGCCTCGAACGCCTGTGGCAGCTCGTCGCGGTAGGCGTAGCGTTCCCGGCCCGCCAGTGCCCAGGCGGACGTGGTGCGGAACGGTGCGGCGGCGACGGCGAGCACCTTGCGTTGCCACGTCGCCAGGCGCGCGAAGGTGAGCGGACCGCCCTCGGTCACGGCCGTGCGTACCAGGTCCAGTGCGGCAAGGATACGGTCGGCGCTGTACTTCTGTTTCGCCAGGTGCTCGGCGATGCCGTCGCGTGCGGTGCACGCCGGCCCGGAGACGTGCTCGGTCGCGTGCTCCCACCGGGCCGCCTGCCGGACCTGCCGCCAGATCGCGAGGGCGTCAGGAGGGACCGGTTGCCTGGGCTGCGGCGCCCGGGCGGCGGTGGGCAGTTCGGTGCTGCGCCAGCTCGGCCAGTCCTGCGGCCACGTGTCGGGCCATGCGTCGTCCGGCGGCGGCGTGACGCCGGTAAGGGCCGCGGCCAGGGACTCCGCAGCGTCGGCCACCTCCACCCCCAGCGGGGAGATGGAGCTGTAGAACCGCCCGCCGATCGCGGTGTCGATGAGGGCGTCGTGGTCATCGCCTGGCACCTCGGCGACCGTGAGGAACCACCTCAGGGCCAAAGCACAGACCGGGTACCAGTGCTCGTCCGCACCGGACCGCGCCGCCACCGTCGCGACCAGCGAGGCAGTCGTGGCCTCCCAGGCGGCGGATGCCGCGCGGGGCTCGGCGGGCAACGGCAGATGCCAGGTGAAGATCTCGGCCAGGTCTTCGAGGAACATCCGCCAGTCCAGCAGCGCCCCGGCGACAGCGCCGAGCGTCTCCTCAGGCGTCGTGATCGAGTCCCGGGCGCCGCTCCACCGCACCATCAGCGCGCCGTCAGCGGTATGCCCGGCCATCTCGGCGGTCCAGCCACGGGCCCAATCGCCGTAGTGCTCGACGAGGGCGATGGTCATCGCCCGCTGCCAGCTCCAGCGCGCGGCGTCCGCCGCGTGATCGAAGCGACGGTTGGCGTCGTACCGGTAGGGCGCCGGCACACCGCCCGCCGGGGCCACCGCGCGCACCACGTCGAACACGGCGGCCGCGTCGAACGGGTGCCGGTCGGGATCGACGTCCGCCCAAGTGAGGGTGTTGGTCCGAAGTCGCGGGTCGTCAGGCTCGATCGTCATCGCGGGCCATCGTGCCACGGTGCTCCCACGAGGGTCGACCCTGTGGCCGGTCCAGTGGGTCTTGCTGCCAGAATTCCCGATCGTGCTTTCGGAGCCGTCGGGAAGCTCGACGAACGCGTCGACGTTGGCCACCGTGTCGACGGTGTCGGTGTAGGGATCGAGAAGGAACCGGGCCACGAACGCCGACTCGGTGACGGTCGTATACGGATCATCGGTACCCACGGACGA
>DATMVU010000439.1:0-6612 GCA_035562875.1 Actinoplanes sp. | reverse complement strand
GGCGACCCGCGACTTCGCACTGCGCGAACCGGGCCGCCTGGTCGAGCAGGTGGACGCGGTGGTGCTGTCCGGTGGTTCCGCGTTCGGCCTGGCCGCCGGGGACGGGGTGATGCGGCTGCTCGCCGAGCAGGGCAAAGGCTTCGTGACCCCGTTCGGGCCGGTCCCGATCGTCGTCGGCATGTCGGTCTTCGACGCGTCGATCGCGACGAGTCCGCCGGGCCCGGACGAGGGGCGGGCCGCGGCTCTGGCGGCTCTCACCGGACAACCCTTCGGCGTGGGTACGATCGGAGCAGGCACCGGGGCCCGCAGCGGGAGATGGCGTCCCGAGTCGTCGCCGGGCGGTCTGGGTCATGCCGCGGGCCGGGCCGGCGCCGCCCGGGTGGAGGCGGTCGCCGTGGTCAACGCCTGGGGCGACGTGATCGGCGCCGACGGCCGCCCGGTCTTCGGCGGCGCGCCGGTCACCGACCCGGCCGTGCAGATGGGCATGCAGAACACCACGATCGCCGTGGTCCTGACCGACGCCAGGCTGAGCAAACTCGACTGTCACCTGCTCGCCCAGAGCGGTCACACCGGTTTCGCGCGGGCCCTGCACCCGGCCCACTCCCGTTATGACGGCGACGCCGTGGTCGCGCTGGCCACCGGTGAGGTGGACGGCGCCGACCTGGACCTGCTGCGCGCGGTCGCCGCCGAGGTGACGGCCGCCGCCATCCGGTCAGCGGCCGGCGCGTGACAGCAGGTAGCGGGCGCTCCACCAGCAGGTCAGGAAGCCGATCGTGTTCCCGGCCGCGAGCAGCTTCGTCAGGGTGAGAGCGGTGACCGGCTCCGGCAGCAGGAACGCGACGGCCAGCAGCACCGCGAAATACACCGTGTTCAGCAGCAGCGCCGTCCGCGCGTGCCCGATCTGTTCGAGGTAGACCAGCACGGCCAGGGTTCCGCCGAACACCACGAACGTCGGCCCGACCCAGGTCAGATACTCGGCGGTGACCCGCGCGACCGCCGGATCCGAGGTCAGCAACCGGCTGAGCGGGCCCCGGACCACGAAGATCAGGACCCCGATCACCGCGTACGCCGGAAGGGCGATGCGCACCGCCGCGCTGAGTCCCGCCTCCTCGATCGGCCGCCGCTCGTCGCCGGGCCGCAGGTTCGCCGCGACGGCCGCCCCGGAACCCACTGCCAGCGCCACCACCATGAAGAACGTGGTGGCCCCCTGCCCCAGGTTGAACCCGGCAACGTCGGCCGGGGCGGCGTGCCGCAGCACTCGAAGGAACCCGAAGTTCACCGTGGACAGCAGCAGGAACGTCACCGCGACCGGCGCGCCGAGCGTCCACAGCAGCGTCACCGCCTCGCGCTGGACGGACGGCCGCCACCGGACGAACCGGAGGGTCACCGCGCCCGCGACGACACTCGCGAGCGCGGTGGCGACCGGCACCGCGAGCACCCCGAGATCGGTGCCGGCGCCCAGCGCCACCATCGTGACCATGGTCAGCACGGTGAACCCGGCCGCCAGCGCCGACGACAGCACGGTCCGCCCGGTGCCCCGCAGCAGGGCCGCCCCGGTGAACGGCACCAGGCTCACGATGGTGGCCAGGCACATCGTGACCACGAACGCCACCACGTCGGCCCGCTGTTCCGGGACCACCGCGAGGGCGTCCAGGATCGGTTCCGACCCGGCCGCGAACAGCCCCGCCACCAGCAGCAGCACCCCGCCACCGAGCAGCAGGAAGGTGGGCAGTGGCCGGGACACGTCGGTCCGCCCGGAGCGGGTGGCGATCCCGGCCGACACCTGGGCGGCCACGATGACACCCTCGGCGACGGCCAGGATCAGGAACCCGACCGGGGTGAAGATCGCCCGGACGTAGAGCGCGTCACCGCCCAGCCGGCCGAGGAACGCCAGGGTGAAGACCTGGAGGAGCAGGCCGGCCAGCAGCCCCACCAGGATCGAACTCGAGAAACGGACGGCGGGCGCGACGAGGGTGGTCATCGGTCAGAGCTTGGTGACCGGGACCTGGAGCTCGGTGATCCACTCCTCGCGGCTCTCCGGGCACTCCAGGCTGATCTCGCGGGCGTAGCCGTCGGCGCGGTACCCGTTCGCGTCGATCCACCGGGCCAGGGTCTGCGCGGTCGGGACCACCGAGTCCATCGACCCGTGGTGCAGGATGGTGGCGGCTTGCGGGATCGGGGCGAGGACACGTACCGAGAAATCGTCTGTGGAAGGACCCTCGGCGACCTCGACCGCGGCATGAACGGTGATCCGGCCCTCCGCCTCGTCCTCGTAGAAGGCGACCCCCGGGCCGGACGGGCGCACCCCGGCCGCGTCGAGGCGCTCGAAGAGCTGGTGGTACAGCGGGTTGATCACCGGGCCGATGTGCTCCGGCTCGTAACTCGCGGCGACCGCGGTCAGCTCCGCGACCCGGACCGCCGGCACCGCCTTCAGGACGACGTCGTTGCTGGGCATGTGACCCTCGCTCTCGATGGCTCGGAGCCGCGCCTCCACCTGGGTCAACCGGGCGGCGGCAGCGGTCATCGCCGCCTCCAGCTCGGCCCGGCGCAACCGCAGCATGCCCCGCAGTTCCTCGGTGCTCAGGTTGCCGTCGACGATGTCGCGCACCTGCATGAGCGTGAAACCGAGGTCCTTGAGGGCGATGATCCGGTTGAGCCGGGCCAGCTGGGCGGCGGTGTAGTTCCGGTAGCCGGTGGCCGGGTCGACATGGGCGGGCCGCAGCAGACCGGTCGCGTCGTAGTGACGCAGCATCCGGACCGACACACGGCCGTGGCGGGCGAAGTCTCCGATGGCGAACATGATGGCTCCGACTCAACGCCCTGACACGGTGTCAGAGTCAAGTTCGACCGGCCGATCTGAGGAGGAGATTGATCTGCTACGGCGATACACCCCTAGCCGGGGGTGACGACCAGCTCCACCTTGTCCGGATAGAAGGCGACAAAACCTTTGATCTCAGACACTGCGTCGTACGGGTCCGGATAGCCCCAGACGGCGTTCGGAGCGTCCGGTAGCGACCAGTAACTCGCCTCACCCTTGTAGGGGCAGTAGGTCTGGTGATCGGTTCTCGTCAGTGCCGCCGGATCGATGTCGGCGAGTGGGAGGTACTGCACCGGAGGGTAGGTCGACTCCTGCAGCGTCAGCGCGTTCGGCGTGTCGGCGATCACCTTCCCGCCGGCGGTGACCGTCACCCTTCCACCGGTCGGGGTGATCGTGATCGGATGTTCCGGGCCTGGTTGCAGACGAGGCTTGGACATAGCGAGGAGCCTACCCATGTCGCGAGCCGTGGACGCGGTGAAGACCACCGGGATCGAGTACGACGTGATCCGGCACGGCCCGGTGAGCAGTGCCGCCGAGGCCGCCGCCGCCCGTGGGGTGGACGTCCGTGACCTGGTCAAGACCCTGGTGGTGCGCCGGGCCGACGACGACTACCTGTTCGTGCTGGTTCCGGGTGACCGGGCGATCTCCTGGCCGAAGCTGCGCACCCTGCTCGGAGTCAACCGGCTGTCGATGCCGGACGCGGCCACCGCCAAGGAGGCCACCGGCTACGAGCGCGGCACCATCACCCCGTTCGGTTCGCTGCGGGCCTGGCCGGTGATCGCCGACGAGACCCTGCGCGGCCGCACGGTCAGCCTCGGTGGCGGCGAGCACGGGGTGGCCCTGCGGGTCGGTGCCGATGCCGCGGTCCGGACGCTCGGCGGCACCTACGCCGACGTCACCGAGGTGGCGTGACCGGCGACGTCATCGGGGCGGTTCTGCACACCGGAACAGCGGCTCTCCCGGCGTACCGGGAGAACCGCTGTTGATCGTGCTCGTCAGGCCTTGACGGCGGTGGCCACCGCGTCGGCGAGCGGCGTGGTCGGGCGGCCGATCAGGCGGGACAGGGTGCCGGTCGAGTCGTCCAGGTGACCGTCCTGGATCTTGCCGTCGGTGTCGGCGAGCAGGTTCGCGAACGCCTCCGGCAGGCCCACCCCGGCGAGCGCCTTCGCGTAGTCGGCGACCGGCAGGTCCTGGTAGACGACCGGCGAACCGGACTGCTTCGCCACCTCGGCGGCCAGCTCGGCCAGGGTGAACGCCTGGTCGCCGGCCAGCTCGAAGACACCGGTCGTGCCGTCGATCAGCACCACCGCGGCGGCCTCGGCGAAGTCGGCCCGGGTGGCGGCGGCGATCCGGCCCTCGCCGGCCGCGCCGTAGAGGGTGCCCTGGGCGATCGCCGGGCCGAACGAGCCGGCGTAGTTCTCGATGTACCACCCGTTGCGCAGCAGGGCGGACGGGATGCCGGACGCCGCGATGAGCTCCTCGGTGGCGAGGTGCTCGGGGGCGAGGCCGAGCGGCGAGGTGTCGGCGCGCAGGATGCTGGTGTAGGCCAGGAAACCGACGCCGGCCGCCTTGGCCGCCTCGATCACCGCGGTGTGCTGCGGGACCCGCTGACCGACCTCGTTGCCGGAGATCAGCAGCAGCTTGGTGACACCGGCGAACGCGGTGGTCAGGCTCTCCGGCCGGTTGTAGTCGGCCTCGCGCACCTGGACGCCCTGCGGGAGCACCTCGGCGGCCTTGGCGGTGTCGCGGACGACGGCGACGATCTCGCTCGCGGCGGTGCCGCGGTTGATCAGGGCGTCGACGACGAGGCGGCCCAGGTGGCCGGTGGCTCCGGTGACGGCGATGGTCATGGTGGAACTCCCTTGTGACTCAGCTGCATGTGGCTCTGGTGCGGTGGTGTCCAGAACAATGGCACTAACTTTTCGAAAGTGCAAACTTTTCGAAGGCGCTGGTATCGTCGGCAGCGTGGACGACGACCTGATCCCCAGCGTGTTCGCACGGAACTGCGCCTCCCGCGACGTGCTGGCCACCGTCACCGGCCGATGGGGCCACCTGGCGCTGGCCGCGCTGCACGAGGGGTCGTACCGGTTCAACGCCCTGCGTCGCCGGGTCGACGGGGTGAGCGAGAAGATGCTGGCCCAGACCCTGCAGGCGCTCGAACGGGACGGACTGGTCCGCCGCGAGGTGCAGGCCACCATCCCGCCCCGGGTGGAGTACAGCCTCACCGGCTTCGGGGCGCGGGTCGCCGCCCAGCTCGTCACCCTGATCGAGCTGGTGGAGAGTGAAGTGGGCACCGCACAGGCGGCGCGTGAGGCGTACGACAAGTCGCATTGATAGGTTCCCGCTGTGACTGACGAAGCTGTGATCCGGACCGACGTCCCACCCTCCGGCACCGGCTGCGCCGAGTGCCTCGACGCCGGTGGCTGGTGGTTCCACCTGCGACGGTGCGCCCAGTGCGGCCACGTCGGCTGCTGCGACAGCTCGCCGTCGCAGCATGCCACCGCGCACTGGAAGGCGACCGGGCATCCGGTGATCCAGTCGTTCGAGCCCGGTGAGGACTGGTTCTGGGACTTCGCCGGCGAGACCGCCGGATCCGGCCCCGAACTGGCACCGCCCACCAGTCATCCGGCCGATCAGCCCGCGCCGGGACCCGCCGGGGCAGTACCGTCGGACTGGACGCGCCGCCTCAATCGCTGAGATACCCGGCATACCGGCCGTCCGTCCGATGGTCGAGGGGGGCCGGATGCGCGCGTTGCAGAACCTGGGTACTGCCCAGCGGCTGGGGGCGATCGTCGTCAGCGGCGCCATCGCCCTCGGCGGCCTGGCCGCGATCACCCTGAGCAGTCAGGGCACCCTGAGCTCTCAGGCCGAGGACGTGCGCCGGCTGGAAGCCTGCGGCGCCGCACTGAACCACCTGAACAACCGGCAGAGCGAACTGAAGGTGGACGCCTACCGGGCCGCTCTCGGCCAGGACGTCAGCCAGGACGTGGTCGACGACGTGCAGTCGGCGGTCGAGGCCGGCGACGCTGTCGAGTCGTGCGGGATGCCCACCGAACTGCTCACCGAGTTCCAGGGCTACCGCACCGACTTCGATACCTTCAACACGTTCATCACCCAGTTCGTCAACGACGGGGTGGCGAACCCGAGATCGGTCCTCGGCAAGATCGACCAGATCCCCGAGCAGAACGACAAGACCGACGGCGAACTGGACGTCCTCACCGAGAAGGTGCAGGCCGGCATCGCCCAGCAGAAGGCCGAGATGGACACCGCGGTGTCCAGCACCCGGATGTGGGCGATCCTCATCGCCGGGCTCGGCCTGGCCCTGCTGGTCGGCATGGCGATCCCGCTGGTCCGGTCGATCCTCGGCCCGATCCGGCAGCTCGCCGAGGTGATCGGAGCCCTGGACAAGGGAGACCTCACCGTCCGCAGCGGCATCACCAGCCGCGACGAACTGGGCAAGATGGCCACCGGCCTGGACCGGTCGCTGGACAAGCTGCGCGAATCGATGCGGACCATCGCCCACGACGCGGACAGCCTGGCCTCGGCCTCCACCGAGCTGGCCGCCGTCTCCGGCGAGATCGCGTCGGCCGCCGACAACACCGACCGGCAGAGCAACTCGGCCTCCGCCGAAGCCGACGAGATCTCCCGCAACGTGCAGACCGTCGCCGCCGGTTCCGAGGAGATGGGCCTGTCCATCCGGGAGATCTCCCGCAACGCCGCCGAAGCCGCCCAGGTCGCCTCGATCGCGGTGTCCGAGGCCGCCAGCGCCACCGAGACCATCCGCAAGCTCGGCG
>DATMVU010000438.1:0-3793 GCA_035562875.1 Actinoplanes sp. | reverse complement strand
CGGCTCCCGGCTCCCGGCTCCCGGCTCCCGGCTCCCGGCTCCCGGCTCCCGGCTCCCGGCTCCCGGCTCCCGGCTCCCGGCTCCCGGCTCCCGGCTCCCGGCTCCCGGCTCCCGGCTCCCGGCTCAACGAGCCGTTGAAGTCGAGGGATATGGGGTCGGCTGAATTCTGCTGGTCACCGTCGTTGACGACATGGAGCATCGCTCGAAGCTATTCGACAACTGTTCGTCCGTGTCGATCGGGTCGACGGATCGGCGTCCCCGAACGAGGCACCCTGCGGTGGTGCGGTGCTGACGGCTCGTAGGTTGATGAGGTGTCTACTATCGCCGCTCTTGCCGCTCACCTTCGGACTCTGACTGCGGAACAGTTGGCCGGCCTGGTGACGAATCGGCGGGACGTGACCGTCGGGCCCGCCGCGAAGACCGTTGAGGAGCTGGCCGCGCGGCTGTTGCGTCCCGAGTCGATGGCGGGCGCCTGCACTCTGCTGACACTGCCGAGGATGCAGGTCGGGGAGGCGGCTGCCGTCTTCGGGGACGACTGCAGTCTGGCGCGGTTGGCGGGGCTGTTCGGCGTACCAGAAAATGATCGTGAGCTGGCTGATGCCCTGCAGGGTCTGATCGGGCTCGCACTCGTCTGGCCGCAGGATGGCGGGCTCGCCGCCGCCCACCTCGGGCAGATCTGGGCCCACCCGCTGGGGCTCGGGGCCGGGGCCGTCGAACTCCTCGGTACGCAGAACCTGACCCAACTGCGGAAACTGGCGGGCCGGCACGGGGTCCCCACGGCGGGAAAGGACAAGGCCGGGCTGGTCGCGGCGCTTACCGGCTGGCTGGCCCGGCCGGAGAACGTGCGCGGTCTGCTGGACGAGGCGCCGCCCGGGGTCCGGCGGCAGTTGACCGACCTGGCGAAGGAGCCGGAGGTGCTGTACGGGTCGCCGGGGATGGTGCTGCCGTGGGCCGTCGAGCGGGGCCTGCTGATCCGGACGATGTTGAGTGTCAACGCGATGCCGCGTGAGGTCGCGCTCGCCCTGCGGGGCGACTTCACCGCGCCTTTCCAGCCACAGCCGCCTGCGCTGACGCTCACCACCGCTGATCCGGCGGCCGTGGAACAGGAGGCGGCGGCTGCCGCGACGGAGACGCTGGCGGCGGTCACCGCGGTGGTCGAGGCGATGAGCGCCGGGCCGGTCCCGCTGCTCCGGACCGGTGGCCTCGGTGTGCGGGAGCTGCGCCGGATCGCCAAGACGTCCGGGCAGGACGAGGACCGCACCCGGCTGACCGTCGAACTGCTCGCCGCCGGTGGGCTGACCGAGGTGTCCGGCTCCGGGCTCACACCGTCGACGGTGGTCGACGATTTCACCGGCGCCGACCCCGCGGACCAGTTGCTCGACGTCATCGAGGACTGGATGACGATGCCAGCCTCACCACTCGCGCCACCCGACCCGCACGGGCCGCCCGCCCGCGTCCTGTACTGGGCCGAGGAGGAGGAACTGATCCTGACCGGACTGCGTGCGCTGACCATCCGTACCCTCCTCGACGTCGTGCCGGAGGGGCGATCCGCCGAACCTGGATCGCTCGCCGCCCGGCTGCGGTGGGAAGGCCCGGTCCTGTGCGATCAGGCCGGCGAGGACCTGGAGCGGTACGTCACCGGGATCTGGCGGGAAGCGCACCGGCTCGGCCTGCTCGCGCACGGCTCGGTGACCCGGATCGGCCGGACGATGGCCGACAGCGACGGTGACGCGGCACGCGAGCGGGCCGCAGCGATGCTGCCCTCGCCGCGTGACACCGTCGTGCTGCAGAACGACCTCACCGCGGTCGTCACCGGGACACCGTCGGCGGCCCTGCTGACCCTGCTCGACACGGTCGCCACACCGGAGTCCCGTAGTGGGGCGTGGACCTGGCGGTTCTCCCCGGCGAGCATCCGGGCGGCTCTCGACGCCGGGCGCGGCCCGGACGAACTGATCACGGCGATCACCGCGGTGGCCGCCGGCGCCCGGGTGCCGCAGACGCTCACCTATCTGATCGAGGACGTGGCCCGGCGGCACGGCCGGGTCCGGGTGCTTCCGGCCGGATGCTGCCTGTGCAGCGACGACGAGACCCTGTTGACCGAGATCCTGCACTCGCGACAGTTGCGTGCCCTGTCCCTGACCCGGGTCGCGCCGACCGTGCTGGTCAGCGCGAAGCTACCGGCTGAGACGCTCGCCGCGGTACGGGCGGCGGGGTACGCGCCGGCGAGTGTGCGTGCCGACGGCAGCCCGGTGGTCGAGGTTCCGCAACGTCGCCGGGCCGCGCCGCCACCCCCGGCCGATCGGGCGGAGATGTTCCCGGAACTGGAGCTGGAGCTGGGCGATCCGGAGGCGCTGGCCCGGGACCTGCTCGGCGGGTGAGCGACGGGTCGCCGCCGCCCTGCTCGTCCCGGCTCTGCCCTCGCCCGCGGCGCCCGCCCGGACCCCGTCACGGGCTCTCCGTGTATCGGTGAACGTCGAACGTTCGGGGGAGACTCGTGGTGCTGGTGGGGCGCTAAGGTCGGGCCGTGACGCGGGGAGTGGATCTACTGGTGGCTGCCCGGAGGTTCGTGGCGGGCAGTGTCGCCGTCGCCGTGTCCGGAGCCGTCTGGTGTGTGGTTCACCTGGGTGCCGGGGCCGGGCTGGAGGCGGTCGCCTACCTGTTCGTTCCGGTCGGCGGGCTGGTCGCGGCTCTGTCCGTCCGGCATCTGGCCGGGGGCGGGGAGCCGTTCTGGAAGGCGGTGCTCGTCGCCGTCGCGGTCATCACCGCGGGGTACACCTGGCTGGCCGTGGACATGCTGGCGCATGCCGGACAGGCGCGGACCCGCAGCATGCCGGCGGGGGCGGCGGCCTGTGTGGCGGCCGGGTTCCTGATCGCGATCGGGGCGCTGGCCCGGGTGCCGGTGGTCGCGGCCGGTGGCACCGAGCGGTGGCGGATCGTGCTGGACCGGTCGATCGCGTTCCTCGGTTGTTCGGCGGTGCTGTGGTACGTCGGGCTCGCCCCGATGCTGTCGGCCCGCGAGCCGTGGAGTCTGCAGGCGACGTTGTTGGTCGGGCTGGGTCTGCTGGTGGCGGTGGGTGCGGCCACGAAGGTGTCGTACATCGCCGGTGGGCCTGTCGATCGGGTGGCGATGCGGTTCATCGCGGCGGCCGGGGGAGTGCCGGCCGCGCTGACCTCGGTGCTGGCGGTGCAGTTCGGCTACATCGCCAGTGTTCCGGCGCAGGCGGTCGTCATGCCGCTGGCCCCGGTGCTGATCACTCTCGGGGTCGCGGCGCAGAGCCGGGCGGATCGTGGACTGCGACGGGCGCCGTCTCGCGGTGGCGTTCTGCTGCCGTACGTCGCAATGATCGTTATTGATGTGCCGTTGATCGCTGTGGCTTTCGGCGCGACCCTGCAGTGGCCGGTGCGGATCGTGCTGGTCGCCGCCGTGGTGGTGACCGCGCTGGTCATGTTGCGGCAGTACCTGGCCTATCGGGAGAACGACAGGCTGCTGGAACGGTTGCAGCACGAGGCCGGCCACGACGCTCTGACGGGGCTGGCGAACCGGGCCCAGTTCCGCGAGAAGCTCGCTGCTGATCTGATCGAAACCGGTCGGACGGCCGTGCTGCTCATCGATCTGGATGACTTCAGGACGGTCAACGATCTGCTCGGGCAGGGGGTCGGCGACCGGTTGCTGATCGCGGTCGCCGGGTTGCTGCGGGAGCAGATCAAGGACGAGGGCCTGCCGGTACGGGTGGGCGGGGACGAGTTCGCAGTATTACTGAGCGGCTCCGGCTCCGGCCCGGAGGCTCTGGCC
>DATMVU010000437.1:0-2885 GCA_035562875.1 Actinoplanes sp. | reverse complement strand
TATGCGCAGGTCGAGCTGGCACCGCAGGCCACGGACACCTGTGAACAGATCAAATCCGGTCAGCAGCACGGTGGGCAGCTGTGTGTGCGGGACAGTGGGATCAGCACGAACCCGACCGGTTTCACGCACGTCACGGTCTTCCTCACCGGCAACGTGAACACCACTCCGCGGATCGGCGACGAGGAGACCGACGAGGCGGCCGAATTCTGGGCGCGGACCGAGATGGTGCCGATCGACCAGGCCCGTTGGTTCACTGACCTGCTGGAACGGGGTGCCGAAGCGGCCACCGTGTGACCCGCCGGAAGCACAGTGAACCTTAAGAAGTCCTTAAGTCTGGTCGATCGAGGAAACCCCTTTCCCGCAAGATCCGTGCTTCTGGGCAGAGACTCGTCCCTGCTACCGAGAGGCACGTGATGTCAAGAACCAGAGGTCGTGTGATCGGAGCGGCGGTTGTCGCTCTCGGACTCGGCGCCGCTGTCGTCTTCACGAACTTCGCGTCTGCCGCGGTGCCGGACGCCACCGGAGAGCAGGTGGTGACCGAGACGATCGAGGTCACCGGCGTCTTCGACGGTGAGAACAAGCGCTTCATCGGCGGTGGCGACCTCGGCGACGGCGGCCAGGCCGAGGGGCAGGACCCGATGTTCAAGCTCGCCGACGGGGCCACGCTGCGCAACGTGATCCTGGGCAGCCCGGCCGCCGACGGTGTGCACTGTTCCGGCAGTTGCACGATCAGCGGCGTGCACTGGGAGGACGTCGGCGAGGACGCGGCCACCTTCCGCGGTACGAACGCCACAGTGGTGATCGAGGGCGGCAGTGCGGCGAGCGCCTCCGACAAGGTGTTCCAGGACAACCGGGGTGCCGGCGGTTCGGTGACGATCCGGGACTTCGAGGTCTCCGACTTCGGCAAGCTCTACCGGTCGTGCGGCAACTGCTCCACGCAGGCCGCCCGCACCGTCACCATCGCGAACATCATCGCCACCGCCCCCGGCGGCACCCTGGCCGGTGTCAACTCCAACCTCGGCGACAAGGTCACCCTGGACGGCATCACCATCGTCGGTGACGACATCAGCGTCTGCGACCGGTTCGAGGGCAACGACACCGGCGACGAACCCACCAAGATCGGCTCAGGCCCGGACGGCACCAGCTGCATCGCGAGCGGCGTGACCGGTCCGTGAGACCTCGCCAGGGTGGCCGGCCCCCCAGTCGCTTCCCGGCCACCCTGGCGAGCGAACCACCCGCAGGTCAGGCATCCTGACTCGCGGGGAACGCGGCCGGTGAGGTCGTGGACGTCCGTCTACCGTGGCGACATGGCGAAGATCAGGACCGTCCAGATCACCTTCGACTGCGAGGACCCGGAACGGGTCGGCCGGTTCTGGTGCGAGGTGCTCGGCTACCGGCCACCGGACCGCGCCGCCGACGGCTGGTTCACCGCCACCGACCCGGCCGGGGTGGGCCCGCGACTCTTCTTCCAGATGGTCCCCGAGGGCAAGACCGTCAAGAACCGGGTGCACCTCGACGTACGGGTGGGCACCGGTCTCGTCGGCGCCGAACGCCTGGCCGCCCTGGAGACCGAGGGCGCCCGCCTCGAAGCCCTCGGCGCGAAACGCCTGTGGCTGCAGACCGCCGACGAGGAGAACGAATCCTGCCTGACCATGGCCGACGTCGAGGGCAACGAGTTCTGCCTGGACTGATCAGCCGTCCAGGCCGGTCCCGTAGCTCCCGGGGCGAGCGTGGCGACCAGGCCCGCCGGAGGCACTGAAGTCACTCGATCCGGTGATCAGCCGGTGAGGAGGGCGGCTGCGGCGGGGAGGTCGGCGACGCAGGCGGTGGCGGCGGGGCTGTCGGGGGCGCCTGCATACTCTCCGGTTCGGACTCGGATGGAGCGGGCACCCAGCGCGGCCGCCACCGCCATGTCCTTGCCGGGGCGGTCGCCGATCACCACCAGGTCCTCGGGGGGTACGCCCAGCGTCCCGGCCACCTGCCGCAGGCCCTCGGGGTGGGGTTTGCGCAGGGTGCGGCCGCCCAGCTCGTCGGTGATGACGATGGTGGCGAAGCTGTCGGCCAGGCCGGTCGCGGCCAGTTTCGCCCGCTGGATCGCCGGGTCGCCGTCGGTCAGGCAGGCCACCGGGTAGCGGGCGCTGATCGTGGCCAGGGCGGCCAGCGCGCCGGGGTACGGCGGCAGACGGCGTGGGCGGTAGGCGGTGAACGCCGCCACCAGCAGCGGGATCAGGTCGGTGGCCAGGTCGGGGGCGATGCCGTAGGCGGCCAGGGCCTGGTCGATGGTGCCGCCCCGGTCGGAGCCGGCCAGCAGGGAGCGGCGGACGGCCCGGGTGAGGCGGATCGGGTCGAGTCCGGCGGCGGCACCGGCCCGGCCCACCGCACGGGCGGCACCGTACAGGTAGCTGGACTGCGGGAACAGGGTGTCGTCGAGGTCGATGACGACAGCGAGGGGAGGCTTCTCGATCAGGTCCATGGTCTGCGCAATCGAATCAGATGGTGGCAAAGGTGGGGGATTCCCACGGCAGGCTGCCGTCGGTGTGGTCGGGTTCGTCCAGGGCCAGCAGCGGCGTCAGCGACGGGTCCGCGAGCAGGGCCGCCACTCGGGCCCCGGTGTGCCCGTCGCCGTACGGGCAGGGCAGCGCCGTCACCCGGGCCAGTTCCAGGGGGGTGCTGAGCCGGTGCGCGGCGGCGACGGCCAGGGCTGCCTCCGCGTTGCTGCTGATGCCGGTGAGTACCGCGGTGCCGGCCTCCACCCCCTCCCACCGCGGGGTGGACCGGCGCAGCACCACCACCGGAACCCCCAGGTAGGCGGCTTCCTCCTGCAGTCCGCCGGAGTCGGTGACGACCACCCGGGAGTGGGCCAGCACGTCCAGCAACTCGTCGTA
>DATMVU010000436.1:0-10408 GCA_035562875.1 Actinoplanes sp. | reverse complement strand
TGAATTGTTGGCTTTCGCGTTAAGGTCTTCCGGGCGATTCTGATCTTTTATGAGACGGAACAGTGTTCAGCTCTGTCCCGTCCGTACCGCGAATCGATTGCAAGAAGAATAAAAACCACTCTGAGCTGGTAGAACGCGACGAGAAGCAGGAATGAGACACCGATCGCGAGGAAGCCGGGAAAGCGACACGCGGGAGAATCCCCGCTGTGCCGGAGAACCGCTCGGTGCGCCACCCGCGGGCCGCAGCGGGATCCAAGGCGGGGCGATCCGGGCGGCCCTGCTTCGAATGCATCGCTTTCGGCTGTCGGCAGACCGCCGGGTGCAAGGAAGTCCTCGCAGACCCAAGGCGGACCCGCCAGGCGCGGACAGAACGTCAGACACAAGACGGACCCGCCAGGCGCAGGGGCAGAGCACTCGGGTACGAGCGGGAACCGCCGAGCACGGAGCCAGACACCTGAGACACGAGTCGGAACCGCCGAGCACGGAGGTGGATTTCGCGGATTCGAAGGTGTGCCCGCCGTCGGACGCGCGGAACCGAACGCCAGGGCGGCCCGGCAAGTAGCTGGCCGTGTTCGGTTCGCTGTGACCTGGTGTGCCCCGGGTAGCGGTGGAGCGCCGGGACAGGGTGCGGGTAGCGCTGGTTGGCGGCGCCGTTCGAGGTCGATCTCGGGTGGCGGCTACCGCCAGTTGCCGGGCGACTCCGCGGGGGTGGGTGGACGGCACCGGTTCCAGGCGGCAACGAGAGGGACGTCGCAGGGAACGGGAGGGCGGAACGACAGCCCGGAACGAACCCGCCGCCCGGAACAGAGCAGCCACCCGGAACGGAACGGCCGCCCGGAACAGAGCAGCCACCCGGAACGGAACGGCCGCCCGGAACGGAACGGCCGCCCGAGAGTGGAACGGCCGCACCGGACCGGAACGGCTGCCCGGGAAGGTGTTGACGGAACCGCCGCCCCGGTACAACACCCTGAACGGGCCGCCCGGGACGGAACGATGGAAGGGCCGCCCGGGACGGGTGGGGCTACAGGCGGATGCCCAGGAGGGCGTCGACGGTTCGGGACATCAGCTCGGGGGCTGACGGGTCGTCGCCCGCGCCGGAGAGGGCCGCCTCGGCCCAGGCGTCGACCACGGACAGGGCCGTGGGGGCGTCCAGGTCGGCGGCCAGGGCCTCGCGGACGGCGGACAGCAGGCCGGCACCGGACGGGCCGGTGGGGGCGGCCGCCGCCTCGCGCCAGCGGGACAGGCGCTGCTGGCCGGTCTTCAGGACGTCGTCGGTCCAGTCGCGGTCGCTGCGGTAGTGGGAGGCCAGCAGGCCCAGCCGGACCGCCATCGGGTCGACGCCGTCGCCGCGGAGGCGGGACACGAAGACCAGGTTGCCCTTGGACTTCGACATCTTCTCGCCGTCCAGGCCGATCATGCCGGCGTGCACGTAATGGGCGGCGAACGGTGCCGCGCCGGTGAGGACTTCGGCGTGGGCGGCCGAGCACTCGTGGTGCGGGTACAGCAGGTCGCTGCCGCCGCCCTGCACGTCGATGGTGTCGCCGAGCAGGTTCAGGGCGATCGTGGTGCATTCGATGTGCCACCCGGGACGGCCGGGGCCGAGGTCGCCGCCGTCCCACACCGGTTCGCCCTCGCGGGCGCCACGCCACAGCAGCGGGTCGAGCGGGTCACGCTTGCCCTCGCGGTCGGGGTCGCCGCCGCGCTCGGCCGAGAGAGAAGTCATCTCCGAACGGGACAGGTGTGACTCGTAGCCGAACCGGGGGGCCGCCGCGACGGAGAAGTAGACGTCGCCGGTGCCGTCGGTGAGGCGGTAGGCGGCGCCAGACGCGAACAGCGAGGAGACGTGGGTGACGATCGCCGGGATGGACTCGACGGCGCCGACGTAGTGGGCCGGCGGGATGATCCGCAGGGCTTCCATGTCCTCCCGGAACAGGGCCGTCTCCCGCATGGCGAGGACGATCCAGTCCTCCCCGTCGCGTTCGGCGCGTTCCAGCAGCGGGTCGTCGATGTCGGTGACGTTCTGCACGTAGCGCACGTCGCGGCCGGTGTCGCGCCACATCCGGTTCACCAGGTCGAAAGTGATCATGGTGGCGGCGTGGCCGAGGTGGGTGGCGTCGTACGGCGTGATGCCGCAGACGTACATCGTGGCGGCTCCGGACGGGGTGCTGGGCTGCACCGACGCCCGTGCGGTGTCGTAGAGACCCAGCGGGGACCGCCCCGGCGAGTCCGGCAGGGTGGGAACGTCGTGACCGGTCCATGCATCCATGCTGGGAGCCTAACGATCCGTACCGGGAGCGGTCCCGGGGCGTGAGCTAAACCTCTAGATCGGCGGCCAGGGAATAGCCGGCCAGTCGGTGGGCGGCTGCGGGAACCGGCCGGACCGCAGCATCCGTTCCACCCGCAGCGAGACGTGCTGCACCTCTGTCATCGTCAGATGATCATGCAACAGGTCACCCAACCCGCCCGACAAATCCGACACGAGGCCGTTCAAGACATCGACAGCCTCGGCCGCCAAGGAAGAACCGGCCCAGCCCCAGAGAACCGAACGAAGCTTGTTCTCCACGTGGAAACTCACCCCGTGATCGACCCCGTGCACCCCACCGGTCGCCGGGTAGAGCACGTGCCCACCCTTACGATCCGCGTTGTTGATCACCGCGTCGAAGACCGCGAGCCGGGCGAGGCGCTCGTCGTCGGCGTGCGCGAGCGCATAGGCGTCCCCGTCGTCGTCCCGGGCCGCCGCGATCGGGAACCACCCGTCCGGCACGTCGTAGGCCGGGACGAACCCGATCAGCGCCGGCACCTCGGCCGGCTCGTCGATCCAGAGTTGCAGCGCACCCGGGCCGAGCGGCCCGTCCCGCAGGATGGTCGGCGGCACCAGGTCCCACCCGGTGGCCTTGGACACCAGATAGGCGGAGACCTCCCGCCCGGCCAGGGTGCCGTCCGGGAAGTCCCAGAGCGGCTTCTCCCCGCGGACCGGCTTGTAGACGCAGCGCCGAGTCAGCCCGTCCAGGCTGATCTCGGCGCGCAGGGTGGTGTTGGAGGCGTCGACGAGACGCCCCTCTATCTCGATGTCACCCCGCTCGAGCAGGGTCAGGGCATCGGCCTCGGCCAGCACGGACGTGGGCTCCGCAGTCACCGGTGATAACCGTTGTGCCGGGGGCAGAGGTGACCGGCCGGGTCGAGGGGCTGGCCGCAGAGCGGGCACGGCGGCCGCCCGGCCGCGACCACCCGGCGGGCCCGGTCGATGAAGGCACGGGTCGCGTCGGGGGTGAGCCGCACCCGGAGGCGGTCCAGGTCCTCGTCGGGCTCGTCGTCTTCCTCGTCGTCATCGTCGTCGAGCGACGGGTCGTCGAGGGGCGAGTCGTCCAGGGACGAGTCGGCCTCGGGCTCACCGGCCTCGATCGCCTCGATGACGACGGTGCCGGTGTCGACGTCGAATGCCAGGCCCAGCGTGCCGACCCGGAACTCCTCGTCGACGGGGGTGTCGAGCGGCTCGTTGTCGTGGGTGATCGCCAGCGGCGCGTCCGGCAGTGTCACCCCGAACCGCTTGTTCGCCTCGAGGAGCAGCTCCTCGAGTTTCTCGGCGAGCAGCGACACCTGGACCTTCTCCAGCGCGACACTGATCACCCGGCCACCACCGCGGGCCTGGAGAAAGAATGTGCGGTCACCCGGCTCGCCCACCGTCCCGGCGACGAACCGCTCCGGCGGCTCGAAGGCATGCACTTGGTGGGTCATGGCACCAACCCTAGCCACCGGAAGGGATATCTGCGCGGGTCACCGTAGCCGGTTCGCCTAGGGCGCAACAGCGCCTACGCTGCGACTATCCGTCGATCACGCTGTGTCGTCAGACGCCGGCCCCGGACCCGCCGCCGACCGCCGCGTCGGCCGCACCGGCACTGTTCTTCGGTGGTACGAGAGAGCCCAGCTCACCGGTCTCGTTGACCCGCACCACGAACGGCCGGGTCGGGGTGTACCGGATCACTGTGATCGATGCCGGGTCGGCCACGATCCGCTGGAACTGGTCGAGGTGCAGACCGAGCGCGTCGGCGACGATCGCCTTGATCACATCCCCGTGGCTGCACGCCAGCCAGATCGCGCCGTCGCCGTGTTCGGCGGTCACCCGGGCGTCCCAGGACCGGACCGCGGCGACCGCCCGGGCCGACATGTCGGCCATCGCCTCCCCGTTCGGGAAGACCGCGGCACTGGGGTGCTGCTGCACGACCGGCCAGAGCGGCTCCTTCGCCAGTTCCTTGAGCGGGCGGCCCTCCCAGTCGCCGTACCCGCACTCGATCAGCCCGTCCTCGGGCACCGGCTGCACCCCGGGCAGCGCGAGGCCGAGGGTCTGCCGGCAGCGGATCAGCGGGCTGCTGACCACCGCCGCCAGCGGCAGGTCCCGCAGCCGTTCACCGGCCCGGACGGCCTGCGCACGGCCGGTGTCGTCGAGTTCGACCGGCTGCCGGCCGGCCAGTCCGCCGGAGGCGTTGGCGGTGGTGCGCCCGTGGCGCATCAGCAGGACGGTGGCCATCAGCTCGCCACACCGGCGTCGGCGAACGCCTCGGCGACGGCCCGCAACGTCGCCAGGCCGCTCTCCAGATCACCGACGTACGGGCTGATCGACAGAGTCCCGACCCCGGCCTCGGCGTACTCCCTGATGCGCCTGGTGACCTGTTCCCGCGTACCGATCAATGAGGTTCTCTCGATGAAGTCCCGGGGCACCGCCGCGGCCGCCTCGCGGGGCTGACGGGACAGGTAGAGGTCCTGTACGCGGCGGGCCTCGTCCGGATAGCCCATCCGGACCGCGATGCCGTTGTAGAAGTTCTGCTCCCGGCTGCCCATGCCGCCGACGTAGAGGGCGGCGTACGGCCGGACCACGTCGGCGCACGCGTCCAGGTCGTCGCCGATCACCACCGGCACCGAGGCGACCACGTCGAACCCGTCCAGCCCGAGGCCCCGCTTCGCCCGGCCGGTCTCGATGTGGCGCAACTGGTCGGCTGCCGCGTCCGGCGCGACGAAGATCCCCAGCCAGCCGTCGGCGATCTCGCCGGCCAGCTCCAGGTTCTTCGGCCCCACGGCGGCGAGATAGACCGGGATCTCGGTACGGGCCGGGCGGAAGCCCAGTTTCAGCGGCTTGCCGGCTCCGCCCGGGAGCGGCAGCTGGTGGAACTCACCGGAGTAGGACACCGCCTGCCGGGACAGGGCCATCCGGACGACGTCGACGTACTCCCTCGTACGAGCCAGGGGTTTGGCGAATCGCACGCCGTGCCACCCCTCGGAGACCTGGGGCCCGGACACGCCGAGGCCCAGGCGGAACCGCTTGCCGGAGAGGGTGTCCAGGGTCGCCGCCGTCATCGCGGTCATCGCCGGGGTCCGCGCCGGGATCTGCATGACCGCCGCGCCCAGGTCGATCCGCTCGGTCTGGCCGGCGATCCAGGCGAGCATGCTGACGGTGTCCGAGCCGTACGCCTCGGCGGCCCAGACCACCGAGTAGCCGAGCCGGTCCGCCTCCCGGGCCATCGCGAGGTGGTCGGCGGGCGTGCTCCACGCCGTCTGGTAGCCGAGGCTGAGTCCGAGCCGCACTGACCCTCCCGAGATCTTGGAATGTCCACCGCCAAGCCTACTGAGGCGTTTCGGTCCGGTAACCGACCGGCTCGGCCATGGCTGCGGCATTTCGCTGAGCAGGGAGTCTGAATAAGGTTCACTCATGCATCAGCGACCGCTCGGCCGAAGCGGGCTAGCGGTTTCGCGGCTCGCGCTCGGCACCATGACCTGGGGCCGGGACACCGACCCGGACGACGCCGCCGACCAGTTGAAGATCTTCCTGGAGGCCGGTGGCACCCTGATCGACACCGCCGACGTGTACGGGGACGGCGACGCCGAGGCGGTGATCGGCTCGCTGCTCGACCATCTGGTCCCCCGCGACGAGGTGGTGATCGCCACCAAGGCCGGCCTCACCCCGCACCGCTACCGGCTCCGGGACGCCTCCCGCGGCAACCTGCTGCGCTCGCTGGACGCGTCGCTGCGGCGGCTCGGCACCGACTACGTCGACCTGTGGCAGATCCACGGGTACGACGTGCACACCCCGTTCGAGGAGACCCTGGCCGCCCTGGACCACGCGGTGGCCAGTGGCCGGGTCCGCTACGGTGGCGTCTCCAACTTCGCCGCCTGGCAGACCGCCCGGGCCGCCACCTGGCAGTCCGCCTACCCGGGGCGGACACCGATCGTGGCCGCCCAGATGGAGTACTCCCTGCTGGAGCGCGGGATCGAGCGGGAGATACTGCCGGCCGCCGCCGCCCTCGGGTTCGGGGTGCTGGCCTGGTCGCCGCTGGGCCGCGGAGTGCTCACCGGCAAGTACCGCAACGGGCGCCCGGTCGACTCGCGGGCCGCGTCCGAGCACATGGGCGCGTTCGCCCGCACCTACCTGGAACCCCGTAGCTCCAGCATCGTCGAGGCGGTGGTGATAGCAGCCGGCGGCCTGGGCGTCGCCCCTCTGGAGGTGGCCCTGGCCTGGGTCCGCGACCGTCCCGGCGTGGCGTCTGCGGTGCTGGGCGCCCGGACGGCCGGGCAGTTGGAGGGTTCGCTGCGCGCCGAGAACCTGACGCTGCCGATGGAGATAGCGATGGCGCTGGAGGACGTGTCGGCGATCGAGGTCGGCTACCCGGAACGTGAGGGCTCCCACTACCCCGAGGTCTAGCGCGGGGCGCATATTGGATCGCATGGACTACGAATACGCGCCGCTGCGGCTGCCTTCGAACGTTGATCGGCTGACCGCGGCGGCACAGCTCGCCATTCAGGCCGAGTTCTCCGGGTGGGAGCTGGCCCGGGTACAGCTCTTCGCCGACGGGACCCGCAAGGTGATGCTGCGCCGCCGGTTGCAGCCGACACCGCAGCCGAAGCTGAGCTACTGACCGGACGATCTCGCCCGCTCTCCGGACCGGGGATCAGGTGCTGTTCGCGGTGGGCCGCCGGGCGGAGCCGGTGCACGCGGTCCGGGCGGTGGCCGCCTACGAGCCGGGACCGGTCGTCCCCGGGGACGCGAGGCGTCCCCGGGGCGGCTGATGACCGATCAGTGCTTGTGACCCGCGTGGTCGTGATCGTGGTCGTGGTCATCGTCGTCGTCCGGCAGGAACGGGTGCTCGTCGAGCCGGCCGACCAGCAGGTCCGTCTCGGCCGGCGCGAACGGGCCGGAGCCGTCGGCGTCGTCGAACGCCTCCAGGTCCAGCGGCTCGGCGACCTCGGTCACCGTGAGCAGGCCGTCGAGCGGCTCCAGCTCGGGCACGTCCAGGGAGGCCAGCGAGCCGTCACCGGCCTGCAGCAATTCGAGCACGGCCTCGCCGACCGACTCGACCGGGCCGGCGTCCTCGTCGTCCGGGACCGAGCTGCGGCGGGCGGTCTCGGCGACCCGCAGCAGGGCGGAGACGCTGGGGACCCGGTAGTCACGGCGCTGCCGGACCGAGACGACCTGCCCGTACGGGTCGGCGCCGGAGCCCTCGCCGGACTCGGCGACCTGACCGAAACGGCGGTCCGCCTCGTCCGGGTCGATCGACTCGACGTCCCACGGCGTGACCTCGCCGTAGGCGTCGAGCAGCTTCTCGTCGTACGCGAACGAGGCGTTGTTGAGGTCGACGTACGCCTGCCAGACGTCGTCGTCGTCGATGCGGCCGGCAGCCGCCTTGACGGCCGCGAGGTGCGCCCGCGCCGCTTCGATCACCCGGTCCAGGGCGACATCGAGCTCGGCGTTCTGGTCGGTCATGGGATGGGGGTCCTTCCGAGATTCAGCTGTTTCGGAGCAAACGGTCGAGCACACGCACGCCGAACTTTAGTCCCTCCACCGGAACTCGCTCGTCGATGCCGTGGAAGAGCGCACTGAAGTTGAGGTCCGGGGGCAGGCGCAGGGGTGCGAACCCGAAGCACCGGATGCCGAGGGTGGCGAACGCCTTGGCGTCGGTACCTCCGGACATCAGGTACGGAACCGTACGCGCACCCGGGTCCTCGGCCCGCAGGGCGGCACCCATCGCGTCGACCAGATCACCCTCGAAGGCGGTCTCCACCGCCGGCTGCCGGTGCACGTGCTCGATCTCGATGTCCGGGCCGATCACGTCGCGCAACTCCCGCAGGAACGCGTCGGCGTGCCCGGGCAGAGTCCGGCAGTCGATGGTGGCCGACGCCTTGCCGGGGATGACGTTGTCCTTGTAGCCGGCGGCGAGCCGGGTCGGGTTGGCCGTGTTGCGCAGGGTGGCGCCGATCAGGTTGGCGATCGGGCCCAGCTTGGCGACCGCCAGTTCCGGCTGCTCCGGGTCGAGTTCGATCTCCAGGGCGTCACTGACCTGCTCCAGGAACGCCCGCACGGTCGGCGTGACGACTGTCGGGAAACGGTGCCGGCCGACCGCCGCGACGGCCTCGGCCAGGTTGGTGACGGCGTTGTCGTCGTGGATGAACGAGCCGTGGCCGGGGCGCCCGGCGGCGTGCAGCCGCAGCCAGTCGAGCCCCTTCTCGGCGGTCTGGACCAGATAGAGGCGAAGGTCGTCATTGACGGTGTACGAGTACCCGCCGACCTCTCCGATGGCCTCGGTGCACCCTTCGAACAGGTCGGCGTGGTTCTGCACCAGCCACTGGGAGCCGTACTCCATCCCGGCTTCCTCGTCGGCGGTGTACGCCAGCACGATGTCCCGCGGCGGGGTGTAGCCGACTCGCTGCCACTCCCGGACGGTGGCGAGCACCATCGCGTCGAAGTCCTTCATGTCGACGGCACCCCGGCCCCACAGGTAGCCGTCCTTGATCTCGCCGGAGAACGGGTGCACCGACCACTCGGCGGCGTCGGCCGGCACCACGTCGAGGTGGCCGTGCACGAGCAGCGCGCCGCGGCTGGAGTCGGCGCCGGGGATCCGGGCGATCAGGTTGGCCCGCCCGGGCGCCGACTCGAGGAGGGTGGAGGTGATGCCGGACTCGCCGAGTTTCTCCGCGACGTACTCGGCGGCGGCCCGCTCCCCCACTGTCGTGAGCGGGTCACCGGTGTTGGTGGTGTCGATGCGGAGCAGGTCGCGGCACAGGTCCACGACCTCGTTCTCGGCGGTGGTCGTCATTCGCCATTCTTATCAGCATCTTGTGAAGGGGGTTTGTGGGCCGCCTGATCACGGGTACCCGAGCGCCGTGTCTTCCGACGTGAACCTTCCTCCGCTGCCGCCGTCCGATGGCGAGACCTCGGGCCGCAGCATCGTCGACGTGATCGCCGAACAGCACCACGAGATCATCTCTCTGACCGAACGGCTGGCCGCCGAGCCCGGTGACCGCCGGGTCGCCTCGGTGCTGGTGGCCACCCTCTCCCGGCACCTGTGCGCCGAGGAGCAGTACCTCTATCCCGCGATCCGGGTCGCGGTGCCGGACGGCGACCGGATCGCCGACCGTGAGCTCGCCGAGGACCAGGAGTTACTGCTGTTGCTCGGCGGCCTGGAACAGGGCGCGGACGCGACGAAGATCACCGATTCGGTCCGCCGGCACGTGGCGGCGGACGCCGAGGAGCTGTTGCCTCTGCTGGAGCGGGAGGCCTCCGCGGAGGATCTGATCCGGCTCGGGAATCGTTTCGAGACGGCCGAGGAGGCCGCGCCGACCCGCCCGCACCCCTCGACACCGGCCACTCCACCGTGGAACAAGGTGGTCGATCCCTTGGTCGGGGTGCTCGACAAGGTCCGTGACGCGGTCACCGCGCGGACCACCTACCTGCGCGATCTATGATGGAATGCCGCTTACTACCGGCAAGTAACAAACGTCCTGTTCGTTCATACGTTTGTCACAGGATGCCGATCATTCCATGTCTCGTGGACTAGCGTTCGATCCCTTTCTAGTCCTAACGTCACGCTATGAACCTCGAGCTGCGGCATCTGAAGGTGGTCTGCGCCATCGCGGAGACCGGCAGCGTGACCAAGGCCGCGTCACAACTCGGCCTTGCCCAGCCAGCACTCACCGCACAACTTCAGCGGATCGAGCGCACGCTGGGTGGCCCGCTGTTCGATCGTGACCGTCGGGGCGCGCGCCCGACGGCACTGGGGGAGCTGGTCCTCTCCCGTGCCCGGGTGCTGCTGCCCGCGATGAAGGGTCTCCAGGACGAGGCGGCCCGGCTGGCCGCCGGCGGCGGGCACGACACGATGAGCCGGTACCGGATCGGCGCCGTCGGCGGTCCGGTCGTCGCGCACCTGGTGCACCGCCTGTCGGAGGCCCAGCCGGAGGCGCAGATCTCCACCCACGCCTCGTACTACATCTCCGAGATCTCGGGGATGGTGCTGGCCGGCAAGCTGGACTACGCACAGGTGGGCGTCTGCGGAGACGCGCTGCCCTCCGCGGAGTACGGCCTGGTGTGGCAGACCATCGGTGTCGACGCGGTCTGCGTCCTGATGAAGGAGGACCACCCACAGGC
>DATMVU010000435.1:0-5688 GCA_035562875.1 Actinoplanes sp. | reverse complement strand
CGCGCGCCGCAGGGCGGCCTCGGCCCGGCCCCGCGCGATGACGGCCCGGTGCGTGCCCAGACTGCCGAACACACTGACCGCGGCCCGGACCAGGGCATGCGCGTCACGGCCGGTCAGCTCCGGGCGGGACTGCCGCAGCGGTACGACCATCCGGCTCGCAAGAGTGCCCAGCTCGGCCAGGAACTCCTCCCGGTGCTCGGCCGTGAGGTAACGCCACTCCCACTGATAGAGCCCGGCCACCTTCCGGTGCTCGACGGCGAGCCGGGCCAGCACCGCGAGCAGGGTGCCGAGACGCTGCTCCGAATCGGGCAGGTCGGTGGCCTCCCGCACGGTCTCGACCAGCTGGCGGGTGGCGTGCACGAGCATCGCGTACTTGTTCGGGAAGTGCCGGTAGATCGCCGGGCCGCTGATCCCGACCGCGGTGGCGATCTCGTCCAGGCTCACCCCGTGATAACCCCGCTCGCAGAACATCTCGGCGGCGGTCAGGGCGAGTTGCGACCTGCGGTTCTTGGGCCGTTTGCGAACCGCGGGCAGCGCTGGCTCGCCGGCCTCGGCGACGCTCATGGGACACAGCCTATCGGTGATCCATCGCTCACCCGGACTCCTGCTCCGTATCCTTGACACCTAGCGGAAACATCGGCAAAAGTTAGCCGCAATTCGCATTCAGGGGAGCTGTCGATGACGACCGAGGCCTATCTGTACGACGCCGTGCGGACCCCGCGCGGCCGGGGGAAGAAGACCGGGTCCCTGCACGGGGTGAAGCCCATCTCGCTGGTGGTGGGCCTGATCGACGAGCTGCGGCGGCGGTTCCCGGGTGTCGACCCGGCCGACATCGAGGACGTGGTGCTCGGTGTGGTGTCACCGATCGGCGAGCAGGGTGCCGACCTCGCCAAGACCGCGGCGCTCGCGGCCGGCCTGCCCCACACCACGGCCGGGGTGCAGCTCAACCGGTTCTGCGGTTCCGGCCTCGAAGCGGTGAACATCGCCGCGCAGAAAGTCCGTTCCGGCTGGGAGGACCTGGTCCTCGCCGGCGGTGTCGAGTCGATGTCCCGGGTGCCGATGGGCTCCGACGGTGGCGCCTGGGCGATGGACCCGGACACCGCCCTGCGCACCGACTTCATCCCGCAGGGCATCAGCGCCGACCTGATCGCCACACTGGACGGATTCAGCCGGGAGACGGTCGACGCGTTCGCCGTCGGCTCCCAGCAGAAAGCCGCCCGGGCCTGGGAGAACGGCTGGTTCGACCGCTCGGTGGTGCCGGTCCGGGACCGCAACGGCCTGCTGATCCTGGACCGTGACGAGCACATCCGCGCGGACAGCACGGTGGCGAGCCTCGGCACCCTGCCGGCGTCCTTCACCACCATCGGTGACCAGGGCGGCTTCGACGCGGTGGCGCTGCAGAAATACCACTGGGTCGAGAAGATCGAACACGTGCACACGGCGGCCAACTCGTCCGGCATCGTGGACGGCGCGGCCCTCGTCCTGATCGGCTCGGCACGCGCCGGGGAACGCGCCGGTGTCGCCCCGCGCGCCCGGATCGTGTCGGCGGCCCTCAGTGGCGCCGACCCGACGATCATGCTGACCGGCCCGGCCCCGGCCGCCCGCAAAGCCCTGGACAAGGCCGGCCTGACCGTCGACGACCTGGATCTGGTCGAGATCAACGAGGCGTTCGCGGCTGTCGTACTGCACTTCATCGACGACCTGAAACTGGATCCGGAGAAGGTGAACGTCAACGGCGGGGCCATCGCCATGGGCCACCCGCTGGGCGCCACCGGTGCCATGATCCTCGGCACCCTCGTCGACGAGCTGGAGCGACGCGGCGGCCGGTACGGCCTGGCCACGCTCTGCATCGGCGGCGGCATGGGCATCGCCACCATCGTCGAACGGCTCTGAGGGGAAACCACATGTCCGAGACCATCCGTTACGACCGCGCCGCCGACGGCATCGTCACCCTCACCCTCGACGACCCGAGCCGTGGCGCCAACACCATGAACGACGCGTACGTCCGCAGCATGGAGGAGACGGTCAGCCGTCTCGAGGCCGAACGCGACGACGTCACCGGCGTGATCATCACGTCGGCGAAGAAGTCCTGGTTCGCCGGCGGTGACCTGGACCAGCTCGGCGCGGTCCCGGCCGACCGGGGCGGTGAGGTGTTCGCGCTGTCCACGAAGGTCAAGGGACAGTTGCGGCGGTTGGAGACGCTGGGCCGGCCGGTGGTGGCCGCGCTCAACGGGTCGGCTCTGGGTGGCGGCCTGGAGCTGGCACTGGCCACCCACCGCCGGATCGCGCTGAACGATCCGAAGCTGGAGATCGGCCTGCCCGAGGTGACACTCGGGCTGCTGCCGGCCGGCGGTGGTGTGGTCCGCACGGTCCGGCTGCTGGGCCTGGCCACCGCGCTGATGGAGGTGCTGCTCAAGGGCACCCGGCACAAGCTGGCTGGTGCGGTGAGGCTCGGCCTGGTCGATCAGGTCGTCGACACCCCGGAGCAGCTGATCACCGCGGCCCGCGAGTGGATCATCCAGAATCCGGGCGCCGCCCAGCCGTGGGACACCAAGGGCTACAAGATCCCCGGCGGTACGCCGTCCACTCCGTCGCTCGCGGCGATGCTGCCCGCCTTCCCGGCCAACCTGCGTAAACAGCTCAAGAACGCGCCCTACCCGGCGCCCCGCAACATCCTGTCGGCAGCCGTCGAGGGCGCCCAGGTCGACGTGGACACCGCGTTCGTGATCGAGACCCGCTACTTCGTCGAGCTGGTCACCGGACAGGTCGCCAAGAACATGATCAAAGCGTTCTTCTTCGACCTGAACGAGGTGAGTCAGCGCGACATCGGCGAGGTCCCGCCGATCACCAAGGTCGCGGTGCTCGGCGCGGGCATGATGGGGGCGGCGATCGCCTACGTCAGCGCGCGGGCCGGGCTGCCCACGGTACTGCGGGACGTGACGCTCGACGGCGCTCAGCGCGGGAAGGCGTACTCGGAGAAACTGGTCGCGAAAGACGTCGCACGGGGCCGGATCAGCCAGGAGAAGGGTGCCGCCCTGCTCGGCCTGATCACCGCGACCGACAAGATCGCCGACCTGGCCGGAGCCGACCTGGTGATCGAGGCCGTCTTCGAGGACCCGGCGCTCAAGCACCAGGTGTTCGCCGAGATCGAGGGTGTGGTCGCGCCGGACGCGCTGCTCTGCTCCAACACCTCGACCCTGCCGATCACCGCGCTCGCCGACGGGGTCAGCCGGCAGGCCGACTTCATCGGGCTGCACTTCTTCTCCCCCGTCGACAAGATGCCCCTCGTCGAGGTGATCAAAGGCGAGAAGACCGGAGAACTGGCGGTACGCCGGTCCCTGGACGTGGTCCGCCGGCTCCGCAAGACACCGATCGTGGTCAACGACAGTCGCGGCTTCTTCACCAGCCGGGTCATCGGCACCTTCACCAACGAGGGCATCGCGCTGCTCGCCGAGGGTGTCGCCCCGGCCAGCATCGAGCAGGCCAGCAGCCAGGCCGGCTACCCGGCGCCGGTGCTGCAGCTGATGGACGAGCTGACCCTCACGCTGCCCCGCAAGATCCGCAACGAGTACCGGGCGGCAGCCGCGGCAGCCGGGCAGCAGTGGGAGTCACACCCGGCCGACGAGGTGATCGACCGGATGGTCGACGAGTTCGGGCGGCCCGGCCGCTCCGGCGGGGCCGGCTTCTACGAGTACACCGACGGCCGCCGCACCGGGCTGTGGCCGGGCTTGTCCGCGTTCAGCAAGCCGGACGTGACGATCCCGTTCGAGGACCTCAAGGAGCGGATGCTCTTCATCGAGGCGATCGAGACCGTGAAATGCCTCGACGAAGGGGTGCTGACCTCGGTCGCCGAGGCGAACATCGGCTCGATCCTGGGCATCGGCTACCCCGGCTGGACCGGTGGGGTGCTGCAGTACATCAACCAGTACGCCGGGGGCCTGCCCGGCTTCGTGACCCGCGCCGAACAGCTCGCCGAACGTTACGGCGACCGGTTCACCCCGCCGCCGCTGCTGCTCGCCAAAGCCGCCGCCAACGAGACATTTACATAAAAACACGGACCAGGGTCTCGTGGGTCGTGTGATCCACGAGACCCTGCCTGCATAAATTCCGATATTCGTCAGCTTTCGGTGGGACACCCGGCCGATGCATGATCGATGATCTCCGGACTACCGTCCACCCCGGAGGTTGATCATGAGCTTCGAACCGGAGTTACCCGACGGCCCGGTGGGTGAACCGTGGACCCCCGCGGTCCAATCCCTGCTGCGGCATCTAGAGAACACGGGTTTCGACGGTGCGCCACCCGCCGGCGACACCGCCGGCCCCGCCATGCCCTGGCCCGAATGGGCCCGTAACGACGACACCCTGTGGCAGGTCGCCCAGTGGCTGCGCGAATACCACTCCGCCGTCGCCGACTTCGTGCCACCCGGCGACGCCGTCTGGCGCAAAGGCGGCGAGTGGGAACCCGGCCTGATCATCGGCCACAACGACGCGGCCCCCTACAACGCCACCCGGCACGGCCGCCGCCTCACCGGCTTCGTCGGCTGGGACTTCGCCGGCCCGGTCACCCGCGAAGCCGACCTGGCATTCACCGCCTTCGCCTGGGTACCGCTCACCACCCACACCGAAGCCCTCGACGACGGCTGGTCCGACCCCACCGACCGGCCCCGCCGCCTCCGCCTGCTCCTCGACGCCTACGGCTGGCGCGGCACCGCCGGCGACATGATCCGCGAGGTCCGCGACCGGATGAGCGCCGCCATCCACGACATCCGCCGCCTCGCCACCACCGGCGACCACGACTGCCGCGAACTCATCCACTCCGGCCTCGACCTACGCCTGGCCGCCGCAGTCAAGGAACTCGCCGCCTTCCCGGCCTGACCTCCGGCGCGCGGATCAGAGGACGCGACGAACCGGGTGCTGCCCGGGCAGCGAGGCCCGCACGCCGTTCAGCATGGAGACTTCGGGTTCGCATCACGCCCGAAACGACCACACAACACCGGAAACGGCTCGTCGTGGTCGGCTGAGGTTCATATCGCGCCCGAAACCACCACGGTGGACCGCGTCGAACGCATTCACCTGCAGCGATCATCCGCACGGTGACCTGCAGCCCCGCCACGGGCGCACGCTCGCCCTCCGCGACCCGCACAGTGGCTGGGGCTCGCCAACGGCGCACACTCCCTCTGCGGCCCGTGCTGTCGTCGGCAGCATCGCCACGAGCACACAATCGCCTGCCGTGTGCTCGCGCAGATGTCCCGGAGACTCTTGCTTGATTGCTGCGGGTACATATGTCGAGTGCTGATTGCTGCGGGTACATATGTCAAGCCCTTGGTCCGCTGCCCTGCCCACCTCGCTCTCGTGCCCGCTGAGTTCGTTTCTCTGTGCCCGCTGGGCTCGTTTCTCTGTGCCCGCTGGGCTAACTGGGCTCGTTGGGCTCGCTCTCGTGCCCACTGGGCTCGTTTCTGTGCCCGCTGAGCTCGGATCTGTGCCCGCTGAGCTCGGATCTTGGTGGGTCGGCCACCGATTTGAGTCTTCTTCTTGGTTCCTCGTTGGCCTGTCCGCAATCCCTCGACAGCGTGACTCGCCGCTCTGAGCAAATCCGGCATTTCAGGCCGGACGAAGACCTGCTCATCCACCGTCCGGGGGACTTGACGTGGAACTGCTGAGGACCCAAGAAGAAGACTCGAATCGGTG
>DATMVU010000434.1:0-2366 GCA_035562875.1 Actinoplanes sp. | reverse complement strand
ACCGCCGCGATGGCCGCCGTCATCGCACCGGTCGCCGCCCGGCTGTCCGCCGAGGACCGGGCCCTGCTCGACGGTGTCCTGGCCACGCCGGCGCCGCAAGCCGGGCCGGTCCCCGGGACCCCGTGGTTGTTCGCACCGGGCCCGGACGGCCTGGACGGCGCGCCGGACGAGGCAGTCGTCGCGACTGTGGACGGGGTGGACGGGGTGTGGCGGGCCTGGCGCCGGCCGGCCGTGACGGCCGGTGACGCGCACCGGGTCTACCTGGTCGAAACCGGCCCCGATCAGGACCTGCCCGCGATCGCGGCCCGGATGCAGGAGGCACTGACCGCCGCGGGCGAGACACCGCCGCGGGTGGAGGTCTACCCCCGCGGTGCAGCGCTGCCGCCGTACCAGCGGCAGGTCCGCGCGGCGGGCACGCTGCTCTGGTCGCGGACCCCCGACCCGGGGGTCCGCGTCGCCCGCATCTACGACCTGGTGGACGAGCGGGGCCCGCACCTGGCCGACGACCACACGGTGCTGGACACCGACGAGGCGGCCCGCGTGCTGCGCTACCTGAACGGCGGCGAACCGCTGCTGCTCGGCATGCTGCCGCTGCCCGACGTCCGTCGTGACGACCGCCCGGAGACGGTGCCGAGCGGATTCGCCACCGACGGCGCGTGGGTGTGGAGCGACGCGACCGCCTACTACCTGGACACCTACCGGCTGGCACCGGACGAGGAGTTGCTGGAGCACATCCGGGCCGCCGGATACCGGGTGCCGGCGGTCGACGGGGCCGGCCTGCACCGGGCACTCGCCGCCCTCCGCACCCCCCGATGACCGGCACCCACGACGGCTGCCCGGACATCAAGGTCACGCCGACCCCGTCCGGCGGACTGCTGCTGATCGGACCGGAGGTCACCCAGGTTCCGCACCCGGTCGCGTTGATCACCGCGATGGGTGCGGCGAAACCGGTGGACGCCGAACTGGTCCATCTGATCGAGCAGCGACCGTTGTCGGCGGACACCCAGCGGTTCTTCGCCGGTCAGCCGTACCGGGAGAACCTGGTGGTGGCACCGTGGGCACTCGTCGACGGACCGGCGGCCGACACACTGACCGCCGGACCCGAACCGGCCGTGCGGTACGCCGACTTCCTCGGCCTGCAGATCCAGGTACCCCCGGAGCGGATCGGGCGGTCCGGTTCGGCTCGGCTGCTCCCGGTGGACGAGGCCGGGCGGGTGACCGGCTGGGACCGGGCCACCGCGGTCCGGGTGCTGCCCCTGGCCCACGTGGCCGCCCGCGCGGCGGTCGCGCTGGCGATCGAGGTCGCGACCGGTCCCGAACCGCCGTCCTGGCAGCGACTCGCCGGATTCCTGGCCCGGCTGGAGGCGGCCGGCGGTGCCGCGGTGCCCGGACCGGCGCTGGCCGCCGCGGTCCGCCTGGCCCGGTACGGGCTGCCGGCCGGAGTCGACCCGGCTGAACCGGGCCGGTCCGCGATGCCGATGTCCACCGCCGGGCTCCTGGACCTGCTGGACGGCGCGCCCGCCGCGATGCCGCCCGGTGACCTGCTGGACAAGATCCGGGCCGGCGGGCAGGGGGCCGCGCTGGTCCTCTACCGGCCGTTCCACTCGGCGCCCCGGCAGATCGCCTGGATCGTCGCGGACGGCGGGCGCCTGTGGTGGATCGAGGCGGGCCAGGGTGCGCTGGCGGTCCCGTTCGACCCGGAGACGGACGCCCGCCACCGGGCGGACCTGGCCGATCCGGACACCCTCGTCGTACCGATGGGTGATCCGCCGGTGCCAGGCACTGATCCGCTGCCCCCAGAGGCACCGCCGCAAGCCTTGCGGGACCTGGTGCCGGAGACCGCCGAGGCGTTGCAACGGGCGATCGTGACGGTCCGGGCCCGGTTCCTGCGCGGCCCGGCGGAGAGCGACGCGCCCGCGGTGACAGCGGTGGCCGCCGCGTTGCGGGCCCAGCGCCCCGCCGAGTGGCCGGTGCCACCACACCTGCTGGACACCGCCCGGGAGGCGTTCCTCGACCTGCTGATGGCGTACGACTTCCTGGTCGCGCAGTCGGCTGATCCCGGTTTCGTCCCGGTGGACCGGCTGTTCGACGGCCCGGACGCGTACACCTGGCTGACCGGGATCGGGTTCACCCCGGACGACGCGCACCGGATCGCCACCGATGGGGACCTGGCACTGGACCCGGACCGGATCGGCCCGCTGGTGGCCGCCCTCGGGCTCGCCGACGCGGGCACCCGGCGGCTGGTGGAGTTCAGTGAGGCCCTCGGCCGGATCCCGGACGACCTGCCCGCGATCGCCGCTCAGATCGGGCTCGCCGGGCCGGGACCGTTGTGGGCCGTCGCCCGGGACCTGGGCGTGCCCCCGGAA
>DATMVU010000433.1:0-4623 GCA_035562875.1 Actinoplanes sp. | reverse complement strand
TCACCTGCTGCGCCGGGCCACCTTCGGCGCGACACCTGCTGCTCTGGCCGAGGCTCGCCGGCTGGGAGCGGCGGGCTGGCTGGACCGGCAACTCGACCCGGGGCGGATCGGCGACGGTCTCTGCGATGCGGTCCTGCGCCGGTTGCCGCTGGCCGGGGCCACCCCTGCCGCGGTACGGGCGGGGTCACGCCGGGAGAACTACGAGTCGTTCAAGCAGCTCGGCCGGGCCACGGTCGCCCGGGCCGTGTGGAGCGAACGGCAACTGTTCGAGCAGACGGCCGGGTTCTGGTCGAACCACCTGCACGTGACCGCCCCGTCCAGCGGGATCTGGGACACCCGGGCCGACTACGACCGTACGGTGATCCGCGCGCACACCTTCGGGCGGTTCGCCGACATGCTCGTCGCCAGTGCCCGGCACCCGGCCATGCTGACCTATCTGGATCAGCGGTCCTCGTGCCGGGCGTACCCGAACGAGAACTACGCCCGGGAGCTGCTGGAACTGCACACCGTCGGCCCGGCGCACACCGAGGCGGACGTGCCGGCCACCGCCCGGCTGCTGACCGGGATGACCGTCGGGCGGTCCGGTGGTTACGTCTACGACGCCTCGCTGCACGCCACCGGAGCCGTCGACGTCCTCGGTTTCCGGCACGCCAACCGGTCCGCCGACGGCGAGGCGGCGGCCGTCGCGTTCCTCGGTCACCTGGCCCGGCATCCGCGGACCGCCGAGCGCATCGCCCGCCGGCTCTGCGTCCGGTTCGTCGCCGACGAGGTGCCCACCCGGCTGGTGGCGAGGCTGGCGAAGGTGTACCGGGCGCACGACACCGCGATCGTGCCGGTGCTGCGGGAACTGTTCCTGTCCCGGGAGTTCGCCGCCTCGGCCGGCCGCAAGACCCGCACCCCGTTCGAGGACACCGTCGCAGCGGTCCGGGTACTCGGGCTGGGCCCGGACCCGGCCGGGATCACGTCGCTGGACGCGCTCTACAACCATCTGGTGTCGGCTGGGAACGCCCCGTTCCGGTGGAGCGCGCCGAACGGCTACCCGGACGTGGCGAGCGCGTGGGCGTCACCGTCGGCGTTCCTGGCCCGCTGCAACCTGCACCTGAACCTGGCCGCCGGCTGGTACCCGGCCCGGCTGACCCGCCCCGCCGACCTGCTGCGATCGCTGGTTCCGGTGCTGCCGGGGACGTACGGCGGGCTGATCGACGCACTCGCCACCCGGCTGATCGGCGGGCGGCTGCCGGCCGAGCACACCGCCGCGGTGCTCAGCGTCGCCGGGAAGGAGCCGGCCAGCCCGCTGTTCCCCGGGGACCGGGCACTCCCCGGTGCCGCGCCGTACCTGATCGCCCTGGTCCTCGACTCGCCATCCTTCCAGCTGAGGTGAAATTTCATGACATGTTGTGACGAAGTATCTCGCCGCGCGGCGCTGGTAGGGGCCGGGGCCGCGCTGACCGGCCTGGCCACCGCGGGACTGAGCACCCGGCTGGCGTACGCGGCCGGGCAGTACTCCGGGGACACCCTGGTCGTGGTGTCACTGCGCGGCGGCTTCGACGGGCTGTCGGCGTTCGTACCGATCGGGGAGGAGGACTACTACCGGGCGCGGCCGGGGATCGCCGTACCGAGATCGAGGATCATCGCCGGGGACGGCACGTTCGGCCTGCACCCGGCGCTGGCCCCGCTGCTGCCGCAGTGGCGGGCCGGGCGGCTGGCGGCGGTGCACGCGGTCGGCCAGCAGAACGCCAGCCGGTCGCACTTCGCCGCGATGGAGGCGATGGAGAACGCCGCGCCGGGCAGTGCGATCCGCAGCGGCTGGCTGGACCGGATGCTCGGGTGCACCGGCGTCTCCGGGCCGCTGGCCGCCGTCGCGATGGGCGGCGCGATGCCGGCCCGGTTGATGGCCGGCCCGTCGCTGGACGTGTCGATGCCCGCCGTCGACGAGTTCCGCCTGGCCGGCGGCGGCCGGCGGCCGATCGCGGCGGCACTGCGGGCGATGTACACGTCGGCGCCGGCCGTGCTGTCCGCCCCGGCCCTGGCCGCCGACCGGGCCCTCGCCGTCACCGGGCGGGTCCAGGACACCTACTACTCCCCCGCGAACGGCGCCCGGTATCCCGGCACCGAACTGGGGGACGCGCTCCGCGACGTGGCGCGGCTGATCCGGTCGAGGGCCGGGCTGGTCACCGCCGCCGTCGACTGCGGCGACTGGGACATGCACGAGGGGATCGGCCCGGCGGTCGAGGGCCGGCGGATGTACGACGACCTGTTCGCGCTGGCCACCGCGCTGCACGCCTTCGTCACCGACCTGGGCGAGACCACCATGCGGACGGTGACCGTCCTGACGATCAGCGAGTTCGGCCGCCGGCTCCAGGAGAACGGCTCCGGCGGCACCGACCACGGCCACGGGAACGCGATGATGCTGCTCGGCGGCGGCATCCGTGGCGGGCGGGTGTACGGCAGGTGGCCCGGCCTCGGCCCCCGCGACCTGGCCGACGGCGATCTGGCGGTCACCACCGACTACCGCTCGGTGATCGGCGAGATCCTGCAGAAGCGCTGCGGCCTGGGCTCCCTGTCCGAGGTCTTCCCCGGCGGCGTCAAACCGTCCGCCTTCGGAATGGCGACGGCCGGTGTCTCCTGAGCGGAGACACCGGCCGTCGAGGCGGTTCAGATCACTTGGCGCCGGCGGCGCGGCGCTTGGACCACACGTCGAAGGCGACCGCGAGGAGCAGCACCAGGCCCTTGACGAACATCACCGACTCGGTCTGCCAGCCGAGCAGGCCGGCGCCGTTGTTGATGACACCCATGATGAGGCCACCGGTGATCGCGCCGACCACCTTACCGACACCACCCTGGACGGCGGCGCCACCGATGAACGCGGCGGCGATGGCGTCCAGCTCGAAGCTGTTACCGGCGGTCGGGCCGGCCAGGTTCAGCCGGCCGGCGAAGATCAGGCCGGCCAGCGAGGCGAGCACGCCCATGTTGACGAACAGCCAGAACACCACCGACTTGACCTTGACGCCGGAGAGCGTCGCGGCCTGCAGGTTGCCACCGACCGCGTAGATCTGGCGGCCGAACACGGCCCGGTTGGTGACCAGCGTGTAGCCGACCACCAGGACCGCGAGCAGGATCAGCACCCACGGCAGGTTGCGGAACCGGGCGAGCTGGACGACCAGGAACATCACCAGCAGCGCCGGGACGGCGACCTTGAGACCGAACAGCCAGCCCGGGTCGACGGCCTGGTTGTAGCGGACCCGGGCACTGCGGGTGCGCAGCTGCACGAAGACCATCGCCACCACGACGAGCACGCCGACGATGATGCTGAACAGGTCGGCACCGCCGAGCGGGCCGAGGGCGATGTTGTTCAGGAAGCCGGGGGTGAAGCCGTTCGCGAGGGTACGGATGTCGTCCGGGAACGGGCCGATGCCCTTGTTGCCCAGGATGTTGTACGTGATCGCGCGGAACAGCAGCATGCCGGCCAGCGTGACGATGAAGGCCGGGATGCCGAAGTAGGCCACCCAGTAACCCTGGAAGGCACCGATGATCGCCCCGAAGAGCAGGGTCGCCAGCGCCGCGAGCGGCCAGGGCACGTTCATCTCGACCATCAGCACCGCGGCGAACGCGCCGGAGGCCGCCACCACCGAACCGACCGACAGGTCGATGTGCCCGGCGATGATGATCAGGACCATGCCGATCGCCAGTACGAGGATGTACGAGTACTGGACGATGATGTTGCTGAGGTTCTGCGGGGCGAGCAGGTCGCCACCGGTGGCCGCGGTGAAGGCCACCACGATCAGAGCGAGGGCGATGTAGATCCCGCTCTGCTTCAGGTCGAAGTTGACCTTGCGCGGCGCCTGGCCCTGGGGACCGTTCGGGCCCTTACCGGCCCTGACACCGGCACTGCTTGGTGCGGCCGTCACGGCGCTACCTCCTGTACTTCCTTCGTCATGAGAGTCATCAGGCTCTCCTGCGTGGCCTCGGCACGCGAAACCTCACCGGTGATCCGGCCGGCCGAGAGGGTGTAGATGCGATCACAGATCCCGAGCAGCTCCGGCAGTTCGGAGGAGATGACCAGGACGGCCTTCCCCTCGTCGGCGAGCCGGTTGATGATCGTGTAGATCTCGTACTTCGCGCCGACGTCGATACCGCGGGTCGGCTCGTCCAGGATCAGCACGTCCGGATCGGTCAGGATCCACTTGGACAGCACGACCTTCTGCTGGTTGCCACCGGACAGTTTGCCGACGACCGCCTCGACGCTGGGCGCCTTGATGTTCATGCTGCCGCGGAACTCGTTGGCGACCCGGAACTCCTCGTTGCCGTCCACCCAGCCGGCCTTGGCCAGCTTGCCGAGTGCGGCAGCGGAGATGTTGCGCTTGATGTCCTCGATGAGGTTCAGCCCGTACCGCTTGCGGTCCTCGGTCGCGTAGGCGATGCCGTGGTCGATCGCCTCCCGGACGTTGCGGGCCTGGATCTCCTTGCCGTCCTTGATCAACTGGCCGGTGATGTTGACACCGTAGGAGCGGCCGAAGACGCTCATCGCCAGCTCGGTGCGGCCGGCGCCCATCAGGCCGGCCAGACCGACGATCTCGCCCCGGCGCAGTGACAGGTTGGCCTTGTTGACCAGGGCCCGGTCCG
>DATMVU010000432.1:0-5667 GCA_035562875.1 Actinoplanes sp. | reverse complement strand
CTGGCCACCGCCCTGCTGACCAGCCCGTCACCCGAGCCGCGCCTGATCCGGCCGGCCGGCGCCCCGGCCCGCCGCCCGATGGCCGGCCGGTTGCTGCTGGTCACCGGTGTGCTGGTCGCCGTGGCGGCCACCGCGTTCCTGGTCGTCTTCCTGGTCGACCGCCCGTCCCGGGACACGATCCGCCCGGAGGAGGCGGCCGGACTGCCCGGCCGACCCGCCGTTCCCGTCGGCGTGCCGGCGGCCGGGACACCCGGCCCGGTCGTCACCACCACCGGTACGGTGCAGCCGCTGCCCTCGGCGACGGTGCCGGCCTCGGACAGCGCCGGTCCCGGAGTGTCACTGTCACCCTCGTCGTCCTCGTCCGGCGGCGCCGTGCCGCCGACCGGTGGTGGCGAGGCCGTGCAGGAGTCGCTGACCGCCAGTTACAGCACCACGTCGTCGCTGCTGGGCCTGCTCGGGTACCGGATGAACGTGACAGTCGCCAACCCGGACCCGGCCGCGCAGACCGGCTGGACCCTGGCCGTCACGCTGCCCCGCTCCAGTCTGCAGGTCGCCGCGGTCAAGGGCGCGACGGCCGGCCAGCAGGGCGCGGTCTGGACGTTCACCCCCGACGACACCACCATCGTGATCGACGGGAACGGCCAGGTCACGATCTCCTTCGAGGTCCGCGGCGCGACCCTGCTGGACGCGGCCCCGTCCGACTGCCGCATCGACGGCGTGTCCTGCACATCCTGACCCGTCACCGGTAGCCGCCTGATCTCCGCCCGCCGGTGGGCTTCTAGGCTGGGGGGATGAAGGTTCTGTCCATCCAGTCGGCGGTTGCGCACGGGCACGTCGGCAACTCCGCGGCCGTCTTCCCCATGCAGCGCATCGGGGTCGAGGTCGTTCCGGTTCACACGGTCAACTTCTCCAACCACACGGGGTACGGGGCCTGGCGCGGGCCGCTCATCGCTCCGGCCGATGTGGCCGAGGTGCTGCTCGGTGTCGAGGAGCGCGGTGTGTTCGAGCAGGTCGACGCGGTGCTGTCGGGGTATCAGGGCGGGGCGGGCATCGCTGACGTGATCGTCGATGCGGTGCGCCGGGTGAAGGCCGCGAACCCGGCCGCCGTCTACGCCTGTGATCCGGTGATGGGTAACGCCAAATCCGGGTGTTTCGTGGCGCCGGAGATCCCGGTCCTGTTGCGGGACAAGGTGGTGCCGGTCGCCGACATCATCACCCCGAACCAGTTCGAGCTGGGTTTTCTGACCGGTACCGAGCCGGCGAGCATCGAGTCGACCCTGGAGTCGGCGGATCTGGCTCGCGCGATGGGGCCGTCGACGGTGCTGGTCACCAGCGTGGAGCGGCCGGACCGGGAGGAGGGCACCATCGAGATGCTGGTGGTGGACCCGGCCGGTGCGTGGGTGGTGTCCACGCCGCATCTGCCGTTCAAGGCCAACGGGTCCGGTGATGTCACGGCGGCACTGTTCACGTCGCATTACGTGGCGACGAAGGATGCGGCGCTGGCGCTGGAACGTACCGCGTCGAGTGTTTTCGATCTGATCGATCTGACGTTCCGGTCCGGTCAGCGGGAGTTGCAGCTGGTGCAGGCGCAGGAGTTCTACGCGTCGCCGCGGATGCAGTTCGCCGCCAAGCAGGTGCGCTGACGCCGGGCCGCCCGTGACGCCGGGCCGCCCGTGACGCCGGGCGGCCCATTCCCGCCAGGCGACTATTCCGCGCAGTCGTGGAGTGGGGAGCGGTCGGTCCTGCCGGGTTTCCCGGGGGAGTTGCGGTGGGCCGCGGCGTTCATCCGGTACGCCATCTTCGCCCGGCTCCGGGTGGTGGTCGCGGTGGGTGCGGGTGGTGGTGGGGACGGTGCCGGGCGTGGCTCGTCGTGCGGTCGGCGGGCGTGGAGTGCGGCCAGTGCCGCGACGGCGTCGGACAGCAGCCGCCGGATGGCCCGGGAGAAAGTTCGATGCATGGCGCGGGTGCCTTCCTGCGGTGCTTCCGAGAGCTCGTACGGAAAGAACCGTATGTGGTTTTGGGTCTTTCGGTAATCGCTCGACAGGGGTCGTCCGGAAGCGGACAGTAGCGCTCATCTGAAAGAGGCTCACGGCGCTTAGCCTCTTTCTTGGTGCAACCGGCGAAACCGCTCATACGATCGTACTAACTCGAACGAATACTCCGTGTAGCAGGGCGTTCCCGGCCCAGTTCGGACGCTATACGGTGACCCGCATCGCCGGAGTATTCGTTCCTTTTGATCTCCCGGCCCCCGACAACATCGAGGATTGAATCACGTGTCGAAAACGCGCCGAGGAGTTTCCGCCGCTGCCCTGATCACCGTAGTGGTCGGCTCCGTGGGCCTGATCTCCACCCTGAACGCCGGCGCCGAGGAGGCCCCGGCGCCCGCACCCACCCCCGTCGAGCAACCCGAGATCGTCCCACCGGCCCGGCTGCCCTGGGGGCAGACGCCGAGCACCATCCAGCGGGGCCCGGCCGGCGCCAGCAGCCGGCGGCTCCAGTCGGAGGGCCTGGACGCGGCCCCGCCGGAGCGTCCCGGCGCCCGGTACGCCCCGAAGGGCCGCACCTCCCGCGAGGGTGACCTGGACGCGACCACCACCGAGGTGGTGCCCCCGAAACCGCCGTCGCTCGCCGCCGCCGCGACGCAGACCGTCGACTTCCACTACAACGCCGGATCCCAGGCCGCGGTGACGGACGGCGTCTACGCCAACGTCACCGTCGGGAAGCCGACCCTCGCCACCACCGACTATCACTCGCTCGCCGAGCTGGCGGTGCAGTCGGCCGACGGCGCCCAGGCCGTCGAGGTCGGCTGGACCGTGGACCGGGTGGTGAACGGTGACGCCGAGCCCCACCTGTTCGTCTACCACTGGATCAACGGCCAGCCCACCTGCTACAACGCGTGCGGCTTCGTCAGGTACAGCCAGACCATCGGGCCCGGTGACACGTTGCCCCAGGACACCGTCAAGAAGCTGGGGATCCAGTACGCCAACGGGGCCTGGTGGATCGCCTACGACACCGAATGGGTCGGCTACTACCCGGCGTCCCGCTGGGCCGGCACCTTCACCCAGAGCGGCAACATCCAGGTCTTCGGTGAGGTGGCGGCGTCCAGCTCGGCCCCCTGTACCCAGATGGGCAACGGCCGCAACGGCAACGGCGACGGCCAGGCGGCCCGGATCAGCAGTGTCACCTACCTCAACGGGCCCGCCGTGGACATGTACGTCCGCACCACCAGCGACTACTACGACGTGGCCCGGCTGACCGGCCGGACGTTCCGGTACGGCGGAGCTGGCGCCTGCTGACCACACCGGGAGGCGGTCACTGACGGCTCCGGCCCGGGAGCCTTCAGTGACCGCCGGGTGGCCGGATGCCTCAAGTCGGGGTCACGGCGGCCGACGGTAGGGCCATGGGAAACGGGGACTGCCGATGAATCGTCTGCCGGTACTGGTGTCGCCGTACGGTCCCTACGCCAGCCTCGCGCTGCACGTGCACGACCTGACCATCCGCGGTCACCACACGGAGACGCTGCTCGCCGCCGACCATGCCGAGGCGATCACGCTGATGCTCGGCGACCACCGGACCCACCGGGTCAGCCGGCTCGGCCGGATGTACGCGTTGCGGTCGCTCGGCCGCCTCGACGAGGCCCTGCAGATCGCCGAGGACCTGATCGAGGACCAGACCGCGCTGGGCGGGCCGAAGGCCACCGACGCCAAGATCATGGCGGACGCCGCCGAGGTGCTGATCAATCTGGGCCGCATCGACGACGGGCTGCACTACGTGGCCCGCGCGATGGCGGTGCTGGACGTGGCCCCGCGCAAAGGGCTGCGCTACTTCTCCGCGATGGCTTCGCTGGCCCAGGCCGCCCGCTGCGCCGACCTGTTCGAACTCGCCGACGACGCGATGCGCCGCTGCATCGAGTCGTTCGAGAACCCCGACGACCTGTACCGCTCCGCCGCCGAACTCACCCACATCGAACTGTGGCTGGAGTGGGCGCTGCGCCTGGAACAGGTCGACCGCACCGTGGACGCCGCGAACCTCATCGACAAGTGCGTGACCATCCTGGAGAACCTGGAGGAGCAGGGCATCGACTCGCCGCTCGGCTCCACGGTCCTCGCCGTCTGCTACGCCAAGTCCGGCCGTACCGAGGAGGCTCTGGCTCTGGTCGCCGATCTGCTGCCGAAGATGCGCGCGGCCGACCAGTTGCACGAGACCCGTCTGCTGCACCTCGCACACGGGGTGGCGCTGCGGGACAACGGTGAGTGGCTGGCGGCCCGCCGCGAGTTCCGGGCCGCCCTCCAGCTCTCGGTGCTGCGATCCCAGAAACTGCTCTTCCAGTACGAGTTGGCGACCACCGCGATCTTCGAGTTCCCGGGTGAGGCCACCCAGGCGATGCTCGAGGCGCTGCGCGGTCACACCGAGGCGCTGTGGCAGCTGAGGCTGGACCGGCGCACCATGCTGCGGCAGGCGTACCGCCGGGTCGAGCTGGAGGCGGCGCGGCTGTCCGCGGACCTGGCCGCCGCCTCGGACGCGCTGACCGGGCTCGGCAACCGGCGGATGTTCGACCGGCGGATCAACACGGTCACGGCCGGCGGCTCGCTGCTGCTCATCGACGTGGACCACTTCAAGGACATCAACGACCGCTACTCGCACGGTGTCGGCGACCGGGTGCTCGGCGAGATCGCCGCGGTGCTGCGCTCGCACTGCCGGCACGACGAGGTGGCGATCCGGTTCGGTGGCGACGAGTTCGCCGTGTTCCTGGCCACCGGCGAGGACGAGGCCCGGCAGATCGCCGAACGGATCCGCCGGGTGATCCAGGCCCGTGACTGGAACACCATCGTCCCGGGCCTGACCGTGACCCTCAGCATGGGCCTGGCCGCCTGTCAGGCCGGCGAACCCGGCCGCGACCTGTACGACCGGGCCGACGCGCACCTTTACTCCGCGAAACGGTCCGGCCGCAACCAGCTCGCTGCCGCCTAGCCCCGGCGTTTCGCGTGGAGCGGCACCACCGGGGCGTCAACCGGCACGGTGAGATCGGTCAGTAAGTCCATCCCCACAGAAACGGAGTCATCGGGCTCACCTCCTCGAACAGCGTCACGCCGACCGAACCTTATCGGACATCGTGCGGTGATCGTCGATGGAATGTTGCGCCGACCAGGCGCCGAACCAGCGGGCCAGTTGCTCGTCCAGGGACCGCTGGTCGTCGCCGAGCCAGGCGACGTGCCCGTCCGGGCGCAGCAGGACCGCCGGGGAGTCCACCGCCGCGGTGGGATCGGCCAGCAGGTCCACCCGGTCCGCCCGCCCGCCGGTGTCCAGTCGCCCGGTGCGGTCCAGCAGAAGCCCCCGGCCCCGGTGCAGCAGGCCGTAGAGGCAGCCGTCCGCCGTGTCCACGTCCGGCTGGCGGCGGCCGAGCAGGTCCGGGCCGGGCCCGAAGTCGTAGCGGATGCCGATCCCGGAGGTTCTCTCCAGCAGCCGGCGGTTCACCTCCTCGATCCCGATCAGCTCGGTGAACAGGGCTAGCACGGCCCGCCCGCCCGGCCCGTCGTCCAGCATCGCGGTCTGCGCGCGGGTGAGGTCCAGGACGTCCGCCGCGACCGGGTGCCGCTCGGCCTGATAACTGTCGAGCAGTGCACTCGGCGCCCAGCCGTGTACCGTTCCGGCCAGCTTCCAGCCCAG
>DATMVU010000431.1:0-17596 GCA_035562875.1 Actinoplanes sp. | reverse complement strand
CCATCTGCGGGCGGCAAACAAGCTTGCACCGATAGCTACCACGGCGACCACGATGCCGATGATGGTGAGGACTTCGCCTCTGTTGAGTCCCACGGTGACTCCTGGGTCAGGGCTGGGCGGCTGCGAGTCGTTCGTACGGGGTGCGACCTTGCCGGAACTTTGCCGTGTATTTGCCGTGACTCGTGAGACGCACTGGTTCCGAGTAGGACCAAGTGGGACTCACGAAGAAGGCCCCTGCACCGCGTTTCCGCTGGTGAGGGGCCTCTCGTGCCTGTTGGTGGCGGGTAGAGGATTCGAACCTCTGTAGCTTTCGCGACGGATTTACAGTCCGCTCCCATTGGCCGCTCGGGCAACCCGCCTGGGCAACCGCCGCGGTCTCCCGCGGCAGCGGACATAACAATAGCCGTAGCGTCCGCCGTATCAACAACCGGGTACGGTCGGCATGTCGCGGGCCCGCAAGCGCCCGCTGTAAGCATCGACAAGCATCCAGCCGCAGGAGTCTGATCATGGCAGCCAGCCCGTCGTTCGACATCGTGAGCAAGGTCGACCGGCAGGAGGTCGACAACGCGTTCAACCAGGCGGAGAAGGAGCTCGGTTCCCGGTTCGACTTCCGGGGGACCGGGACGACTCTCGCCAAGTCGGGTGAGGCGTTCACGATCACCTCGGAGACCGAGGAACGGGCCATCGCCGCCCTCGACGTCTTCAAGGAGAAGCTGGTCAAGCGCAACATCTCGCTGAAGTCGCTGGACGCGGGGGAGCCTCGCCAGTCCGGCAAGACGTGGAAGATCGACCTGAAGGTGGTCGAGGGGATCGAGACGGACAAGGCGAAGGCGATCAGCAAGAAGATCCGGGACGAGGGCCCGAAGGGTCTGCAGGCCCAGATCCAGGGTGACCAGCTGCGGGTGACCGGCAAGAAGCGGGACGACCTGCAGGCGGTCATCGCGCTGTTGAAGCAGGAGGACTTCGGGGTCGCCCTGCAGTTCACCAACTACCGCTGACGTCGCGGGGCCGGCTTCCCGAAGTTCGAAGGCACAGAAGTTCAGAGGCCGAGAAGTTCAAAGGCCGGCCCAAAACCCCCAATTTTGTACGGCTACCCACAGCCCTGTTCCCTACGACGCGAGACGGGCTGTCACTTCAGACCGACGGCGCGGCTTCCGGGCTTGAGCGTGGGGTTGCGGTCGGATACCACTGACACATGGACCTGACCGATGCCGTCCTCTCGTTCGCACTGCTCGGTGCGCTGTTGACGATCACTCCGGGGCTGGACACCGCTCTGGTGCTGCGGGCCGCGATCACGATGGGTCGCGGTCCGGCGTTCGCTACGGCGCTGGGCATCAACGCGGGTGCGCTGGCGTGGGGTGCGGCGGCAGCGGTGGGGGCGTCGGCGTTGCTGGCCGCGTCCGAGATCGGGTTCACGATTCTGCGGGTGGCCGGAGCCGCGTACATGATCTTTCTGGGTTTCCGGATGATCCGTGCCGCTCTGCGCCGGGACCGGCCGGAGGCCGAGCCGGTGGAGGGCCGGGCCGGTGCGACGTTCTGGAGCACGTTCGGCCGGGGACTGCTGACGAATCTGCTGAATCCGAAGGTCGGCGCCTTCTATCTGGCGGTGCTCCCGCAGTTCATTCCGGCGGATGCCGACCCGCTCTCGACCGGCCTGCTGCTGGCGCTGGTGCACGACGTCGAGGGCCTGATCTGGTTCACGATGATCATCCTGGGGGCGCAGGCAGCCCGTGGTTTCCTGGCTCGTCGCCGGGTCCGCCGTGCCGTCGACGCCGGCACCGGCGCCGTCCTGCTCGGTTTCGGCCTCCGCCTGGGCCTGTCAAACAACTAGCCGGAAGTCAGATCTGGCCCTCGATCCAGCGTTGATGCGACTCCCAGGCCGCCTGTTTGGTGGTGCCGATCGCAACCCCGATCTTCGACCAGGAGGCCCCCGCGGCCCGAGCCGACCGGATCATGGCCTGCCGCCCGTACCCGGCTTTGCGGATGATGACCTCACTGAGCGCAAGCATCTCCAGGGTCTCACCGGGGGAGAGTGCCGGTTCGTGTTCCGGGTCCATCGCGGCGAGGGCGTCGCGCATCCGCAGGGCGTCGAATCGCTGGGTCGCAGTGGTGAGCGTGTGGGTTCGCTCCAGTTCGTCCGGTGTGGTCACGTCGGGCAGTGTTCCGTCAGGCGGTCTTGACGTCAAGAAGCCCTGACGCGCTGGTGTGAATTGGCCATACTTGTCCCCCTAAATAGGTCATAAAGCCGCCAATTCTTCAGCAGTTAGCAGGGCTGCCTGCTCAACCGTTCGGCCAGGATTTGCCGGAGCGTCGCCACGACCCGCCGATGAACGCTCCCCGCCGCACAACCGGTGTGGCACCATCATGTGACCCCCACTCGATGCGAATCCCCAACTGAGGAGCGAGCGATGTCTGGAAGGAAGCTGAGCCGCCTAGCCGGCTTGGTTCTCGCACTTGCGGTGGTTTTCGGAGGCGCCACCGTTGATGCAGGGGCGCCCGAGAGCACCGAAGCCGTAGTGCCTGCGAGTGCCACTGCCATTATTGACTGGGACTGAGGCGCCCAGCCCGACGGACTGAGGCGGCCGGTCGGCTAGAGAGGATTCTCAATGGTCGAGCGGCCCCGGTCGAAGCGAGGGGGAGCCCGGCGAGCGTGGCTGATCACGTACCCGCTGGTGCTCTTCGTCGTTATCTGTTCGGTTGGTTTCTGGATAACCGAACCGGGTTGGTATCGATCCTGGCCACTCGGACTCGTTTTCTTCGCAACGCTTCTGATCGCCCATCGTGCGGGCCTCAGCATAGTCATCTGGCGTATCAGCCTTTATGTCGGATTGACGGAGATACCACTTCTTCTGGCGCTCTACTACCTGCCGCCGATGATGGTTGTCCTGGTCGCTATCGGTGAGGGCCTGGTACGTCACCTGTGGTCCGGTACCCCGACCACAAAACTCTCGTTCAACGTCGCCAAATCCGCTGCCAGTAGCAGTGCGGCGATCCTGTTCATCGCCGCCTTCCCGCCGACCACGGGAGATGCCGGTCCCCGCACCTGGGCGATCCTCGCCGGGGCGCTCCTGGTGGCCTTCGTCGTCGAGCTGTTCAGCCTGGTGGGCGTCTTCACGCTGATCCAGGGCGCCGGAACCGGCCGGGACGCGCTCCGTGCCGGGCTCTCCTCGATCACCGTCACCGGCATCAACATCCTGATCGGCCTGATCTTCCTGGTGGCGCTGGACGCGACACTCTGGTCGGTGGTCCTGCTCCTCTGCCTGATCGTGATGCTGGTGTCGATCCTGCGGTCGTACTCGGAGTTCTTCCGCCGGCACAAGACTTTGGCGGACGTCTACGAACTCACCCAGGCGATGCGTGACGAGGGCAGCCGCAGCGGTCTGCCGGACGTGCTGCTCGGCCGGGTGCGTTCGTTGATGCAGTCGGAGTACGCCACGCTGTGGCTCTCCCCGCAGGGCCGCCATCCGGAGGTGCTGCTCACCGCCCGGGTCGAGCACAAGGGCCTGCTCGACATCGCGCCCACCCCGGAGGACGTGCGGGAGCGGGCGATCCGGGAACGGGCCGCGCTCGGTGTCGGTGCCCGTTTCGCGGAGACCGAGGACCTGCGCCCCAGCCTGCGGGCCGCGAAGGTCAAGGACGTCATCGTGATCCCGCTCCGGTCCGGTCAGGCCACCATCGGGACCCTCGAAGTGATCAACCGGCTGGGGGAGAGCCGCACCTTCCGGGAGACCGACGTGCAGGTGCTGGAGACGGTGGCCGCGCACGCCGCGGTGGCGGTGGAGAACTCCCGCCTCGTCGACCGGCTGCGCTACGACGCGTACCACGATCGGCTGACCGGCCTGCCGAACCGCCGCCGGGTGATCGACGCCCTGGCCGAGTCGGTGAAGGTGCGCGCCGAGGACGAGGTCGTCGCGATCATGCTGTTCGACGTCGACGGCCAGCGGAACGTGAACGAGTCGATGGGGCACGCTGCCGGCGACAAGCTGCTCGTCGAGACCGCCGACCGGATCCGTGGCATCGCCGACCCGGGCGCCCTGGTCGGCCGGATCGGCGGCGACGAGTTCGTGGTCACCCTGCGGGCTCCGAGCATCGACGCCACGATCGAGATCGCCACCCGGATGCGGGAGCAGTTGCGCGGCCCGATGGCGGTGGGCTCACTCACCCTGGACGTGAACACCGCTGTCGGCGTGAGCGTCTACCCCGATCACGGCGGCGATCCGGAGTCCCTGCTGCAACGGGCCGAGCTGGCCGCGAACGCCGCGAAGGTGCTGCCGTACGGCGTGCAGCCCTTCCATCCGGCGCTGGAGTCCCGCGCGGTCCGCCGCCTGGGTATCGCCGCGGATCTGCGCCGGGCGCTCGACAACGATCAGCTGGAGGTCTACTTCCAGCCCAAGGTGACCCTCGCCGACCGGCACGTGGTGGGTGTCGAGTGCCTGGCCCGCTGGGTGCATCCGGCGCACGGCGAGGTGGCCGCCGAGGACTTCGTGGCGGTCGCCGAGCACACCGGGCAGTTGGCCCGGCTCACCGAGGTGGTGCTGGTGGCGGGTCTGCGCCGGTGCAAGGCGTGGGCGGCGGCCGAGCGGCCGCTGGACATCGCGGTCAACCTCTCCGCGCGTACGCTGCTCGACTCCCGCTTCCCGGAGCTGGTCCGGGAGCTTCTCGAGGCGCACGCCGTCGACCCGGGTCAGGTGACGTTCGAGATCTCCGAGCCGGGCATGCTCAACGACATCGAGCGGGTCCTGCCGTCCCTGTACCGGTTACGGGACCTGGGTGTGCGGCTGAGTGTGGACCACTTCGGGACGGGCGCCTCATCGCTGGCGTACCTGCGGCAGTGGCCGGTGCACGAGGTGAAGATCGACGACAGTTTCGTGCAGGGGATGGCGACCGACTCGGGTGATCTGGCGATCGTCCGGGCAGTGATCGGGCTGTCCCGTGAGTTCGGGCTGAAGGTCGTGGCCGAGGGTGTCGAGAGTGAACTGACCCTGGAACTGCTCGAGGAGATGGGCTGCGAGATCGGTCAGGGCTACCTGTTCAGCCGGCCGCTGCCGTTCGAGCGTCTGGAGGCTTGGCTGAGCGCTCAGACCGAGCCGGAATCCACCCCGACCGGCGAGGTCAGAAGGCTTCGCGCAGTGATCTGACCAGGGTTTTCATCGGAAGGGGGGTACTGATTTCACCCCAGTCCGCAGGCCGTGTAGTCTTATCCACGCAGCAAGCGAGAGGCCGCAAAAAGCGGTAGATCGCAGGCGGCAAGCCCCCTTAGCTCAGTCGGCAGAGCGTCTCCATGGTAAGGAGAAGGTCTACGGTTCGATTCCGTAAGGGGGCTCTACCGGGTTCGTTCCGCCTTGCCTGGCGCTGGACATGTGAGCCTGGCTCGGCGGTGTAGCTCAGATGGCAGAGCAAGCGGCTCATAATCGCTGTGTCGCCGGTTCAAGTCCGGCCACCGCTACTTTTCTTCAGTGATTCCCCACCCGGGGACCCACTTTGCGAAGCGGCGACCGAGCATATAAGCTGGTTCGCTGTCAGTTACTCGTTAGCAGGAAGGCACCCCGCCGTGGCCAAGGCGACCGACGTCCGTCCGAAGATCACCCTGGCGTGCACGGAGTGCAAGGACCGGAACTACATCACCAAGAAGAACCGGCGTAACGACCCCGACCGGGTGGAGCTGAAGAAGTTCTGCCCCCGCGACGGGAAGCACACCCTGCACCGCGAGACCCGCTGAGCGCGCTCGCAACCAACAGCTTTCCACTACGCCGTCCAGACTTCGGTCTGGGCGGCGTAGTGCTGTTCACGGCGTAGTGCTGTTCACGGTGTAGCGCGTTTCAAGCGGTGCGTTTCAGGTGGTGCTGTTCAAAGGGCTGCCGAAAAGCGCGACTAGCGAAAAGATTCTGCACTGAGGGTGCTATTTCTCGGCGCAGCTCGGCAGGTAGTTTGTCGGCATGCCTCTGGACCAATCCTTCGTGGGCCGCAGCTGGCCGCCCACCGAGCCCTACCTGGTCGGCCGCGAGAAGATCCGGGAGTTCGCCCGGGCGATCGGTGCCACCGACGCTGAGTACCACGATCCCGAGGCGGCCCGTGCCCTCGGCTACGCCGACGTGGTGGCCCCGCCCACCTTCCCGGTCGCGATCACGATGCCGGCCACCCGTGAGGTCGTCGCTGATCCCGCGCTCGGGGTCGACTACAGCCGGGTAGTCCACGGCGACCAGCGGTTCGCGTACTCCCGTCCGGTCGTCGCCGGTGACGCCCTGGTCTGTGTCAACACGGTGGAGGAGATCCTCAGCCGGGGCGGGCACGAGTTCCTCACCACCCGGACCGACGTGACCACCGAGGCCGGCGAACCGGTCGTGACGGTCTGGCAGAAGCTCGTGGTGCGGGGAGAGGCCTGATGAGCGTGGAACTGGAACCGCAGACCTTCCGGGTCACCCGGGCCGATCTGGTGCGCTATGCGGGCGCCTCAGGCGACTTCAACCCCATCCATTGGAGTGAGCGCACCGCCACGAGTGTGGGATTGCCCGGTGTCATCGCCCACGGCATGTTCACGATGGCTCTGGTGGGCCGTGCGGTCACCCACTGGGCCGGCGCTCCGGACGCTGTCGTCGAGCTCAGCGTGCGGTTCAGCAAGCCCGTTCCGGTGCCCGACACCGAGGAGGGGACGGAGGTCGTGGTGACCGCCAAAGTCAAGGAGATCACCGACGAGGGACACACTCGGCTGAGCCTGACTGCCACATGCAACGGGGACAAGGTACTGTCCATGTCACAGGCGCTCATCAGTAAGCGGTAGCCCGGGTTGGGATAAGGCCGGGCGTACCCGTACACTGGTGCGCCGTGGGGCTCTGAAGTCGAGAGACGACAGATCCCACGAAGGGGTGTAGCTCAATTGGCAGAGCAGCGGTCTCCAAAACCGCAGGCTGCAGGTTCAAGTCCTGTCACCCCTGCGCATTTCTCCTCGACGTGCCCGCCCGGTGCGCGGTTCGCACAAATTCCGCGTCCGGTCGAGCTCTGACAGGAACTCAAGACCACCGACGACGGAAGTAGGACGAAGTGGCCGAGAAGGACCGGCCCGGTGACGACGTCCCGGGTGACGACGAGATTCTCGCCGACTCCGCCGCCGGCGGTGGTAAAGCGGACGATGACGCCGACGAGGCTCTGAACCGCGACGGTGGTACCGCACTCTCCGAGTCTTCGAAGGATGAGACCGCGAAGCCCAAGAAGGCTCGCGGTAAGGGTCCGATCGGTCGCGTGGGCGGGTTCTTCCGCGAGGTCACCAGTGAGCTTCGTAAGGTCATCTGGCCGACCCGCAAGGAACTGCTGACCTACACCGGCGTGGTCATCGTCTTCGTGGTCATCATGACGGCTCTGGTCGCCGGCCTGGACTACGGCTTCGGTAAGGCGATCCTCGCGGCGCTGGGCTAGCCCCCGCGAGTCCGACCGACGTTACATTTCTGGAAGTGAGCGAGCGTGCCTGAGTACGACGACGAGACAGCTGACGAGCAGTCGTCGCTGGAGATCGACGAGTCGGTAGAGGCGGCCGACGCGGCCGACGACTCGGCCGAGGCCCAGGCGCCCGAGGTCGACGAGGATTACGACCCTGTCAAGGAGCTGCGGCAGAAGCTGCGGTACGCGCCCGGTGACTGGTACGTGGTGCACTCCTACGCCGGTTACGAGAACAAGGTCAAGACCAACCTCGAGACCCGGATCACGAGTCTCGACATGGAGGAGTTCATCTTCCAGGTCGAGGTTCCGACCCGCGAAGAGGTCGAGGTCAAGAACGGCAAGCGCAACCAGGTGCAGGCCAAGGTCTTCCCCGGTTACATCCTGGTCCGGATGGACCTGTCGCCGGAGTCCTACTCCTGTGTGCGCAACACCCCCGGTGTGACCGGCTTCGTCGGTGCCACCGACCGGGTCGACCGCCCGGCTCCGCTCTCGCTCGACGAGGTGCTGAAGTGGCTGGCCCCGGCTGTGCAGGCCGAGGAGAAGAAGGCGAAGCCCGAGATCAAGGTGCTCGACTTCGAGGTGGGTGACTCCGTCACCGTCACCGACGGCGCCTTCGCCTCGCTGCCGGCCTCGATCAGCGAGATCAACGCCGACCAGCAGAAGCTCAAGGTCCTGGTCTCGATCTTCGGTCGCGAGACCCCGGTCGAGCTGAACTTCAACCAGGTCACCAAGATCTGATCGCCGGACTGCCGGCGATCTCAGTGGGAGGGGCTTTCCGGAGCCCCGCCATCTACCACAGGAGTAATGACATGGCACAGCGCAGCAAGGCGTACCGCGCCGCGGCTGAGAAGATCGACGCCAACAAGCTCTACGAGCCCAAGGACGCGATCACCCTCGCCAAGGAGGGCAACCCGGTCAAGTTCGACGCGACCGTCGAGGTCGCGATGCGCCTCGGTGTCGACCCGCGTAAGGCCGACCAGATGGTCCGCGGCACCGTCAACCTGCCGCACGGCACCGGTAAGACCGCCCGCGTCATCGTGTTCGCCCAGGGCGCGAAGGCCGAGGAGGCCGTCGCGGCCGGCGCCGACGAGGTCGGTACCGACGAGCTCGTCGCCCGGATCCAGGGTGGCTGGCTGGACTTCGACGCCGCGATCGCGACGCCGGACCAGATGGCCAAGATCGGCCGGATCGCCCGGATCCTCGGTCCGCGTGGCCTGATGCCGAACCCGAAGACCGGCACCGTCACCGTCGACGTGACCAAGGCCGTCAACGAGATCAAGGGCGGCAAGATCACGTTCCGGGTGGACAAGCACTCGAACCTGCACCTGATCATCGGCAAGTCGTCGTTCTCGCCCGAGCAGCTGATCGACAACTACGCCGCGGTGCTCGACGAGGTCCTCCGGGCCAAGCCGTCGGCCGCCAAGGGCAAGTACCTGAAGAAGGTCACCGTCGCCACCACGATGGGCCCTGGCGTCCAGATCGACCCGAACGTGGTGAAGAACCTGCGGGGCGACACCAACGCCTGATCCACCGCTTTTCACGAAACCCCCGGGGGACTATCCCCGGGGGTTTCGTCTATGGAAGGCTCCCGCAGTGCGTTTCGACAAGGTCTGGTTCCGGTACGCCCGCCGAGCCCCGTGGACACTGCAGGACGTCGACGTGACGGTGCTTCCAGGCCGGGCGACCGTGGTCCTCGGCCGGAACGGGGCCGGCAAGTCCACCCTGCTGCAGCTGGCGGCGGGTGTGCTCAGCCCGTCCCGGGGCGTGATCCGGGACCGCCCGCGGATCGTCGGCTGGGTCCCGGAGCGCTTCCCGGCCGCGCAGCCGTTCACCACACTCGGCTACCTGCGCGCGATGGCCGAGGTCCGGGGGCTGCCCCCGGGCGCGGCCGACCCGTGGATCGACAGGCTGCACCTGACCGCGCACGTCGACACCCAGCTGCCGGCCCTCTCCAAGGGCACCGCACAGAAGGTCGGTCTCGCGCAGGCCCTGCTCACCCCGCCCGGCCTGCTGGTCCTCGACGAGCCGTGGGAGGGCCTGGACGCCCAGTCCCGCGAGCTTGTCCCGCAACTGGTCGCCGAGGTCACCGCGGCCGGCGGATCGGTGCTGGTCAGCGACCACCGGGGTGAGATCGCCACCCTCCCGGACGCGCTTCACTGGACGGTCTCCACCGCCACCGTCACCGGCACGCCGGGGCCTGCGGACAGCGGCGACGACGAGATGATCATCGAGATCGCGGTGCGGCGGGACGAAACGACCGATGCGGTGGACCGGCTGAGCGCGGCCGGTCACCGTGTCCTCGGGGTGCGGGAGAAGACAGCGATTGCGGTACGAGTGACAAGCGCCACTGTCCCGGCCGGTGGGGTGACGCCCGAGCCGGTGGGCGAGGCTCGGGATCCGGGGGACCGTTCGGTACCCGTACCGGGAAATCGGGATGTTGAAGTGAATCGTGATGGGGGTGACCGATGATCGCACTCGCACGGATGCGCCTGATCGGCTTCCTGCGCGGCGGCCGGGCACTCGCCCCGTTGATCACCGTGCTGGCCCTCCTGTCGATCCTGTTCGGCGGTGGCGCGTCCCCGGCCGCCTCCGCCTACGGCTATTCGGCGGTCTGCCTCTTCCCGATCCTGGCCTGGCTCGCCAAGCTGCTGCTGGACACCGAACCGGACGCCCAGCGCCGTCTGGCCCGGCTCGCGATCGGCCCGGTCCGGGAGGCGGCCGCCGGCCTGCTGGCCGCCCTGGCCCTGGCCATCGGCGTGTGCCTGCTCGCGATGATCGCCCCGTGGCCGTTCGGGGCGATCAGCCCGCCCGGACCGGGAGAACCCTCGACCGCCACCGGTGTCCTCCTCGGCCTGCTGGCGCACCTGCTGTCGGCCCTGGGCGCGGTGACGCTCGGTGCGCTGGCCGGCCGGGCCGTCACCCGCCGTGTGCTGCCCGGTGTCGCGGTCCTGGTCAGCGGCTCGATCCTGGTGATCGTGCTGGGTCTGCGCGGTTCGATCGCCCCGTGGCTGGTGCCGCCGGTGATGGCGGTGGCGCGGGAGCTGGGTTCCGGTCCGGCACCCGGTGCGGCCCGCATGATGTTGCTCACGGCCGGGACGGTGCTGTGGTGCGCGGTGGTCCTCGGGATCTACGCCCGTCTGCGCAGGTCACGGTCGTAACGGGAGCCGATTTGGAGTTCGGGACCGGTCCCGCGTACTGTAAAGCCTCGAAGTTCCACCCATAGACCGCTGGTCGCCGCAACAACCGTCGTCACGATGGATGTCGCGGCCGAAGGTCCCGCATCAGGCGGGCGACCCGTGCAGGGAGAACGGTTCGTGATCGCCGACCGCGCAGTTGCGTGTGTTCGAGTTCGCCCCGTGCCTCTGCGCCGGGGCGTTTTGCTTTGTACGGACCCTCTCGACCAGTGGCTCAAGCACTGAGAGAGGAGGGACATGGCGGACAAGCCGGTCCGGGCCGACAAGGCTTCGGCTGTTGCCGAACTGACGGACCACTTCCGTGCTTCGGCGGCCACCGTGTTGACCGAATACCGCGGCCTCACCGTGAAGGAGCTCACTGAGCTCCGGCGGTCGCTGGGCGGCGAGAACAAGTACACCGTCGCGAAGAACACGCTGGCGAAGCGTGCCGCGAGCGACGCGGGTATCGAGGGTCTCGACGCGCTGTTCACCGGTCCTACCGCGCTCGCCTTCGTGAACGGTGACGTGGTCGAGGCGGCCAAGGGCATCCGTGCCTTCGCCAAGGCCCACCCCGTTCTCGTCATCAAGGGCGGTGTCTTCGAGGGCAAGGCCATCTCGGCGGACGAGGTCAACAAGCTTGCTGACCTCGAGTCCCGTGAGGTTCTGCTGGCCAAGCTGGCCGGCGCCATGAAGGCCAACCTGAGCAAGGCCGCTGCCACGTTCCAGGCGCCCCTCACCAAGACGGTGCGCACGGTCGAGGCTCTGCGGGCGCAGCGCGAACAGGCTGGTTCCGACGAGGCCTGATGCCTCGTGGAAACCGTTAAACGTCAGATTTCTTAGGAAAGGTTGCCTCACATGGCGAAGATCAGCACCGAAGACCTGCTCGACGCGTTCAAGGAAATGACCCTCATCGAGCTCTCCGAGTTCGTGAAGCAGTTCGAGGACGTCTTCGACGTCAAGGCTGCCGCTCCGGTCGCCGTCGCCGCCGGCCCGGGTGCCGCCGCTGCCGAGCCCGAGGCCGAGAAGGACTCCTTCGACGTTGTCCTCGAGGGCGACGGTGGCAAGAAGATCCAGGTCATCAAGGTCGTGCGTGAGCTGACCGGCCTGGGCCTCAAGGAGGCCAAGGACGCCGTCGAGTCCGCCCCCAAGGCGATCCTCGAGGGTGTCAACAAGGAGAAGGCCGAGGCCGCCAAGGCCAAGCTCGAGGGTGAGGGCGCCAAGGTCACCCTCAAGTGACCTAACGCTCCACAGTTTCATCCGTCGATGGCGGAGATCCGTTAGCGGGTCTCCGCCATCGCCGTATGTCGATCGCCTGTCGCTACCGGCAAGGCCCCGGCCTGGGGTTGTCCGGCTCAGGCGGCAAAGGCAATCAAACCTCGCTTTTCATGCGTTAAGGTCCGTTTGGTGCGTCAGGTGGAAGACTGCCACTGTCCGACCCGCGGCACAGCCCTTGACTGTGTGTCGCCCGGCAGGCACGCTGACAGCAGCAAGTTTCCGCGCTTGCGACGGCCGCCCTATGGGTAACGGGTTCACGCCCGGCACCCGTCGGACCGGCACCAGAGGACAGTTTCCGCGTTTCTGAGCGGCCCCGTCCCCGCTCTGACCGCCATTGCGCTGGTCAGGAAGGATGAGGGCACGTTCCGCAGAACACCTCTGGTGTGGGGCTGGACAGCGGTTAGCCGAGCGGCTACACTGCTAGTTTGCGCTGCCTTCTGCCTTGCCTTCGACTGAGATATCCATGTGGATAACTCTTTTGGGGGCTCATTGGAGTGCACGCAGACCAGTTGCACCAGCAACTTAGCCGCACCGCAGCACCGGTCCTCGGAAGGACGCATCTTGGCAGCTTCCCGCCCTGCGAAGACCAGCCGTACGTCGAGCGCTTACGCACCCCGCCGGGTCTCTTTCGGCCGGATCACCGAGCAGCTAGAGGTCCCCAACCTCCTCGCCCTCCAGACGGACTCCTTCGACTGGCTGGTCGGCAACGAGTCTTGGCAGACCCGGACGACGGACGACCCGCACGCCCACTCGGGCCTCGCAGAGATCCTCGAAGAGATCAGTCCCATTGAGGACTTCTCCGGCACCATGTCGCTGTCCTTCTCAGCTCCGCGCTTCGACGAGGTCAAGGCCTCGATCGAGGAGTGCAAGGAGAAGGACCTGACCTACTGTGCCCCCCTGTTCGTGACCGCGGAGTTCACCAACAACGCGACTGGCGAGATCAAGAGCCAGACCGTGTTCATGGGTGACTTCCCGATGATGACCCCCAAGGGGACGTTCGTCATCAACGGCACCGAGCGGGTCGTGGTGAGTCAGCTCGTCCGTTCGCCGGGCGTGTACTTCACCAAGGAGCCGGACAAGACCTCCGACCGCGACCTCACCAGCGTCAAGGTCATCCCGAGCCGGGGTGCCTGGCTGGAGTTCGACATCGACAAGCGCGACACGGTGGGTGTCCGCATCGACCGTAAGCGCCGGCAGGCCGTCACCGTCCTGCTCAAGGCGATCGGCTGGTCGGCGGACCAGATCCGGGAGCGGTTCGGTTGGTCCGAGCTGCTCATGACGACGCTTGAGAAGGACCACATCGCCGGGCAGGACGAGGCCCTGCTCGACATCTACCGCAAACTGCGCCCTGGCGAGCCGCCGACGCGCGAGAACGCCCAGACCCTGCTCGACAACCTCTTCTTCAACCCGAAGAGGTACGACGTCGCCAAGGTCGGTCGTTACAAGTTCAACAAGAAGCTCGAGATCGATGTCCCGATCGTCCGGGGCACGCTCTCCGAGGAAGACATCGTCAAGACCGTCGACTACCTGTGCCGGCTGCACGCCGGTGAGGACGGTTACGAAGCGGACGACATCGACCACTTCGGTAACCGCCGTCTCCGGACGGTCGGCGAGCTCATCCAGAACCAGGTCCGCGTGGGCCTCTCCCGGATGGAGCGCGTCGTCCGTGAGCGCATGACGACTCAGGACGTCGAGGCGATCACGCCGCAGACGCTGATCAACATCCGCCCGATCACGGCGGCGATCCGCGAGTTCTTCGGCACCTCGCAGCTGTCGCAGTTCATGGACCAGACCAACCCGCTCGCGGGTCTGACCCACCGTCGCCGTCTGTCGGCGCTCGGCCCGGGTGGTCTGTCCCGTGAGCGGGCCGGCTTCGAGGTCCGCGACGTGCACCCGTCCCACTACGGCCGGATGTGCCCGATCGAGACCCCGGAAGGCCCGAACATCGGCCTGATCGGCGCTCTCTCGACGTTCGCGCGGGTCAACCCGTTCGGCTTCATCGAGACGCCGTACCGCAAGGTCGAGAACGGTGTCGTCACCGACGAGGTGCACTACCTCACCGCTGACGAGGAAGACCGCTTCATCAAGGCCCAGGCGAACGCCGTGCTGTCCAGCGACGGCACCTTCGCCCAGGACCGCGTCCTGGTCCGCCGTAAGGGCGGTGAGGTCGACTACGTGCCCGGCACCGAGGTCGACTACATGGACGTCTCGCCGCGACAGATGACCTCGGTCGCGACGGCGATGATCCCCTTCCTCGAGCACGACGACGCCAACCGTGCACTCATGGGCGCGAACATGCAGCGCCAGGCGGTGCCGCTGGTCAAGGCCGAGTCGCCGCTGGTCGGTACGGGTATGGAGTACCGCGCTGCGGTCGACGCCGGTGACGTCGTCGTCGCCGAGGTCGGTGGCGTGGTCGAGGACCTGTGTGCCGACTACGTGACGGTGCACCAGGACGACGGCCACCGTCGCACCTACCTTCTGCACAAGTTCCGTCGGTCGAACTCCGGCTCCTGCGTCAACCAGAAGCCGATCGTGTTCGAAGGCGACCGCATCGAGGCCGGTCAGGTCATCGCGGACGGTCCCTGCACCGACGAGGGCGAGATGGCGCTCGGGCGCAACCTGCTCGTCGCCTTCATGTGCTGGGAGGGCCACAACTACGAGGACGCGATCATCCTGTCGCAGCGCCTCGTGCAGCAGGACGTCCTCACCTCGATCCACATCGAGGAGCACGAGGTCGACGCCCGCGACACCAAGCTCGGCCCGGAAGAGATCACCCGCGACATCCCGAACGTCAGTGAAGAGATGCTGGCGGACCTGGACGAGCGTGGCATCATCCGGATCGGTGCCGAGGTCGTTCCCGGCGACATCCTGGTCGGCAAGGTCACGCCCAAGGGCGAGACCGAGCTGACCCCGGAGGAGCGTCTGCTCCGCGCCATCTTCGGCGAGAAGGCCCGGGAAGTCCGGGACACCTCGCTGAAGGTTCCGCACGGCGAGACCGGCACCGTCATCGGTGTCCGGACGTTCTCCCGCGAGGACGGCGACGAGCTGCCCCCCGGCGTGAACGAGCTGGTCCGGGTCTACGTCGCCCAGAAGCGCAAGATCCAGGACGGTGACAAGCTCGCCGGTCGTCACGGCAACAAGGGCGTCATCTCCAAGATCCTGCCCGTCGAGGACATGCCGTTCCTCGAGGACGGCACCCCGGTCGACATCGTGCTCAACCCGCTCGGTGTGCCCTCGCGTATGAACATCGGCCAGGTTCTGGAGACCCACCTCGGGTGGATCGCCAAGACCGGTTGGTCGGTCGAGGGTGACGACGAGGAGTGGAAGCGTCAGCTCCGCTCGATCGAGGCCCACGAGTCGGTCGCCGACAGCAATGTCGCGACTCCGGTCTTCGACGGTGCCCAGGAAGAGGAGATCAAGGGTCTCCTCGAGTCGACGCTGGTCAACCGCGACGGTAAGCGGCTGGTCAACGGCGATGGTAAGGCGCACCTGTTCGACGGTCGTTCCGGTGAGCCGCTGCCGGACCCGATCTCGGTCGGCTACGTCTACATCCTGAAGCTGAACCACCTGGTCGACGACAAGATCCACGCTCGCTCGACCGGTCCGTACTCGATGATCACGCAGCAGCCGCTGGGTGGTAAAGCGCAGTTCGGTGGTCAGCGTTTCGGTGAGATGGAGTGCTGGGCCATGCAGGCCTACGGCGCCGCTTACGCGCTGCAGGAACTGCTCACCATCAAGTCCGACGACGTCCTCGGCCGAGTGAAGGTCTACGAGGCCATCGTCAAGGGCGAGAACATCCCGGAGCCGGGAATCCCGGAGTCGTTCAAGGTGCTTCTCAAGGAGCTCCAGTCGCTGTGCCTGAACGTTGAGGTGCTTTCCAGCGACGGCGTTGCTCTGGAGATGCGCGAGACCGACGACGAGGTTTTCCGGGCCGCGGAGGAACTCGGCATCGACCTGTCCCGGCGCCCGAACGAGGGCGTCAGCAGCGTCGAAGAGATCTGACGGAAAGCGGCTCCGGCTTCCTGAAGCCGGGGCCGCTCCCGCCGGCCTTGAATTCACCCGAGCAACGAAACACGAGGGATAGTCCAAGTGCTCGACGTCAACTTCTTCGACGAGTTGCGCATCGGCCTTGCTACCGCTGACGACATCCGGCAGTGGTCGCACGGCGAGGTCAAGAAGCCCGAGACGATCAACTACCGCACCCTCAAGCCCGAGAAGGACGGACTCTTCTGCGAGAAGATCTTCGGTCCTCAGCGGGACTGGGAGTGCTATTGCGGCAAATACAAGCGGGTCCGGTTCAAGGGCATCATCTGTGAGCGCTGCGGCGTCGAGGTGACCCGGTCCAAGGTCCGCCGTGAGCGCATGGGTCACATCGAGCTGGCCGCGTCGGTGACCCACATCTGGTACTTCAAGGGTGTCCCGAGCCGTCTGGGCTATCTGCTCGACCTGGCTCCCAAGGACCTCGAGAAGATCATCTACTTCGCCTCGTACGTGATCACGAGCGTTGACGCCGAGTCGCGTCACCGTGACATGTCCACGATCGAGAACGAGATCTTCGCCGAGAAGCGCCAGTCCGAGAACAGCCGCGACTCCGAGATCGAGAAGCGCGCCGCCAAGCTGGAGCAGGACCTCGCCGAGCTTGAGGCCGAGGGTGCCAAGGCCGACGTGCGCCGCAAGGTCAAGGAAGCCGGCGAGCGCGAGATGCGCCAGATCCGGGACAAGGCGCAGCGCGAGATCGACCGCCTCGACGAGGTGCTCGACACCTTCCGCAAGCTCGACTCGAAGCAGCTGGTCACCGACGAGCTGCTCTACCGCGAGCTGCGTGACCGCTTCGGTGAGTACTTCACCGGCGGCATGGGTGCCGAGGCCATCAAGGCCCTGCTGCAGAACATGGACCTGGACGCTGAGGCGGAGAACCTTCGGGAGATCATCCGCAGCGGTAAGGGCCAGCGGAAGATCCGGGCGCTCAAGCGGCTGAAGGTCGTCGCGGCGTTCCTGAACACCCGCAACTCGCCGCTCGGCATGGTCCTGGACTGCGTCCCGGTCATCCCGCCGGACCTGCGCCCGATGGTGCAGCTCGACGGTGGCCGTTTCGCGACCTCCGACCTGAACGACCTGTACCGCCGGGTCATCAACCGGAACAACCGCCTCAAGCGTCTGATCGACCTCGGTGCTCCCGAGATCATCGTGAACAACGAGAAGCGGATGCTCCAGGAGGCCGTCGACGCACTGTTCGACAACGGCCGTCGTGGCCGTCCGGTCACCGGCCCGGGCAACCGGCCGCTGAAGTCGCTGTCGGACATGCTCAAGGGCAAGCAGGGCCGGTTCCGCCAGAACCTGCTCGGCAAGCGCGTGGACTACTCCGGCCGCTCGGTCATCGTGGTCGGCCCGCAGCTCAAGCTGCACCAGTGCGGCCTGCCGAAGAAGATGGCGCTCGAGCTGTTCAAGCCGTTCGTGATGAAGCGCCTGGTCGACCTGAACCACGCGCAGAACATCAAGAGCGCCAAGCGCATGGTCGAGCGGTCCCGCTCGGTCGTGTGGGACGTGCTCGAGGAGGTCATCTCCGAGCACCCGGTGATGCTCAACCGCGCACCCACGCTGCACCGCCTTGGCATCCAGGCGTTCGAGCCGCAGCTGATCGAGGGCAAGGCCATCCAGATCCACCCGCTGGTCTGCACCGCGTTCAACGCCGACTTCGACGGCGACCAGATGGCCGT
>DATMVU010000430.1:0-15664 GCA_035562875.1 Actinoplanes sp. | reverse complement strand
GGGCCGGCCACCGATTTCGCTGGTCGATCGACCAAGATCCGAGACGGTCGCGGCGGGACTGCTGATCTTGGTTGAACGGCGGCCGGGATCGGTGGCCAATCAACCAAGATCCGGGATGGACGGGGCGGGACTACCGACCTTGGTTGAACGGCGACCGGGATCGGTGGGTGGTCGACCAAGATCTGGGCAGGGAGTGGTCCGAAGGGTTGGTCAGCCGGCTGGAGGAATGCGCCCGCTGTGGGCTGCGGACGAGAGACGTTGTGGGCTGCGGACGAGAGACGCTGTGGGCTGCGGACGAGAGACGCTGTGGGCAAGAGAAGGGGCCGGGGGCGCCGAGGTGGCGGCACGGTCGGTGGATCGTGGGGTCCGCCGGGCCCAGGGCGCCGTCGCGAGCGCACGGTCGGCCGGCGTGTGCCTGTGACGGGGCCGCGCCGGTGGGGACTTGCACGATGACCGACTGCAGACCATGAGAAAAGCTGACGCGGGTGTTCCGCGGCCTCGGAAACGCCGACCGGCCGGAGTATGGACGCGCTCACGATCCGCCGCGTGGCGAGTCCAGTGCACGATTCGAACCCGAACTCACCGCGCGATAGCTGTCGGCGAATGGTGTGGTGACTTCGGGTGCGGGCTTGATCTGCGAGCGGGGCAGGGCGTGGCGTGGCGTGGCGGGGCAGGGCCGGGCAGAGCGGGGCAGAGCGGGGCAGAGCGGGGCGGGCCGGGCGGGCGGTTAGTCGTCGGACAGGCGGCGGCGGAAGAATTCGAAGGTCAGGGCCCACAGCAGGGAGGACTGGTCGTTGTCGGCGGCGCCGCCGTGCCCGCCCTCGACATTCTCGTAGTAGGTCGTGTCGTAGCCCAGTTCGGTGAGCGCCGCCATCATCTTGCGGGCGTGCGCCGGATGCACCCGGTCGTCGCGGGTGGAGGTCAACAGCAGCAGCGGCGGGTACGCCTGACCGGCGCGCACGTTCTGGTAGGGCGAGAACTCCCGCAGGAACTCCCACTGCTCGGGCACGTCGGGATCCCCGTACTCGGCGATCCAGGATTTTCCGGCCAGCAGCTTCGTATAGCGTTTCATGTCCAGCAGCGGCACCCGGGCGACGACGGCACCGAACAGCTCCGGATAGCGGGTCAGCATCACGCCCATCAGCAGCCCGCCGTTGCTGCCGCCGAGGATGCCCAGCTGGCGCGGGGTGGTGATGCCCCGGGTGACCAGGTCGGTGGCGACGGCGGCGAAGTCCTCGAACGCCCGTGCCCGGTTGCCCTGCAGCGCCGCCTGATGCCAGGCCGGGCCGTACTCCCCACCACCGCGGATGCCGGCCAGCACGTACGTCCCGCCGTGTGCCAGCCAGCCACGGCCCATCAGCCCGCTGTAGGACGGGACCATCGGGACTTCGAAGCCTCCGTACCCGTACAGAATCGTGGGTGCCGGTGTTGATCCGCCGGCCACGAAGTAGGGGATCCGGGTGCCGTCGGCGGAGGTGGCGAAGAACTGCCGGACCGTCATGCCGTCGACGTCGAAGAACTCCGGCCCCTGCTTGAGCACGGTGACGGCACCGCCGGTCGTGCCGAGCGAGAGTGTCGCCGGCCGCAGGAACCCCTCCGAGGTCAGCAGGAACGAGTCGTCGCCGTCGGGCACGGTGTCCAGGACCGACGTCTGGTCCAGCTCGCCCGCCCCGGGCACCGGCTCCCGCCGCCACTGCGGTGCGGCCGGGGTCAGGATCTCGATCCGGGACTTCACGTCCCGCATGGTGGCCAGCAGCAGGTGGTTACGGGTCCACGACCAGCCACTCAGCGAGGTGTGCTCGTCCGGCTCGAACAGCACTGTCAGGTCGCGCCCACCGGCCAGGAAGACTTCCAGGTCGACGGCGAGGAGACCACCTGCCGGGTACGTCACCCCACCGGCCGTCCACTCCGAACGCGGCGTGATCAGCAGCCACTCCCGGTGCAGGTCGACGACGGCGTCCTCCGGCACGTCGATCCGGGTCAGTTCACCACCGGGGCGGTAGAGGTGGTACTCGCTGCGCCAGAACGTCAGCATCCGGGTGATCAGACCGCGCTCGAAACCGGGCTCCGGATCGTAGGAGGCGGTGACCAGGACGTCGTCGGCCGCACCCTCGAACACGGTTTCGGCCGCGGTGAGCGGGGTTCCCCGGTGCCAGCGTCTGACGATCCGCGAATATCCCGACGAGGTCAGCGAACCCGGCCCGAAGTCGGCCGCCACCAGCAGCCGGTCGGCGTCGATCCAGGTCGCGCCGCCCTTCGACTCCGGCAGCACGAACCCGTCGGTGACGAACGATCGGGTGGTCAGGTCGAACTCGCGGAGCACCGCGGTGTCGGCGCCACCGCGGGACAGGCTGATCAGGCATCTGTCGTAGCCGGGCCGTAGCACCTCGACCCGTTTCCACGTCCAGTTCTCGTTCTCGGCGCGGTTCAGTGCGCCGACGTCGAGCAGCACCTCCCACTCCGGCTCGTCGCGGCGGAACCGCTCCGCAGTGGTGCGGCGCCACAGCCCGCGGGGATGGTCGGCGTCGGTCCAGAAGTCGTAGTAGTGACCGTCGCCGCGGCGGCTCGGGAACGGGATCCGGTCCTTGCTGTCCAGAACCTCGAGCAGCGCCTCCCGGGTGCGAGCGAACCGCTCACCGGACAGCGCCGCGGTCGTCTCCGCGTTGCGGGCGGTCACCCACTCCAGAGCCGCGGGCGACTCCAGTTCCTCAAGCCACAGGTACGCGTCATCGGTCACGGCTCCGACCCTCCCATCCACATCGGTGCTTGCCAAGTTCGATGTGCTGGAGGTTAATTAACGTACGCGTACAAAAATTGGAGGGTCAATTGCTGCGCCCGTACGTCAGAAGCTTTGTGCTCGTGGTCTTCCTGCAGGTCACCGGTGCTGTCGCCGGCCTGGCCCCGCTGCTGGCGGTCGCCGGGCTGGGCCGCGCGTTGTTCGCTCCCGGCGCAGCCGACCCGGACCGGATCCGGGCCGTGGTGCTGTTCGGCGCCGCCGGTCTGCTGATCCGGCTGGTGTGCACCGCCGTGTCGGCCGGCCTCGGCCACCTGCTCGACGGCCGGGTCCAGCTCGGACTGCGCCGCGAACTGGCGGCCCACCTCGGCCGGGTCCCGCTGGGCTGGCTCACCCGCCGCGGCAGCGGAGAACTCTCCCGGATCGCGGGCGACGACGTCGCCGCCGTGCACCCGTTCATCGCCCACGCCCCGGGGGAACTGGCCGCCGCGTTCGTGGTCCCGCTGGTGTCGCTGATCTACCTGGCCGGCGTCGACTGGCGACTCACCCTGATCACCCTCGTGCCGGTGCTGGCGGCCCTGGCCCACGTGCCGCTGCTGATGACCCCGGCCCGCACCCGCGACCAGCGTGACCACGACGCCGCCCTCGGCCGGATCGCCGCGGCGGTCGTCGAGTTCGTCCAGGGCATCGCCGTGGTCAAGACGTTCGGCGGGACCGGCCGGGCGCACCGCGGATTCCTCGACGCCGCCGACACGTTCGTCGCCGTCTTCACCCGCTGGGTCCGCGGCGTCTCCACGGTGGCCGCCGGCATGCAACTCGCCCTGTCTCCGGCGTTCGTCCTGCTGGTGATCCTCACCGGCGGCGCCGCACTGATCGGCGCGGGCACTCTCGCCCCGGTCGATCTGCTGCCGTTCCTGCTGCTCGGGCTCGGGCTGACCGCCCCGGTCGCGGCCCTCGGCCACGGCTTCGACGACCTGCAGGCCGCCGGTCGTGCCGTCGGCCGGATCCGGGCCGTCCTCGCCGTCGAGCCGCTGTCCGAACCGGCCCGGCCGATCCGCCCGGCCGGCGACCACGTCGAGATGCGCGGCGTCCGTTTCGCCCACGACGGCGCCGAGGTGCTGCGCGGCGTCGACCTCACCCTCGCCGCCGGCACCGTCACCGCCCTCACCGGCCCCTCCGGAAGCGGTAAGTCCACAGTGGCCGGACTGCTGCTGCGTTTCGACGACCCGGCCGCCGGATCGATCCGGATCGGCGGCGCCGACCTGCGTGACATCGGATCCGCCGAACTGCGCCGCCGGGTGTCCCACGTGCTGCAGGACGTCCGCCTGCTGCGGGCGAGCGTCACCGACAACATCGCGGTGGCCGTCCCGCACGCCACCCCCGACCAGGTCGAACACGCCGCCCGGCAGGCCCGGATCCACGACCGGATCGAGGCGCTGCCACGCGGCTACGACACGATCCTCGGCACCGAGGCCACCCTGTCCGGCGGGGAGGCGCAGCGCATCGCGATCGCCCGGGCACTGCTCGCCGACACCCCGATCCTGGTCCTCGACGAGGCCACCGCCTTCGCCGACCCGCCCACCGACGCTGCCATCCGCGACACCGTGGCCGGTCTCACCGGCCGGACCGTGCTTGTCATCGCCCACCGGCCGGAGACCGTCGCCGGTGCCGACACCGTCCTCACCCTCCGGGAAGGAGTGATCACCCGATGATCCGGACACTGCTGCGGGTGACCGGGCCCGCCTATGCGGGACCGATGCGCCGCACCATCGCCCTGATGACCGCCGCCGCCGTCGCCGAGGGCCTGCTGCTGATCCTGCTCGTGCCGATCCTGCGGGCCCTGCTCGGCGGCGACCCGGCCGGCGTGTGGCAGTGGCTGGCCCGGTTCGCCGCGGCGGTGGCCGGCTACGCGGTGCTCCGATACGCCGCCGATCTCGCCGGGATGCGGGTCGGGACGACCATGCTGCGCGGCATGTACCACCGGCTCGGTGACCACCTGGCCCGCCTGCCGCTCGGCTGGTACGGCACTGCCCGGGTGGGTGAGGTGTCGGCGCTGGCCGGGCGCGGGCTGCTCGCCGCCCTCGGCGTCTGCGCCCACCTGCTCGGCCCGTTCATCACCGCCTGCGTCACACCGCTCACCGTCGTCGCGGTGATGACCGTCGTCGACTGGCGATTCGGGCTGGCCGCCCTGGTGGCGGTGCCCGTGGTGGTGGCGGTCCAGGTCGGCGCCGCCCGGGCCTCGGTGGCCGCCGACGCTGCCACGGCCGCCCGGGGTGACGAGGCCGCCGCCCGGGTCGTCGAATACCTGCAGGCCCAGCCGGTGCTCAGGGCCGGGGAACAGGACCTTTTCATCCCGCTCGACGACGCCCTGCGGGAATTGGAGAAGGCATCCCGCCGTCAGGTCCGGGCCGTCGTCCCGGTCGCGGCCGGAACCGCTGTCACGGTGCAGATCGTGTTCACCGGACTGCTGGCCCTCGGCGCCTGGCTCGCGGTCGACGGCTCGATCGGCGTACCGGAGCTGCTCGCGCTCTTGATCCTCGCCTCCCGGGCCGCCGACCCGCTGCTGTCCCTCGCCGACGTCAGCGGGAAACTGCGCGCCGCGCGTACCGAACTGGACCGTCTCGACCGGGTACTGACCACCCCGCCGCTGCCCGAACCGTCCCGGCCCGTCCGCCCGCGAGACGACGGTGTGCAGTTCGACCGGGTCACCTTCGGTGATGTCCTGCACGGGCTGTCGCTGACCGTGCCGCCCGGCCAGAGACTCGCCGTGACCGGGCCGTCCGGGGCCGGCAAGTCCACGATGCTGCGGCTGATCGCCCGATTCCACGACACCGGCGGCGGTACGGTCCGTGTCGGCGGGGCCGACGTCCGCGACATCGGCACCGAACACCTGATGAGCCGGATCGCCATCGTCTTCCAGGACGTGCGCCTGTTCGACGGCACCATCGCCGACAACGTGCGGCTGGCCCGGCCGGCCGCGAGCGACGACGAGGTACGGGCGGCGGGTGCCGCGGCCGGGCTGGACTTCGTGGACCGGCTGCCCGGCGGCTGGGACACCCGGGTCGGAGAGGGCGGCACGATGCTGTCCGGCGGGGAACGCCAGCGGGTCTCCATCGCCCGGGCCCTGCTCAAGGACACCCCGATCGTGCTCCTCGACGAGATCACCTCGGCCCTCGACCCGGACACCGAGAGTGCCGTCCACGACGCGCTCGAGCGGCTGCTCACCGGGCGTACCGTCATCATGGTCGCGCACCGGATGCGGACCGTGCGCCGCGCCGACCGGGTGGTCTTCCTCGACGGCGGGCGGATCGTCGAGGACGGCACCCACGACGAACTCCTCGAACTCGGCGGACGGTACGCGTCGTACTGGAATCTGTCGATGTCGGGGAAGGCGGCGGGGAAGACGTCAGGGAAGTAGCCCGCGGACCATCGCGGCCAGCCCCGCACGGTGGGTGTCCCGGGCGTTCAGCTCCGGCCAGCGCCCGGCCACCTCGGTCAGCCGCGGATGCGTCTGAGTGGTCAGCCCGGCCACCACCGCGTCCTGATGCACCGCCGCCGACCGGGCCCGTCGGCGCGCCCCGGCCACCCGGATCACCAGGTCACCGAGGATGTAGAACCAGAGTGTCCGGTAGACGAAGACCGCCTCGTCGACATCACAGCCGGCGTCGACAGCGGCCTGGATCATCGTCTCGACGATCCACAACGCCGACGGTCCGATCAGGTCGTCACCGGTCAGCACCTCGACGATCCACGGGCGCTCGGCGAGCAACTCGTACAGCAGCACCGACGCCGCCACCAGCCGCTCCCGCGGCTCGGCCGGCAGCTCCGGGCGTGGCATGTCCCGCGCCTGTGACTCCAGCACCCGTACCAGCAGCTCGTCCTTGTCCCGGACATGGTGGTAGAGCGACATCGGCGTGCTGCCCAGCTCGGTCGCCAGCCGCCGCATCGACAGCCCCTCCGGGCCGCTGTCGCGCAGGATCCGCTCGGCCGCCGCGACGATCGACTGCAGACTGAGGCGCGGTGGCCGGCCGGCGCCCCGCGCCCGGCGTGAATCCGACGGCATCCGGCCATTCTCTAACAGGTGACCTCCGGCCGAACCGGGCCGCCACCGGCGATCCGGCCGTCACCATCGCCGGGTGGAGTTGCGGCAGCTCAGCTACGTGGAAGCGGTGGCCCGGTACGGCGGGTTCACCCGGGCCGCCGAACGGCTGCACATCGCCCAGTCGGCGGTGTCCGCACAGATCCGCGCCCTGGAGATCGAACTCGGCGTGACCCTGTTCGCCCGGACCACCCGCAAGGTCGCCCTCACCCCGGCCGGGGAGATGTTCGTGGCCCGGGCCCGCCGGGTCCTCGCCGAACTCGACGGCGCCCGCACCGAGATGGCCGAGATCACCGCCGTCGTCAGCGGCCGGGTCACTGTCGGCGCCACCGCGTCCCTCGGCGGTTACCACCTGCCGCACGCCCTCGCCCGGTTCCGGGAAAGGCATCCCGGCATCGCCCTGCGCCAGCGCTCCGGCCTGATCACCGGCCTGCTCGGCGCCCTCGACATGGGCGAACTCGACCTGGTCGTGGGCCCGCTGCACGCCGACGTGCCACCCCGCTTCGACGCGCTGCCCCTGGTCGACGAATACCTGGTGCTGGCTCTGCCGGTCGGGCACGGTCTGACCCGGGCCGGCCGGCTCACCCTGGCCGAAGCCCGTGACGAGGCGTTCGTGAGCATGCCGCACGGCAGCGGCCTGCGCTGGATCCTCGACGACGCGGCCCGTTCGGCCGGATTCAGTCCGCGAGTGCAGTACGAGACCGACGGGCCGGCCGGCATCCGCGAGATGGTCGCCGCCGGTCTCGGCGTGGGCCTGCTGCCCCGTTCCACCGCGGACAGCCCGTACGGTTCCACGATCGAGTCCCGGCAACTCCATCCGCCGCCGGTCCATCCGCCGATCGGGATCCTGCACCACCGCGACCGGCCGCTGTCGGCGGCCGCCCAGTCGCTGCGCCACCACCTGGTGGAGACCGCCGGCCCACGCCCCGATCCGGCCCACCGCACCGACGCCCCGCCTCTCCCCGACGAGGACACCGCCGAGGAGAACGAGGACGCCGGTGAGGATGACGACGCCGGTGAGGAGTACGAGGAGTCGGAGGAGATGCCGGACTAGACGGTCACCCGGTCGCGGATGGCGTGGCCGACCTCGGCTCGCAGGGTTGCGAACTGGGGGAGGGCCCGCAGGTCGTCGGCGGTGATGCCGGTTCGGGGCAGGCCGATCGGCAGGTCCAGGGCGACCTGGCCGGGGCGTGGGGTCAGGACCACGACCCGGCTGCCCAGGAAGACCGCCTCGTCGACGCTGTGGGTGACGAAGACGCTGGTCCGGCCGGTGGAGGCGCTCACCTGACGCAGGTCGTCCTGGAGTTTCTCCCGGGTCAGGGCGTCCAGGGCGGCGAACGGCTCGTCGGGCTGCTCGAAGCCGGCGATCAGTCGCAGCAGGGTGCTCTTGCCGCAGCCGGACGCGCCGACCAGCACCAGGAACTCGCCCTCCGGTACGGTCAGGTCGATCGGGCCGAGCGCCGTGGTGTCCCCGTAGGAGTGGGTCAGCCCTTCGATCCGGATCGCGTCAGCCGAGGACACCGGGAAGCCCCTTGTTGTAGACGGACTTCTGCACGTCGGCCAGTGTGGGCGCGGCGTCGATCTTGTCCTGGGACTTGAGGAATTCGGCGGCGCTGACCAGGTTGTCGGCGAGTTTGCCGGGGCTGCCCTCGGTGCCCAGCCACTCGGCCGACGACAGATCGGCCGGCTTCAGGAAGACACCCTGCTCGAGCTGGCCCAGCGCCTCCTCGGGGGTCAGGTTCAGCTCCTTACCGACGGCGGTGGACGCGGCGGTGGGGTCGGTGGCGATGAGGTCCAGGGCCTGCGCCTCGACCTTGCGCCACGCGTCGACGGCCTCCGGGTGGGCTCCGATGAACGCGGTGGAGACGACACCCAGGTCCAGTGTCGGTTTGCCGCTGGCGGCGAGTTCCCGGCTGGTGATCAGGCCTTGCCGTTCTTCTTCAGCAGGCCCTGGTTCTTGACGATCAGGTCGCCGGACGGGAACGCCTGATAGGCGAGCCGGATGGATTTCTCCTCCGGATCACCGCCACCGCTGGCCCGTAGCCAGCCGACGGTGCCCAGGAGCACCCCGATCAGCAGACCACCGGCGATGCCGACGGCCGACCCGATCACGATCCGGCGGAGACTGACGCCGAGGTGTTCGAGCAGCGAGTGACCGCTGTAACCCTCGGTCGAGGTGGTGATCAGCTGGTCCCAGACCGCGCCGGGGGAGGGGATGAAGGCCGGGTTGCGCATCACCCGGGCCGTCACGTCCCACAGTATGTAGAGCACGACCAGGGCGAGCAGGCGCAGCGCGATCCGGCGGCGGAGACCGCCGCCGGGCGCGAGCGTCGCCTTCTCCGCCGGCGGGGCGGGTGGCGCGGGAGCGAGCGTCGTGGTCACGGAATCTCCAGAGGCGGAAGTGAATGCCTCGTATTCCTATCGCATCTATGGGGATAGACGCAATACCGTAACCGCTTGTTTAAACATATATTGTTGGTAGGACTTGTGGGCAATGTGGCCTGCTGTTTAGCGTCTTCGGCATGACCGTCCTGACCGAGCAACACCGGGTGGAGGCCGCTGACGAGCAGCTCGTCGTGGTTCCCGCCCGCCACCCCTGGCGTTGGGCCGGCACCGCACTGGTGCTGGTACTGCTCGCCCAGTTCGTCCACGGGCTGGCCACCAACCCCGGTTGGGACTGGTCCACCTTCTTCGGCTACTTCCTGGAGAAGTCGGTTGTCGAAGCCCTCGGCGTCACCCTGCTGCTGACCTTCGCCGGAGCGGTCCTCGGCTTCCTCGGCGGCATCCCGCTCGCCGCGATGCGGCTGTCCCCGAACCCGGTACTGTCCACCGTGGCCTGGGCGTACATCTGGGTGTTCCGGTCCGTGCCGCTGCTGGTGCAGTTGCTGTTCTGGGCCAACCTCGGCTACCTCTACGACCGCCTGCAGATCGGCATCCCGTTCGGGCCCGGCTGGTCGTTCCCCACCGTCGCGCTGATCAGTTCGCTCGGCGCGGCGATCCTCGGCCTGGCCCTGCACGAGGCCGCCTACGCCGGCGAGATCATCCGGGCCGGGCTGCTGTCGGTCGACCACGGCCAGCACGAGGCGGCCGCCGCCCTCGGCATCCCGAAGTGGCGCCAGTTCTACCGGATCGTGCTGCCGCAGGCGATGCGGGCCATCCTGCCGAACGCCGCGAACCTGCTGGTCAACCTGCTCAAGAGCACGTCCGTCGTCTACATCCTGGCGATCGGTGAACTCTTCTACCAGGTGCAGGTGATCTACGGGCGCAGCGGCCGGGTCGTACCGCTGCTGATGGTCGCGACGGTCTGGTACGTGATCCTCACCGCCCTGCTCTCGATCCTGCAGTACTACACCGAACGGCACTTCGCCCGCGGCGCGGTCCGGAACCTGCCGCCGACCCCGTTCCAGAAGTTGAAGGCGGCTCTGAAGCGATGATCGAGATCTCCGGCGTCCACAAGACCTTCGGCACCACCGAGGTGCTGCGCGGCATCGACCTCACCGCCGAGGCCGGCACCGTCACCGTCGTCCTCGGCCCCTCCGGCTCCGGCAAATCAACGTTGCTGCGGTGCATCAACCACCTGGAGAAGGTGGACAGTGGACTGGTTCGTATTGACGGTCAACTCATCGGTTACCGGCAGAGCGGCAACAAGCTGCACGAACTCAACGAACGTCAGATCCTCAAGCAGCGCGCCGGGATCGGCTTCGTCTTCCAGAACTTCAACCTCTTCCCGCACCTCACCGCCCTCGAGAACATCGCCGAGGCGCCCATCGCGGCGCAGGGCAGACCCCAACGACTGGTGTACGAGAGAGCACGCGAGCTGCTGACCCGGGTGGGACTCGGGGACCGTGCCGACGCGTACCCCCGGCAATTGTCCGGTGGCCAGCAGCAACGTGTCGCCATCGCGCGCGCCCTGGCCCTGGACCCGAAGTTGATCCTGTTCGACGAGCCGACCTCGGCTCTCGACCCGGAGCTGGTCGGGGAGGTCCTCGACGTGCTCCGGGACCTGGCCGCCACCGGCACCACCATGATCGTGGTCACGCACGAGATCGGCTTCGCCCGGGAAGCCGCGGACACCGTCGTCTTCATGGACTCCGGACGCATCGTCGAACAGGGCCCGCCCACCGAGGTCCTCGACAACCCCAAGCACGAACGGACCCGGGCGTTCCTGTCCGCGGTTCTTGTCTGATCTGGAGAAACGTTTCATGCGCAGAAGACTGCTGTTCACCTCGGTCGCCGTGGCCCTGACCCTCTCCGCGTGCGCTGCGCCGGAGGAGAAGACCACCCAGGCTGCTGCCGCCCCGGGCGCGTCGTCCGCTCCGAAGCTCAACACCAGCGCCGACCAGAACCGGATCCTGCCGGCCAAGGACGACGCAGCCGCCGCCCTGCTCCCGGCCGACGTCGCCGCCTCCGGCAAGCTGATCATCGGCGTCGGTGCGGCCGGCGCGGGCTTCCCGCCGCTCGCGTTCGCCGCCGACGACAACAAGACCCTGATCGGCAGTGAGCCCGACGTCGCGTCCGCCATCGCCAGCACCCTCGGCCTGGAGCCGGTCCTGGAGAACACCTCCTGGGAGAACCTGTTCATCGGCCTGGACAGCGGCAAGTTCCAGCTCGGCGCCTCCAACATCACGGTCACCGAGGAACGCAAGCAGAAGTACGACTTCGTCACCTACCGCCTGGACAACCTGGCGTGGCTGGCGAAGAAGGGCTCCGGCCTGACGATCACCAAGGCCGCCGACATCGCCGGTAAGAAGGTCGCCGTCGGCTCCGGCACCAACCAGGAGAAGATCCTGGTCGAATGGGCCGAAGAGGTGAAGGCGGCCGGGCTGCCCGAGGTCGAGATCAAGTACTACCAGACCAACCAGGCCACCTTCCTGGCCCTCGGATCCGGCCAGATCGACCTCTACCTCGGCCCGTCCCCGGCCGCCGCCTACCAGGTCGCCACCGTCGGCGACGCCGAGATCGTCGGCACCTACTCCGGCGCCGGCAAGGACCTGCAGGGGCTGATCGCCCTCACCACCAAGAAGGACAACGGCCTGGTCAAGGCGTACGCGGCGGCCCTCGACAAGCTGATCGCCTCCGGTGACTACGCCAAGATCCTGGACCGCTGGAACCTCGCCAACGAGGCCGTGCAGAAAGCCGAGGTCAACCCGCCCGGCTTGCCGATCGAGGGCAAGTGACCAGCTCTCTCACCTCGACGGCGGTCCTCGACAACCCGGCCTGGAGCTCCCTGACCGGAGCACACGCCCGGTTCGCGGTGACCAACGGGCAGGCGGCCCGGTACGACGACGACGTGGCCCCGTTCCACGCCGTCGACGACCCCGCCGATCCGCAAGCCTGGAAGGACCTGGCCGGTCTGGTTCCGGTGGGGGCCACCGTGGCCATCACCGGCGCCGGCGGGGCGGTGTTCCCCGGCTGGGAGATCGGCGGCCGCGGCACCGGCGTGCAGTTGGTGTCCACAGCGGCCCTGACCAGCGCACCCGACCCGGAGGCGGTCCGGCTCGGCCTCACCGACGTGCCGGACATCCTCGACCTGATCGACCGCACCCAGCCCGGACCGTTCCGGCCCCGGACCGTGGAACTCGGCACCTACCTGGGGCTGCGCTCCACGGACGGGCGGCTGATCGCCCTGGCCGGGGAACGCCTGCACCCGGCCGGGTGGACCGAGATCAGCGCGGTCTGCACCGACCCCGGTCACCGGCGGCAGGGACTGGGCGCCCGCCTGGTCCGCGCGGTCGCCGCCGGGATCCGGGACCGCGGCGAGATCCCGTTCCTGCACGCCGCGGCCGGCAACGTCAACGCCATCCGGCTGTACGAGTCGATCGGGTTCGAACTCCGCAGACGCACCGACTTCACCCAGTACCGCCGGGTGGCCTGACCGGTTCCGCGTCGAGGCCGGTGATCGCCGTCCGATCGCCGGCCTCGCGCGGGGACCTCAGCACCCACCCGCACAGCCCGATGCTCAGCAGCACCAACCCCAACAAGATCCTTTCCAGCAATCCGGCGTACGCGGGGAGAGCCTCACCGAACACCATCGCCGGCCCGTTCACCATCCCGAACAGCCCGCAACCCCCGAGAGTGGACCAACCCGCCACCCGCAACACTGCGCCCCCGGTCCGCACCGTGCCGGCGATCCGCAGGGTGATCAGTGGCGGAAGCGCCACCACCAGCCCCGCGCCGCCCCGGTGAACCATGGCGGCCAGGTCCGGCTCGGTGCCCGGCGCATTGGTCGGGAAGGCCGCCACCACCAGCAGGGCCCCGCACCATACGGACAACATCGCCGCGAGCGGCCCGGTTCCCCTCCCGCCGGATGCGGAGGCCCGGGGCAGGATCCGGCGCGCGCCCGCGAGCAGCCAGGCCCCGGCCGATGCCAGAGCCGACGCCGCGACCGCCAGCAGAACGTCCCCCGGAACCGTCTGCACCGAGTCGCTGAGCATCTCATCCATCGGGTCGACATCGCCGACGACGAGCAGAGACGTCCCCGCCGCCGTGGCCACCGCGAGGCTCAGGAAGACACCGCGATACCAGCGACCCACCCCGCCGGTCCGGGTACCGGCCGTTCCCCGCGCCCGTTGAAGGGTCACCGCCTCACCCCGCCGGTCACGTTCGATGATGGCCGGGTTCAGGCCGCGATGGATTCGGCGGCCGGGTGGCGGATCGTGTAGAGCTGTTCGAAGGCGGCCACCGTGCGGGTCACGTCGTGCTGTTCGGCCACCTCGCGGGCCCGGCGGCCCAAGGCTGCCGCGTGGACCGGGTTGTCGAGGACGGTGCGGAGGTGGCCGGCCAAGGCGGTCACGTCGCCGGGCGGGAACAGGTAGCCGGTCTCGTCGTTGATCACCAGGTGCGGCAGGGCTGCGGCGTCGGCGCCGATCACCGGGCGGCCGCTGGCCATCGCCTCCAGGGTGACCAGGCTCTGCAGTTCGGCGGTTCCGGCGTTCACGAAGACCGTTGTCGCGGCGTATGCGGACGGCAGATCCTCGTCGGGCAGGAAACCGGTGAACACCACGTGGTCGGCCACGCCCAGGTCGGCGGCCAGATCGGACAGCGCCTGCTGTTCGGCACCCTTGCCGACGAGCAGCAACTTCGCACCAGTCGACTGTTGAATCAATGCGAATGAGTGGATCAACACGTCAACATGTTTCTCGGCGTCCAGGCGCCCGACGTACGTGATGACGGGTTTGGCGGAGAGGCCGAAGGCCCGCCGGAAATCGGCGCTCGGGGCCGCGGTCCGGAACCTGGCCAGATCGATGCCGCACGAGATGGGCAGCACCGGGCCGGTGATGCCGGAGACGGTGGCCAGTGTGGCGGCATACGGGGTGGGAGCGGTCACGATGTCGGCGGCGGCGAACACCTCGGCCGCCTGCCGCCAGGCCCAGTCGTGCACGCTCGCCCGTCCGGCCCGGCCGATCGGCAGATAGTGGAGCAGGTTCTCCGGCATGAAGTGGTTGGTGGCGACGACGAACAGGCCACGCTCCCGGGCCGCCTCGATCAGGGCACGGCACAGCGGGAAATGACTCTGCACGTGCACCACGTCCGGCCGTACCTCGTCCAGGATTCGGGCCGCTTCGTCCCGCAGGCTCCACCCGGTCCGGCTGCCCGGCCGAGGGCCAGAACCAGGGGAACGGCCGTGGGCGGGAGAAGGGCTCTGGGCGGGAGAAGGGCTCTGAGCGGGGGATGGACGCGGGCCCCACGGCGGGCAGAAGCGGAAACCCGGATGGCCGGGGATCGGCAGGGAGCGGACCCGGTGTTCGATCACGCCGGCCGGGGTCCGGACGGTGTGGCTGCGGAACCGGTCCGACGGGGCGGCGACGTGCACCTCGTGCCGGGCGGTCAGCGCCCCGGCCAGGTGCTGGGCGAAATAGGACGCGCCGTTGACATGGGGAGCGTAGGTGTCGGCGCCGATGAGGATGCGCATGGGAGTGTTCCCTTCCTGCGGAGGTGGCGTTTCAGGACGAGATGGACGGTCAGGACCGGGCCCGCCACGGCGGCGGTGAGCAGCAGGACTCCGCCGGGCAGCGCCAGCAGGCCGGCCAGGCGGTCGCCGATCAGGACCCCGAGACCGATCAACACCAGGGCTCGTACGGCGGCGGTCGCCACGATCCAGGCGAGGAACCGGCGGTACGGGATCCGGGCCGCTCCCGCCGCGACGAACGCCGGGAGGGCGAAGACGTCGACGACCTTCGCGGTGATGACGAGCCGGTGCAGTGGCATCCCGGTGAGCCGGTCGACGACAGCGGTCACGGCCGGCCGGTCGACCAGCCGCGTCAGCCAGGATCGCGACACCGCCTCGGAGCCCCGAGGCGGAAGCACCCCGCCGGCCGAGGTGGAGGCCGGACGGGGAAGCGACCCGGCGGGCGGAGTGGAGGACCGGTGGGGAAGGTGCCGGCCGGCCAGGTAGAGCGCGCTGTCGCCCAAGGCCTCGGCCGCGACCACGATGCCCCAGACCGGCCAGAACGCCGCCGCGCCCGCCCCGACCAGGGAACCCGCGGTGATCGTCGCGGCCGGCCCCTCGATCAGGACGAGAGGCCCCAGCACCAGGTAGGGATCCATGCCGGGAAGTGTCGGCCGGAGGTGCCGGGCCGGTCGTCCCTCCACGGGACCGGTGCGGGTAGTCCCGTGGTAGGGGTTCGGGTGGCTCCCGGGAGGGACGACCGCCCCGGATCCGGTCGGTAGATTCCCTGACATGGACGGGACACGGCGGCTGTGGGTGCTCATCGTGGGTGCGGCCGCCGGTTTCCTGCTGGTCGTCACCTCACTGCTGATGACGTCGATGTACGACGTGCCGCTGCTGGTGTCGTACTCCGCGGCGACCGCCCAGTGCGCCGCCCTGCCGA
>DATMVU010000429.1:0-12147 GCA_035562875.1 Actinoplanes sp. | reverse complement strand
CGCAGGCTGTCGCACCGCTGATCCACTCGGCCGGGACCCGGCCGAGGTTCGTCCGAATTCCTCTTAGTCCGATCGAAATGAAAGGTACGTCATGCGCCGCCGTTCCCTTGCCGCCGTACTCGCAGCCGCCACCCTCACCCTGGGCCTGGCCGCCTGCGGCTCCTCCGGCGACGACGCCGCGGAATCGACGTCGACCGACACCCTCAAGGTCGGAGTCAGCCCCGTCCCGCACGGTGAGATCCTGAAGTACGTGGCCGACAACCTGGCCGCCGCCGAGGGCCTGAAGATCGAGATCGTCGAGTTCAACGACTACATCCAGCCGAACGTGGCCCTCAGCGAGAAGCAGCTGGACGCCAACTACTTCCAGCACATCCCGTACCTGGAGGAGGAGGTCACCGCCAAGGGCTACAAGTTCACCGCGCTCAAGCCGGTGCACATCGAGCCGCTCGGCGTCTACTCCAAGACGGTCAAGGCGCTCGCCGACGTCCCGAACGGTGGCGTCGTCGCCATCCCGAACGACCCGTCGAACTCGGGCCGCTCCCTCAACCTGCTCGCCAAGAACGGCCTGATCACCCTCAAGGACGGCGTCGGCGTCAAGGCGACCGAGAAGGACATCACCGCCAACCCGAAGAACCTGCAGTTCAAGGCTCTGGAAGCGGCTCAGCTCCCGCGCAGCCTCGAGGACACCGCGATCTCGGTGATCAACGGCAACTACGCGATCGAAACCGGTCTCAAGCCGGCCACCGACTCGCTCGCCCTGGAGACCGGCGACGACAACCCGTACGCCAACCTGGTCGTCGTCCGCGCCGGCGACGAGGCCAACGAGAAGATCGTCAAGCTGGAGAAGCTCCTACACTCGGCCGAGGTGAAGAAGTTCATCGAGGACAAGTACCAGGGCTCCGTCCTGGCCGCCTTCTGACCGTCCCGAACACCTGGATCGCGTTTCCGGCCGTTCTGAACGCCTCGGTGATGTCCTTGACCGTTTTGAACGCCCGGGTCGCGGCGTGACCCACCGCCGCACCGTGACCCCGTGATCAACAGACGCCCCGGTCCGCCCGTGTTCAGGCGGCCGGGGCGTCTCGCCATCTCGCGAACAGGGGTAGCGCAGGCGGTCTCACCAGGCGCATCATCAGGTCATGGCTGAAGGATCCGGCACCACAGGGGTTGTCTCCGCCGAGGCTGTCTCCACCGCCGCGCGACTGCGCACCGAGCGCTTCGGCATTCTGCCCCCGCGCATCCTCCCCGACGACGTCATCGAGCTGGTCGACACCCGCCGCCCCGATCAGCGTCCCGCGACGATCCTCAGCCTCGAGCACGAGCGGGCCCTGCACACCGCGGCCTGACCCGCCACTCCAGGTCGCCGCGCGCCGCCCGGCCGGCGATTCATTCAACCCCTCCGCGGGTACGCCACACGGCTCCTCCGCCGAACCACACCTCCCGTGTGCCACCGCGAGGTCCGCGTCCCCTCCAGGCCGCCGAGCGTCCGCCGGGCCGAATGCGTCCCTCCCGGCCCACCACGCCCGCGATCCACCGAACGGTCGCAGAGGCTCACCCGGCGTCGCCCCCGGATCAGCGAGGCCACAGCCCCACTCCGCCCTTTTTCACCACGCGAGCCGCCTGCGGGCCCGGTGTGGTGAATCGGGGCTGGGCTCCGGGAGTGAGCCCAGCGATGAACGGGTGTGGTGGCCGGGGATCCACGGGTGGGGGAGGGGCTGGGATCAGGCGGTCAGGACGGTGGTGATTCGTTCGGTGGGGAGGCCCAGGGCTGTGCCGACCAGATCGTTCGTCAGGGTGCCCTGGTGGGCGTTCAGGCCCAGGGCCAGGGCCGGGTCGGCCGTGAGTGCGTCGCGCCAGCCCAGGTCGGCCAGGCGCAGGGCGTACGGCAGGGTGGCGTTCGTCAGTGCGTATGTCGACGTGTTGGGGACTGCGCCGGGCATGTTGGCCACGCAGTAGAACACCGACTCGTGGACCTGGTAGACCGGGTTCTCGTGGGTGGTGGGGCGGGAGTCCTCGAAGCAGCCGCCCTGGTCGATGGCGATGTCCACCAGGACCGAGCCGGGTTTCATCCGTTTCACCAGGTCGTTGCTGACCAGGGTGGGGGCCTTGGCGCCGGGGACCAGTACCGCACCGATCACCATGTCGGCGGCGGTCACCGACTGGTCGATGGTGTACGAGTTGGAGACCAGTGTCTTGACCCGGCCGTCGAAACGTTCGTCGATCTGCCGGAGCCGGGGGATGCTCAGGTCGAGGACTGTCACGTCGGCGCCGAGGCCCAGGGCGATGGTCGCCGCGTTCACGCCGGACACGCCGCCGCCGATGATCGTGATGTTCGCGGGGGCGACACCGGGGACACCGCCGGGGAGCACACCGCGGCCGCCGCTGTTCCGCATCAGACTGTAGGCGCCGACCTGGGGCGCGAGCCGCCCGGCGACCTCGGACATCGGGGCGAGCAGTGGCAGGGAGCCGTCCGCGAGTTGCACCGTCTCGTACGCGATCGCCGTGGTCCGGCTGTTGAGCAGGGCCTTGGTGCCGTCCGCGTCGGCGGCCAGGTGCAGATAGGTGAAGAGGACCTGACCTTCGCGGAGGCGGTGGTATTCGCTCGCGATCGGTTCCTTCACCTTGAGGATCATGTCGGCGGCACCCCATACCGAGTCCGCGTCGGGGAGGATGCGGGCGCCCGCCCGGGCGAAGTCGTCGTCGGTGATCGAGGATCCGATGCCCGCTCCGGACTGCACCGACACCTGGTGGCCGTGCCGTACCGCTTCGACCACACCGGCCGGGGTGATCGCCACCCGGTACTCGTGGTTCTTGACCTCTGCTGGCACACCGATGTGCATGAGGACTCCTTCTGCCGGTCCTGTCGATAGAGTGAAACGATGTGCAGTACCCCGGCAAGCCGAACGAAGAAGATTCTGTTCGTAACGCCGCTGGCGCATCTACTGCTGGATGATGGCGTGCTGTGACGGGCGTACCGAAGGATGTTCGAGGTTTGGATCATGTCGACCTGGAGTTGCTGAGTCTCCTCCAAGCCGACGGGCGGATGCCGAACAACGCTCTCGCCGACCGGGTGGGCATCGCACCGTCCACCTGCCTGACCAGGATCCGGCGGCTGCGGGAGATCGGGGCGGTCCGCGGTTTCCACGCCGACGTGGACCCGGTGTGGATCGGCCGCCCGATCGAGGCGATGATCGCGGTGCGGATCCGGCCGGACGCCCGCGAGGCGATCGGCCGGTTCGCTGAATCCCTGGCCGGGATCCCCGCGGTCCGCGACGTCTACTTCATCTCCGGATCGTACGACTTCCTACTGCACGTCGCCTGTGCCGACGTCGACGACCTGCGCGCGGTGATCACCGAACGCCTGAGCGGCACCGGCCTGATCTCCGCCACCGAGACGTACCTGATCTTCGAACACCGCCGCGGCGCGTAGAAGCACCGCCGGGCCGCGTAGAAGCCGTGCCGGCAGCGTTGAAGCAGGGCTCAGGGGCGGCGTTCCAGCCAGATCGAGTCGGGCCAGCCCGGCTGCCCGGCGGGTCGCCGGTGCAGCAGGGTGAAGCCGTGGCCGGCGTAGAAGCAGGCGGCCCGCACGTTGCCGTCCAGGTGTTCGAGTCGTACCGGCCGGTCCGGGGCGAGCGCCAGCAGGGCCCGGATCAGTGCCGACCCGACTCCGGCGGACTGGGCACCCGGCCGGACGTACAGCTTCCAGATGATCGGGACCTCGCCCCGCAGATCGATGTTGCCGGTGGCGATCAGCCCGTCGTCGCCGGTGGCGACCAGAACCGTCGTGGTGCCGAGGCTGCGCGCCACCGCCTCGGGCGACCACCAGGTGGCCAGGCCGTGCGCGATGTAGTCCGGTCCGGCGAACCGGTACGTCTCCGGCCAGGTCGCCCGGCCGATGTCCACAATGCCGGTGATATCGGCGACAGTCGCTTCTCGGATTTCCACCCGAGCATATTTACATGATCACCTATCCCCGGAGCCGCACGACGGCGGCCGCACGACGACGGGGTGTGGGGCCGTGGTGCAGGGCGCGGGAGACCGGGGGAGAACGTGAAGGCTGGGCGGTTGCCCGTCTGGGCGAGGTGGACGGCCGGGACAGCGGTGCTTCTGGCGCTGTCCACCGCGACGATCTCCTGGTTCTCGATACCGCTGCTGATCACCTGGTCACCGGCGGCCGGCCCGGAACAGCCGCCGGTGCAGGGCCCCGCGACGCTTCCGGCGGTGGCCGGTGCGCCGGCGCTACGGACACCACTGCAGGATCAGGCGCCGATCGGTGCGGCTTCGGTGCTCTACTCGTCGAACGTGTGGTTCTCCGACTCCGGCCCGTATCCGGGGCTGGTCGGCAGCGGCTCCGACGTCTACCGGGTGTCGGAGAACGGTGGCGGCGCCGCCGGCCTGGAGGAGGTGCTGTCCCCGGACGGCACCCGGGTGGCCTCCACGTCGGGTCTTCTCGGTAAGCGCTGATGAAGGCGGGTGTGCTGCCGCGCTGGGCGGGCCGGCTGGCCGAGGTGACAGCGCTGGCCACCGTGCTGACCGTGCTGGTGGCCTGCTGCGGCGGGCTGAGCGTGGCCGAGTGGTCACCGGCCGGCGGGGACGGGGTCCCGCGGTCGCAGGGTGCCGGTTCGGTGCCGGCCGATGTGGGTGCCCCGTCGTTGTGGACGGCGGACGCGCTGGAGTCGCCGATCGGGGCGGCGTCGGTGCTGTACACGTCGAACACCTGGTTCCCGGACGAGTCGGGCTGGCTGGCCGGGCTGGTGGGGCGGTCCGGCGACGACTACCGGCTGGCCGAGCTGTACGGCGCGGCCGGGATGGGCACGGTGCTGTCCCCGGACGGTTCGCTGCTGGCCGCCGAGGAGGGCATCGCCGACCTGGCGACCGGGCGGGTGGTCGACTATCAGGGCGTCTCCGAGGAGGAGGCCGACGAGCCGGCGCCGCAGGCGTGGTCCCCGGACGGCCGGTCGGTGGCGGTTCTGGTGGGCCGGTGGACCGACCACGACGGCCTTGCTCCGGACGTACGGCTGCTGCTGGTGGAGGCCGCGACCGGCGCCAACCGGGAGATCGCCGTCCTGCGTGCCCCCGCCGCCCTGGCGGGCTGGAGTGTGGCGTTCGCCCCGGACGGTTCGCGTCTGGCGGTGCAGAACGGCGCGGCGGTACGGGTGATCACGCTCGCCGACGGCACCGGTGTGGACGTGCCGCTGCCGTCCGGTGCCCGGCTGGCCGGTAAGGGGGCGTGGTCGCGTGACGGGGCGAACCTGCTGGTGGTGACGGGTTCGGAGTGTGACTGCGGCGAGTACCCGGTGCGGTGGACGGTGACCGAGGTGGCGGTTGCGGACGGTGCACCGACCGGCCGGTCGTGGAGCCGGGACGGGATCTACGCGCTGCGGGTGCTGGGCTGGTGGCCGTCGGGCAATCCGGTGGCCGTCGAGTACACCCCGGCCGCGTACGCGCGGCCGACCTTCTTCGCCGACCAGTCCAGCCAGGAGGACTTGACCGGCCAGGACACGATCCGGGCGGCGAGCCTGATCGAGTTGGGCCCGGGGACGGTGCTGCTGTCCGGCGACGATCACGGGGCGGCCGGGGATGTGGAGTCCCTGGACGTGCCGGATCAGGTGTTGGCGTCCGGTGCGGTCCGGCCCGGTGACCCGCCGATGTTCGACCTGGATCTGATCGCTGTCGTGGTGGCCGTGGTGATCGCCGCCGAACTGTCGGTGCTGCTGGCGCTCGCCGTCTCGTGGCTGGTGCGAAGGGTCAAGGGGCCAGGCGGTCGCTGATCACGTGCGCGGCGAACAGCTGGAAGCCGATGACCAGCGGAATCGTCGCGGGTACGGACAGGGCCAGGAAGAACGCGAGGACCCCGGCCAGGGCGGGCGCCAGCGCCGACCAGGGCCGGCCGGTCGCCTGCGTCCAGGCCCAGTTCAGCGGGGCCGCCTGCTCCCGGCCGATCGCCACCAGCAGCAGGGTGGCGAACCCGGCCAGCCAGGTGGCGACACCGGCGGTCAGTATCAGGACCGGGGTGCCGCCGGGCACCCAGCCGCGGCTCAGCGCGGTCAGGTCGGCCGCCAGCAGCACGGCCGCCCCCGTGAACGGCGTGCCGGGCAGGACGGCCCGCCCGTACCGGCGCAGCATCGGCCGGAAGCCCGGCAGCCGCCCGGTCCGGTAGCGCTGCCGGACCGCGACGGACCCGGCGGCCAGCGCGGCCGGCAGCGTCAGCAGCGGCAGTCCGAAGATCGTGACCAGCACCCCGATCAGGGCCAGGTCGGCACCGAGCGCGAACCGTTCCCGCCAGTCCGGCCGCTGGTCGGGTTCCTCGTCGGCCGGCCACTGCAACGCCACCGGGCGGGTCATCCCTTCAGGCCCGACGTGTTGATGCCCTCGACGAGCATCCGCTGGAAGGCCACGAAGAACAGGAAGACCGGGGCCAGCGACAGTACGGACATGGCGAACATCGGCCCCACCGAGGACTGCCCGCTGGAGTCGATGAACAGGGTCAGCGCCACCGGGGCGGTGTACTTCTCCAGGTCGGACAGGTAGACGAGCTGCCGGAAGAAGTCGTTCCAGGTCCAGATGAACGAGAAGATCGCGGTGGAGACCAGGGCCGGGCGGGACAGCGGCAGGATCACGTGCCGGAACACGCCGTACGGGGTGCAGCCGTCGATGGTGGCGGCCTCGTCCAGGTCCCGGGGGACACCCCGCATGAACTGGACCATCAGGAAGACGAAGAACGCCTCGGTGGCCAGCAGTTGCGGGACGATCAGCGGAGCGTACGGCCAGTCGCCGCCGACCCAGCCGAACGTCTTGAACATGACGAACTGGGGCACGATCAGCACGTGACCGGGCAGCAGCAGGGTGCCGATCATGATGGCGAACCAGAAGCCGCGCAGCTTGAACTTCAGGCGGGCGAACGCGTACGCGGCGAGCAGACAGGACACACAGTTGGCGACCACGGTGAGGCCGGCGACGAGCGCGCTGTTGACGAAGAACCGCCCGAAGCTGACGTCGAAGTTGGTCCAGCCCGCCGAGTAGTTCCCCGGTGTCCACTCCCGGGGCAGGATCGACATGTTGTTCAGGACCTCCTGCGGGCCTTTGAACGAACTGCCGAGCATCCACACCAGCGGGTAGAGCACCACCGCCGAGAGCAGGACCAGCGTGAGCGGCCGGGCCAGGCGCTGGACTGTCATCAGTCTTCTCCGTCCGAGTAGTGCACCCAGAACTTGCCGGTCCGGAAGACGACGGCGGTGACCAGGCCGATGGCCAGCAGGAACACCCAGGCCATCGCCGAGGCGTAGCCCATCTGGTATTCGTTCCAGCCCTTGATGTAGAGGTGCAGGGTGTACATGAGGGTCGAGTCGACCGGGCCGCCGGTGCCGTTGCTGAGCACGAAGGCGGAGGTGAAGCCCTGGAAGCCGTTGATCGTCTCGAGCACCAGGTTGAAGAAGATGACCGGGGACAGCATCGGCAGGGTGATGCTGACGAACTTGCGGAACGGGCTGGCGCCGTCCACCGACGCCGCCTCGTACAACTCGGTCGGCACCTGCTTCAGACCGGCCAGGAAGATCACCATCGGGGCGCCGAACTGCCAGACCGCCAGCAGGATCAGCGTGCCGAGCGCGTAGTCGGGGTCGTTGACCCAGGCCTTGCCCTCGATGCCGAACCAGCTCAGGAACGAGTTGAACGCGCCGTCCCGGTTGAACATGTTGACCCAGACGATGGCCAGGGCCACACTGCCGCCGAGCAGCGACGGCAGGTAGAACAGGCCGCGGAACAGGCCGGCCGCCTTGAACGAGCGGTTCAGCAGGACCGCCACGCCGAGCGCGGCAGCCAGCTTGAGCGGGGTCGCGACCAGCGCGAACACCAGTGTGGTGCGGACCGCGTGCCAGAACGACGGGTCCTCGGTGAACATCGTGCGGTAGTTGTCCAGCCCCACCCACTCCATCGACTCCCAGTCGGAGAGGACGTCGTAGTTGGTGAAGCTGAGGTAGAGCGACATCAGCATCGGGACTGCGGTGACGGTCAGCAGCCCGAGGAGCCAGGGGGAGAGGAAGACGTATCCGGCGACGCCGTCCGTCTTACGCCGCGCGGGCCGGCCCCGCCGCTGGGAGGCGGCGGGACCGGTCGTCGGCGCGGTCGGCGAGGGCCGGGCCGTGGTGGTAGCCATCGGAGCAGAACTCACTTCTTGATCGCGGCCTGGGCCGCGGCGAAGAACTTCTCAGCGGCCTGTGCCGGGGTGGCACGGCCGTACTGCGCCTCCTCCGCGGCCTTGATCAGCTCGGAGCGGACGGTGCTGTGGCCGGCCGGCGGCACGGTGGGTGCCGGGCCGAAGTTCTTCGCCAGCTCGCCGACGACCTCGATGGTCTGCTTCATCGACGGGTTGTCGGTGGAGGCGGCGACGGCGGCCCGGATGTCGCTGTTGGACGGCAGGCCCCGGTCGGTGCCCAGGATCTTGCCGACCTCCGGGTCGTTGGCCAGGAAGTTGAGCACGTCAGCGGCGACGTCCTTGTGCTCGCTGCCGCGGAAGACCGAGAAGTACATCGAGGCGCGCGGCCACTGCTTGGACGCGTCACCCGGGTAGGCGACCACGCTGAGCTGATCCTTGGTGTTCTTCTGCAGCTCGGGCATCTGGTTGGCCCACACCCAGGAGGTGAGCGCCTTGCCGGTGACGACCAGCTGCTTGCTGACGTCGGTGGCGTTGCCCTCGTGGATCACGTCGGCGGTCGGGGTGGCCTTGGCGTCCCGGGCACCCTTCCACAGCTCGAACCACGCCTGCACGTCGGCCTGGGTGAAGCCGAGCTCCTTGCCGTTGTACATCTCCTTGCCGGTCTGCCGCAGCCACACCCAGAACGCCTTGTAGTCGGCGCTCGGGTCCATGGTGCCGGGGACGCCGGTCTTGGCGGTGGCGTCCTTGGCCCAGGCGATGTGCTCCTCCCAGGTCTGCCCGGTCTTCGGCAGCGCGACCTTGGCGGCCTCCAGCTTGGTCTGGTTGTAGACCAGGCCCTGGGTGTTCTCGCCGAACGGCAGGCCGGCCAGCTTGCCCTCGACGGTGCCGTAGTCGAGCAGGCCCTTCGGGAACTTGGTGGTGTCCAGCTTGCCGGACTTCTGGTACTCGGCCAGGTCCAGCGTGACGTTGCGGGTGGCGTACTCGGCCAGGTAGTTGTCGTCGATCTGGAAGATGTCCGGGGCGTCGTTGCCGGCCGTCAGCGTGGCCAGCTTGTCGAAGTAGCCCTGGTTGGCCTGCCACGTCTTCTTGAACGTGACGTCCGGGTGCTTGGCCGTGTACAGGGCGAGAGCCTGCTCGGTGAGCTGGGCGCGCGCTTCGGCGCCCCACCAGAAGAAGCTCAGTTCGACCTTGCCGTCGTCCTTGGCGTCGTCGCCACCACAGCCGCCGAGGGCCAGAGGGAGGGCGAGCATGCCGGCGACGAGGCCGCTGAGCAGGCGGCGCCGGGGAAATCGGGATGCGGTCATGGGGGTTCGTCACTCCTTGACGGTTGTGGCAACCTCAGCGTCGATCGCTACGGCCGGGGCGTACGGCCCCGGTCCGGTGGAGTTGCGAATGATCAAGTCGGTCCGGAGAGTGACCTGCCCGGTCGTCCCGTCGTCGCCCTGCTGGAGCAGCATGTCGACGGCGGTTCGGCCGGCGGCCGCGGTCGGGTTGGCCACGGTGGTCAGCCGTGGCCGGACCAGGCCGCTGTACGCGATGTCGTCTATACCGACGACACTCACCTGCCCGGGTACGTCCACCCCGCGGTCCTGCAACGCCTGGAGCAGGCCGATCGCCATCAGGTCGTTGTAGGCGAGCACCGCGGTGGCGCCGCTGGCGAGCACCGCCTCGGCGGCCGCGGCGCCGGTCTCCTCGACCGGCTGGTTCGGGCCGAGGACGGTCAGATCGGCGCCGGCCGTGCGGGCGGTGGCCCCCGCGGCCCGGCGGATCTCCCGGTTGGTCCACGAGCCCCGCGGCCCGGCCAGGTAGACCAGGTCGCGGTGCCCGAGGGCGAGCAGGTGACGTACGGCTTCCCGGGCGCCCTGCCCCACGTCCATGACCACCGCGGGCAAGCCGGTGATCAGGCGGTTGACGACCACCAGCGGCACCTCGCGGCGCAGCTGTTCGATCTGGTCGTCGGTCATCCGGGGGCTGCACAACAGGATCCCGTCGACCTGCTTGGCCAGGGCCTGCACCAGGTCGAGTTCGACGATCGGATCCTCGTCGGTGTCGGCGACGAAGACGTGGTAGTCCCGCCGCCGGGCGTGGGTCTCGGCCGCCTTGATCAGAGGCGGGAAGAACGGATTGGCGATGTCGGCGACGATCAGGCCGATGTTGTGGGTACGTCCGGTGATCAGTGCCCGGGCCGCCCGGTTCGGGCGGTAACCGAGCTGCTCCGCGGTGGCCAGCACCCGGGACCGGGTCTCGGGGTTGACCAGATGCGGGGCGGAGAAGGTACGCGACACCGTGGAGATGTGTACGCCGGACGCTCGAGCGACGTCCCGGATCGTCACGGCCACGGTGTCCTCCTTGACAGCGACCCGGAGTGTGACCCGGGTCTCTCGGTGACAGCCATTAATGCAAACGGTTGCGGTGGTGTCAACGCCCTTCTATGTCCTCGCTGTTGCCTGATGATCACGCAGTGGTGTCAAACCTGGACAAAGTAAGGTCACGCATTGACTTTCGTCGTAGTCCAGTCATTAATCTGTTGCAAACGTTTGCCGACCCGGACGGACTTCAGGTGACCGACGAGAACCATCTCCTCCCCGCCGAGCCGATCCAGCGGCAGATCGCGCGCGAGCTGTACACCCACGCGAGAGACCTGCCCCTGATCAGCCCGCACGGCCACGTCGACCCGGTGCTGCTCGCCGACGACGTCCCGTTCCCCGACCCGGCCCGGCTGTTCGTGGTCCCCGACCATTACGTCACCCGCATGCTGGCCAGCCAGGGCATCCCGCCGGCCCGGCTCGGTGTGCCGAGCGTCGACGGCTCGCCGGTCGAGACCGACGGCCGGGCGATCTGGCGGCTGCTCGCGGAGAACTGGAAACTGTTCCGCGGCACCCCGTCCCGGCTCTGGACCGAGAAGGTGCTCGCCGACGTTTTCGGCATCACGAAGACCCTCTCCGCCGGTACGGCCGACGAGATCTACGACGAGCTGTCCGCCCGTCTCGGCGAGCCGGACTACCGGCCCCGCGCCCTGTTCACCAGGTTCAACATCGAGGTGCTGGCCACCACCGAGAGCCCCCTCGACGAACTGCACGCGCACGCCAAACTGGCCGCCGACGGCTGGGGCGGGCCCGGCGGCCGGGTGATCACCACGTTCCGCCCGGACAACCTGGTCGACCCGGAGTGGCCGGGCTGGGCCGGGCGGGTCGCCGAACTGGGCGTCCTCACCGGACTCGACACCGGCACCTACTCCGGATTCCTGGCCGCCCTGCGCAGCCGCCGGCAGGCGTTCATCGAAGCCGGCGCGACCAGCTCCGACCACGGGCACCTGACCGCGAACACCCAGGTCCTCAGTGATGCCGACGCCGCCGTCCTCTATCGCAAGGCACTCGGCGGCGGTGCCGACACGGCCGACGCCGAAGTGTTCCGCGGGCACCTGCTGACCGAGTTCGCCCGGATGTCCCTGGACGACGGCCTGGTCATGCAACTGCACCCCGGGTCGGTCCGCAACCACAACACCGCGCTGTACGAACGGCACGGTCGCGACACCGGCGGTGACATCCCGTCCGCCACCGACTACGTGCACGCGCTGCGCCCACTGCTCGACGCGCACGGCACCGACCCCCGGCTGCGGATCGTGCTCTACACCCTGGACGAGACCGTGTTCAGCCGGGAACTCGCCCCGCTGGCCGGCGGCTACCCGTCGCTCTACCTGGGTGCACCCTGGTGGTTCCTGGACAGTCCGGAGGGGCTGCGCCGGTTCCGGGAGACGGTCACCGAGACGGCCGGTTTCTACAACACGTCCGGTTTCGTCGACGACACCCGGGCGTTCTGCTCCATCCCGGCCCGGCACGACGTGGCCCGCCGCGTCGACGCGGGATACCTCGCGAAACTGGTCGCGCAGGGCACCCTGCCGCTGGACGAGGCCGCCGAGACGATCGCCGACCTGGCGTACCACCTGCCCAAGCAGGTCTTCCGGCTTTGACATCTCCCCGTGCTAAAGCACGGGG
>DATMVU010000428.1:0-1765 GCA_035562875.1 Actinoplanes sp. | reverse complement strand
CACCCGGTCCGGATCCTGCGGCCGTCGGTGGTCACCGATGGCGCCGCCCTCACCTGGATGCTGCACGGCACCGTCCTCTACAGCGTGCACGCCGGGGAAGACAGCCGGGTGGAGGTGCAGGCCCGGCCGGTGCCCGGTTTCGAACCATTGTGGAAACGGCGGTTCGACACCGGGGGCGAGGTGCCCCGACTACGGATGACCGGGCCGTACCTGGCGATCAATTACGGTCCGCAGATGATCCTGCTCGACCCGGCCACCGGGCAGGCGCGCTGGCGGGACGACGACGAGTCGGGTGGTTTGGGAGCGGGCGGCGAGGTGCTGCTCTGGACCGCCGACGGCCGGGTGGGTCTGCTCGACCCGGCGGCCGGCCGGATCCGCTGGCGGCACGAGGTCACCCGGGTGCCGATCGGGGCCACCGCCACTGAACAGCATGTTCAGGTCCTTTACGACGACGGCACGGCGGTGGCCTACGGGCGGGACCGCGGCGAGGTGGTGCGTACCGTCGAGGATCTGCCGATTCGGGAACCGAACACCTCCGGCGTCGGCACCGGCTCCGGTCCTGGCTCCGGCGGGGTGATCGCCGAGGGGTTGCCGATCTTCTCGGCGACCGATGATCTGGCGATCGTTTTCGGTCCAGAGGAGATCACCGCGTTGCGACTGCCCACCTTGGAACGGCGCTGGACGGCAGAGGTCACGGCGCCGGTCGGGGTGAACCGCTGCGGCACCCGGGTCTGCGTGATCAGTGACGGCGGGGTGACCGCTTTCGACCAGGACACCGGGGAACAGCTCTGGACCAGCGCCGAGTGGACCACCTGGAGCGGAACCCTGGCCGGCAGCCCCGACGGCCGGATCGCCCGGGTCGACCCGAACACCGGCCGGGTTCTCGAGTCCCGCGGCCGGGGCCGGCTCGCCGGAACGGTGGTGATCCGCGCCGACAGCAGGCAGACGGCCGTTATCGATCAGGCGACAGGCCGGCTGCGGGCGATCGTTCCGGCACCACTCCCGTCCTGCCGCGGCGTCGAAGACCTGATCGCGTGCCAGGGCGCCAGCGGTTTCGTCACGGTCTGGCGCATTCCCAAAACCTAGTGGGAGTACGGACGACAATCGGTCCCGTGGCTACCCGCGAGGCCGGCGACACTCCCGGCCGACCCGCGACCGCCGGGCCGAATGCGGTGGTCACGGCGAGGAGGTATCCGCGTCCGCCGGTGATCGTGGCGGAACAGTCTCCGCGCCCGCCGGCGGTACCAGGCGAGGCCCGCTTCGGGCTTGCCGGTGGTCTCGCGGTGAGGCCCGATTCGGCTCCTGCCGGTGGTCACGGCGAAGCCTCGTGTCGTGCCCGGCCGGGCTGAATGCGGTGGTCACGGCCCTGCGGCGTTCGACCCGAACCGGTGATGGCGAGCGCGCGCCGGGGTGGCGCATGCTCGTCGCATGAGCTTCCTGGACAACGCCAAAGATTTCCTGGACAAACACGACGAGCAGGTGGATGCCGGGCTGGAGAAGCTGGGCGAACAGATCGACCAGCGGACCGGCGAGAAGTACTCGGGCCACATCGACAAGGCGGTTGACCTCGCACAACAGCACACCGGCGAAGGCGACACCCAGCAGCGTTGAACGGCCGCGCGTTGAACTACCACGGCTGAGTGACGGCCGGTGAATACCCGCCGGCGGGTTCCGCGCGCCGACGAGACGGCACGGACTGTGGAAGAACGGCTTCGGGTGAGTGGCCGGTCGCCGATCCTGGGGGAGGGGTGGCCGGGGCCACCGC
>DATMVU010000427.1:0-7822 GCA_035562875.1 Actinoplanes sp. | reverse complement strand
ACAAACTGATCGAAGCCCTGATCCAGGCCGCCCCATCCCCGAACGGCCCCTGAGCCCCTGGCTCGCGACGACCCCTTCCTCCGGAATCTCGGCCGATTTCGCACCGTCGGCGATGGTCGCGAGTTTCGTCATCTCGTGGAGAGGGGCGGGTGGCGTCGAGCGGTGACCGCCTTGGCCAGTTGTTCTGCGGCCCGGCGGAGGTCGTCGGCGGGTAGGTGCGAGAAGCTCAGCCGGATCCGGCCGTGGCCGCCGGAACCGTCGGCCCAGAATCGGTTCCCGGGCACGAACGAGACACCGTGCCGTTCGGCGATCGGCAGCAGTTCGCCCGCGGTCATCCGGTCCGGTAACGGCAGCCAGACGAACCATCCGCCGGCCGGCGACTCGACCCCCGTGAATTCGGTTCGCAAGGCGGAGACCAGGGCATTCCGTTGGGTACGATATTCCGCCCGCACCCGGTCCACGTGCCGTCGATAACCACCGCCGGCCCGGAAGGCCCCCATGGTGACGGCGGTGGTGTGGTTGACGCCGCCGCCACTGTGCACGTAACCGAGTCCGGTCAGGCGCTGAATGATCTCCGGTTCCGCGTTGATCCAGCCGAGGCGCAGTCCCGGCGCCACCGTCTTGGCGAATGATCCCAATCGGACCACCGGGGCGCCTCCGGCCAGTTCCCACAGGGACGGTGGCGCCTCCCCGTCGTAGGCCAGTTCCCGATAGGTGTCGTCCTCGACGATCGTCACCCCCTCCCGGCGGGCGACGTCGATCAGCTCACGGCGCCGGTCGCCGGGGAGGCTGCGCCCGGTCGGGTTCCCGAAGGTGGGCACCAGGTACAGCATCGAGACCCGTTCACCCTTCGCGCGCATGTTCACGATGAATCGGGCGAGGAGGGCGGGGTCGAGGCAGGTGGCGGGGTCGAGCGAGGTGGCGGGGTCGAGCGAGGTTGGTGGGGCCGGAGCGGGTGCGGTGACCGGGGCCTGGTGCAGGAGCAGGCCCCGGTCCCGCAGGATCGGGAAGGCCAGGTGGTAGGTGGGGGAGTCGACCACCACGATGTCACCGGGTGAGGTCAGGACCTGTGTCAGCAGGGCGAGCCCGTGCGAGGCTCCCCCCGTGACAAATGTCCGATCCGGATCACCCAGCGACTCCAGCAGCGAGTCCGGCCCGGCGGGCGCGCCGTAGGTCAGCGCCCGCCAGTCCAGGCACTCCGCCGCGGCCGCCCACTCGCGTACCGGCAGCAGGGCGGGCCGGGGGTGGCCCCAGGACAGGTCGAGGATCCCGGGCCGGTGCTCGAACTGGATCACTGGATCTCCTCACCGCTGGCGTGGGCCGGGGTGGATCACTGGTAGCCGAACATCTTGGCGGCCAGGTCGGTCATGATCTCGGTGGCGCCGCCGCCGATGCCGAGGATGCGGGTGTCCCGGTAGTTGCGTTCCACCTCGGACTCCCGCAGGTAGCCGGCGCCGCCGTGCAGTTGGACCGCCTCGTCGACGACGTACTTGCAGGCGTCGACGGCGGCATTCTTGGCCAGGCAGACCTCACCGATCATGCCGTCGCCGGCGGCGTGCTGTGCGGCGACCCAGCGGGTGTACTGCCGGGCGGTGTCGATCCGCTGCCGCATCTGGACCAGTTTGTGGCGGACCACCTGCCGGCTGATCAGCGGGCGCCCGAAGGTCTCCCGGGTGCGGGCGTACGCCACGGTCAGGTCGAGGCTGCGCTGTGCCACCGAGTAGGCGTGCACCGCCGCGATGATCCGTTCGGTGACGAACGCCTGCCCGATCAGGGCGAATCCGAAGTTCTCCGGCCCGGCCAGGTTCGCGGCGGGCACCCGGCAGTCGGCGAACGACAACTCGGCGGTGTCGGAGCAGAGCCAGCCCATCTTGCCGAGTTTGCGGGACACCGTGAACCCGGGGGTGCCGCGTTCGATGACCAGCATGCTGATGCCCGCCGCGCCGGGGCCGCCGGTGCGGACCGCTGTGGTCACGAAGTCGGCCCGGACACCGGAGGTGATGAACATCTTGGACCCGTTCACCACGTACGAGTTCCCGTCCCGGACCGCTGTGGTGCGGATCGAGCCGACGTCGGATCCGGCGTCGGGTTCGGTGATGCCGAGGGCGCCGATCTTCTCCCCGGCCAGGGTGGGGCGGACGAACCGGTCGATCAGTCCGGCGTCCCCGGAGGCGATGATGTGCGGCAGGGCGATGCCGTGCGTGAAGATCGAGGCGTGCGCCCCGGACGAGCCGCCGGCCTCCAGGAACGCCTCGGTGGACACCACGATGTCCACACTGTCGCCGCCGTCACCGCCGTGTTCCTCGGCGAACCCGATGCCGTACAGCCCGGCCTTCGCCAGCCTGGTGTGCACCTCCCGGGGGATCTCGCCGGCCTGCTCCCAGCCGGCCAGGTGCGGGTGGATCTCCCGGGTGACGAACTGTTTCATCGAGTCGGCGAGGGCGAGACGTTCGGGGGTGGCGTACATCAACTCTCCTTTGAGCGTGCGCGTTCGACGAGGGTGGCCGGGTCGCGGTGACCGAGGAGGATCGCGGCGGCCCGTTTCCAGCGGCGCAGCAGCAGTTCGCGATGCCCGAGGTCGCCGCTCACTATGCCGGTCATCGCGAGCCCGGTCAGGACCTCGTAGCTGAACTCGACCACTGTGGGCACCCGCGGATCACCGGGTGAGCTTTCGCTGAGCAGGTCACGGGCCCGGTCGTGGAGGACTCCGAAGATCTCCTTCTCGACCGGGATCAGGGCGGTGCGGAGTTCGGTGTCGGTGCGGGCGGCGTTCCACAACTCCAGGGCGGCCCAGAACAGTGGGGAGGAGAAGTGCCGCCAGATGATGTCGATCAGTTCGTCGAGGCGGTCGGCGGTGGGGCCGATCGCGGCGAGTTCGGCGGTGAGGGCTTCGACGCGGCGGCCGGCGACGTACTGCACCGCGCCGACGAGCAGGTCGACCTTGGTGGGGAAGTGGTGCAGCAGGGTGCCGCGGGGGACGTCGGCGCGGGCCAGCACCTCGGCGGTGGTGGTTTCGGCGTAGCCGCGCTCGACCAGGCACTGCAGCGTGGCCTCCAGGATCTTCGCCCGGGTGGTCCAGCTGCGCTGGGCCTGCGTTCGTTTCACCGCTTTACCGTACGACTTGACGGTTAGTTCGTCCATCCAGCGAATTCTCAGCGATCGTTCCGCACTTGCCGTGACCCAGGTCACCCCTTTACCGTCAGGTCAGACTGTTAGGGGAACGTCGATGCCCGGTTCTCGTCCCACCCGACTGCACGCCGCACTGGCCCTCGCGCGTGCCGCCGCCGCCACGGCGTTGAGCCGTCGGCGGCCGGAGCCGGGCCCGCCACCGGCAGCCGTCGAACCGCCCCGCGAACTCGCTCACCCGTGCACCGTGACGGTTCCGGCCGGTGCGCGCGCCGATCAGGTGTTCGCGCTGCTGGTGGACCCGGCCCGGATGCCGGACTGGCTGCTCCAGCACGACGGCTGGGTCGGTGAACCGCCCGTGGGGTTCGCCGGGGACGTGCGGTTCCGGCAGCGGATCCGGCTGATGGGCGTGCCGAGCGAGGTCCGCTGGACGGTCACCGGCGTGGTCGCCGGCCGGGCCGTCTGGTTCGAGGGCACCGCCCCGATGGGCATCACCGTCGGCTTCTTCCTGTCCGTCACCCCGGCGGAGAACGGCTCGGTCATCCGGTTCGACGGCGGCGTGGAGGGCGGTTCCGCGGACGGGCCGCTCGGCCCGATGGTCGCCCGCAACCTCGCCGACGCGATGCGCAAGTCCCTCGCCGCACTCGGCCGGGCAGCCGCGGAATCCCGGCGTGGTGATTCAGGCCGCGCATCGAACCCCCAGTCACCACCGCAGAACGGGAACGCCGGCCGCCGGGGGGAGACCGGCCGCGAGGAGGATGCGGCCCGGGGCCGGCGGGAGAAGCCGGCGCCGATCCGGTTCGAGCGGACCGGCACCGACATCGACGCCTGGACGCCGGTGATCGTCGGGGCCGGGCAGGTCACCGAGCACTCGAACGAGGCGGCCGGGGGAGACCCGGTGTCCCTCGCGGTCCGCGCCCTGCGCCTGGCCGCCGTCGACGCCGGCTCGGAGCAGATCCTTCACCAGGCAGATCTCAGCGGGTACGTCGCCAGCGTCTCGTGGCAGTACCCGGACGGGGCGGCCCTGATCGCCGAAGCCGTCGGCGCACATCCGGACACCACCGTGCAGACCACGATCTTCGGCGGGGACGGCTCGCTACGGCTGCTCAACGAGGTGGCTGCCGGCATCGCCGCGGGCCGGGCCGGAATCGCACTGATCGGCGGGGCCGAAGCCGCGTCGACGGCTGCCGCCGCCGAGCGTGCCGGACGGACACTGGACTGGCCGGTGCAGGCCGACGGGACCGGGCCCACCCGTACCGTGGGAAGGGATGATCAGGCCAACAACGACCCGGAGACCGCCGCCGGCCTGGTCGCGCCGATCTACCTCTACGCCCTGATCGAGACGGCCGTGCGTGGCCGTCTCGGGCTGACCCCGGACGAGCACCGGGACCGGATCACCCGCCTCTGGTCGGGCTTCTCGACGATCGCCGAGGGTAACCCACACGCCTGGCAGCCCCGCGCTCAGACGCCGGAGAGCCTGGCCACGCCGTCGGCCGCGAACCGGATGATCGCGGCGCCCTACCCGAAGCTGCTCACCGCGAACCTCCAGGTCAATCAGGGTACCGGCATCATCGTGTGCAGTGCCGCCGCGGCGACCGAGGCGGGCATCGCGCAGGACCGCTGGGTGTTCCTGCACGCCGGAGCACACGCGACCGAGGAATGGTTCGTCACCGAGCGTGCCGATCTCGCGTCGTCGCCGGCGATCAAGGCGGTCGGGGACGCGGTGCTCGGGCACAGCGGTCTCACGATCGACGAGGTCGGCCACGTGGACCTGTATGCATGCTTTCCGTCCGCCGTACAGATCGCCGCCCTGGAACTGGGTCTTCCCCTCGACGACCCGGCGCGCCTGACCGTGACCGGCGGGCTGACGTTCGCGGGTGGGCCGGGCAACAATTACTCCAGTCACGCGGTCGCCAACCTGGTGCCGCTGCTGCGCGCGAACCCGGAGTCGTCCGGGCTGGCCACGGCCCTCGGCTGGTACCTGACCAAACACGCGGCAACGGTCCTGTCGGCCCGGCCGCCGGTGCGGGAGTTCCGGGACATCGACGCCGATCCGCGTCTGCCGAGGCCGCCGGCGCGCCGGTCGCTGAGTTCGTGGACCGGTCCGGCGGTGGTGGAGGCGTTCACGGTGCCCTATGAGCGGTCCGGTGATCCGGGGCCGGCGATCATCACCGCACTGACCCCGGCTGGCGACCGCGTCGTGCTCACCAGCCCCGGGCTCGACGGCGACCCCATCGGATGGCGGATCGACGTCGACGGCACCACGTTCGCCGTCGCCGACACCGCCCCGCATGATCTCCCGCCACCGCCCGAACCCCCGCTGACCGTCGAGTGGCACGGCCCGGTGACCGTCCTCCGATTACACCGCCCGGCTGCCCTGGCCAAGGCGATCGCCGACTTCGAGGCCGACGGCCGGGCCCGGGTGGCGGTGCTGACCGGAACGGACACCGCATTCAGCGCGGTGACCGACGACGGGCTCCCGGTCACCACCAAGCCGCTGATCGCCGCGGTCGAGGGAGCCGCCCTGGCCGGTGGGTGCGAACTCGCGCTCGCCGCCGATCTGATCGTCGCCGCGGAGGATGCCGTCTTCGGCCTCCCCGGGGCGAAGAGTGTGGCCGGGGTGCACCTGCCCCGGGCCATCGCACTGGAGACGGCCCTCACCGGAGAGCCGCTCCCGGCCCGCCGACTGTACGACCTGGGCCTGATCAATCGCGTCACGCCGTCCGGTAAGGCTCTCGCCACCGCGCTGGAGCTCGCCGCCGCCGTCGTCGCAAACGCGCCTCCGACATTTCAGCGGTCTCGATAGGGAAGGCCCGACACGTGAGCACCCTCGAACATCTGCACGCGGTACTGCGGATGCACCAGATCGGCATCGTCAACCTGCTCCGCCCGGACCGCCTGCTCAAGGCGGCCGGCAACAACGCCAGGCTCGGCCCGCAGGCCGCCCTCACCGAGAAGGCGGCCACCGAGAACCCGAACGCGCCGGCCCTCACCGACGAGCGGGGCACCTGGACGTACCGGGAGTTCTTCGAACGGTCCAACGCCCTCGCCCACGCGCTGCGCAGAGTGGACCTGCCGCCGAAGTCGGTGATCGGCGTGCTGGCCCGGGACCACCGCGGCCTGGCCCTGGCGATCACCGGCACCGCCCGCGCCGGCCTGCGCCTGGCCATGCTCAACACCGGCCTGGCCAAGTCGCAGCTCGCCGAGGTGATCACCAGGGAGAACGTCCGGTTCCTGCTGTACGACAGCGAGTTCGCCGACGTGGTGACCGCGGTCCCGGACGACATCCCGCGCTACCTGAGCTGGGCCGACGACGACTATGCCCGGCCGGACGGGCTGCTCACCGTCGAGGAGCTGACCGCCGCCGAGCCGATCACCGTGCCGCTGCCGCTGCCGGAGAAGCCGGGCGGGTTCATCATCCTCACCAGCGGCACCACCGGCCTGCCCAAAGGCGCGCCCCGGACCAAGGTGTCGCCGCTGGCCAGCGCCCTGATCGCGGACCGGATCGACTTCCCGCGGCAGGGCACCGCGGTGTTCGCCTCACCGCTCTTCCACAGCACCGGGTTCGGTGCCTGGACCGTCGGGTTGTCGCTGGCCAACCACGCGGTGCTGCTGCGCCGGCTCGGTGCCGAGGCGGTTCTCGCGGCGATCGCCGAGCACCGCGCGCACATGCTGGTCGCAGTGCCGACGATGCTCAACCGGATCCTCGCGCTCGGCCCCGAGGTGATCGCCAAGTACGACACGTCGTCGCTGAAGACGGTGTTCCTGGCCGGGTCGGCGCTCGCCCCCGAGTTGAGCACCCGGTTCCAGGACGTGTTCGGGGACGTTCTCTACAACGTCTACGGTTCCACCGAGGTCGCGGTGGCGTCGGTCGCCAAGCCGGCCGAGCTTCGGAAGTCACCCGGCACGGTAGGCAGGCCGCCCGTGACCGTACATGTCGCACTTTATGACGACGAGAACCGGAAGATCGTCCAGACCGGACGTACGGGCCGGGTCTTCGTCCGCACCGGCATCCCGTTCGAGGGTTACACCGACGGCCAGCACAAGCAGGTCATCGACGGCTACATGGCCACCGGCGACCAGGGCCACTTCGACGCCGAAGGGCTCCTCTACATCGACGGCCGCGACGACGACATGATCATCTCGGGTGGTGAGAACGTCTACCCGCAGGAGGTGGAGAACCTGCTCGCCGAACGTGACGACGTGATGGACGCCGCCGTCATCGGTGTCGACGACGCCGACTTCGGCACCCGCTTGCGGGCCTTCATCGTCCCGTCCGAGGACGCCGCCCGCGATCCGCAGGAGATCCGCGACTTCGTCCGGGCAAGCCTGGCCCGCTACAAGGTCCCCCGGGACGTGATCTTCGTCGACGAACTGCCCCGCAACCCCACCGGCAAACTGCTGAGGCGGGAACTCCCCACCGGGCCGCTGTAGATAGAGTTCTGGCCCATGGCCAGGTGGATGCTTCCCGTACTGCTCGTCGCGGGTCAGCTCCTGTACTGGCCGGTTCTGCCGCTGCTGCGCGGCGACCCCGAAACGGCACCCGCCGTCACCGGGGTCGCCGTCGCCACCGTGATCATCGGCGCCGGGCTGCTGCTGCGCCGGGACCGCCCGGTGCCCGCCCTGGCCGTGGTGCTCGCCGGGGCCTCGCTCGGGGTCCTGACCGAACCCACCGGACAGCAGTGGCTGGTCGACC
>DATMVU010000426.1:0-4033 GCA_035562875.1 Actinoplanes sp. | reverse complement strand
GCGACGATCCCGGTCTCCCGGCAGCCTCCGCCAGTCCCGGCACGTCACCGCGGGCCCCGGTGCGGGTCGCCACCAGGGTGGCGAGCTCCAGCAGGTCGGGCAGCCCACGCGGGGCCAGCGTCAGCAACTCCGGCAGGGCCGCGGCGAGGGTCTGCCACACCGCAACCGAGGCTCCGGCGTGGTGCGCGTCGGCGAGTCCCGGCAGCACCCTGGTCAGTTTCAGCATGCCCGAGGCGCACAGGGCCCCGATCTCCACCCCGACGCGAGCCCCGAACGAGTCACCACTCGCGGCGGCGCCCAAGCCGGCGCCGCCCGCACCGAGGTCTGCGTCATCCGCGGCGACGGCGGTGCCCCCCGTGGCCGGCTTCGTGTCACCGATGGGTGGCCTGCTGCCTCCCGCGGCCTGCTTCGCGTCTGCGACGGTCGGCTGCGTGTCATCGGTGGCTGGCTTCGCGTCTCCCGTGGCCCGGGTATCACCGGCCGTGCGGGATGCCTCGTCACCGGCGGCCAGGATCAGGAACGCGTCGACGGCGGCCAGCCGGTCGGCCTCGTCGCGCGCACCCAGCACATAGGTCACCGCCAGCACCGTCGCCGGCCCGACCGGCCCCGCGCACTCGGCGATCATCGGCAGCGCCCGGCCCTCGCCCTTCTGGTCCAGATCGGCCACGGTGGCCAGGGTCGGCAGCGCCCACGCGGCGATGACCTCACGGTGGTGCGGCAGAACCGCGACGGCGATGTCGGCCGGCTCGGCGAAGTCACCGGAATACCACTCGATCACCGGTCGCCGGGTGAGGCAGACCAGCCCTTCCTCCAGCGGCAGCGGCTCACCGGCCGAGCGCGCCGATACCAGGTCGGCCACGAACCGCCGATGCGACTGGTTCATGGTCCCGTAAGGATTGCGGCCGGTCTGGTTCCCCTGCACCTTCCGGGTGCTGACCGGATCGGGCAGGCCGCCCTCCGTCAGCCACGCCGCGAACCGCACCCCGGACGCTGACGTCAGGTCGGCCGCCCGCTTCGTCACCGCCACGTCGACGGTGCGCGGCACCCGCAGCAGCGCCTGCTGGAAGTCCACCGGCCACGGCTCCCGGCCCGCGGCCTCCGCCCGGATCAGGCGCTCCAGCAGAACCGCGGCGTCCAGGCTCCCGTCCACCCGGGTGGGGGTGGCCATCAGCTCGGCGACCGGCTCGGCGGCGATCCGGTCGGCCAGCTCCCGCAGGCGCAGCAGCAACACCCCGGCCGGGCCGTTGCCCGACGAGTCGGCGCTGCGGTCCAGGATCCGCTTACCGTTCGGCGCGGTGATGCCGAGCCGGGCCCGGATCGCCCCACCGAGCTGCCCGGACCGGGACGAGCGCCCGTTCCACTGATGGTCGACCAGGGAACCCGCGTAGCGCTGACGGACCGGTTGCAACGCCTCGGCCAGCCCGTCACCGGGCAGCGCCACCAGCGCGGCCATCACCCGCTCCCAGCCGATCGACGTCTCCTCGTGCAGCACGGCGACGATCTCGGTGGCCAGCTCGGCCGCGCTCGTGATCGGCCCCGGCATGGCGGCCGGCGGTGCGGGCGGGAGCAGCGCCGGGATCTCCGGCTCGACGGGCTCCGGCGGGGCCGTGCCGAACAGCTCGGCCGCGCGAGTGCGCAGATCGCCGGAGAGCACCACCGCAGCGTCGGACAGCCGGGACACGACTGCCGGATCCACCCGGCCCACCTGCCGCCCGACCAGGGTCAGCGCCCGCTCCTGCATCTCCAGGGCCGGATGCCCGAACGCCACGGCGACCGTCTCCAGCACCTCCCCGGCCCGGTCCGGGTCCCGTCGCGCCACCTTCTCCAGCCACGACAACTGAGCCTTGACCAGCACTTTCTCCGGTCGCAGCAGGACGGCGGCGCTCACCTCCAGAAGGGTTTCGAACTCCAGCCGCCCCGCCTCGTCCACGGCCCGCAGCGCCCGCTGTGCAGCCCCGGCGATCGGTGAGGGTGCCCCGGCGGCCAGGGTGGCGTGGTCACCGGTCGCGGCGGTCATCTCGTCGAGGGCCGGCGCGAGGGTGTCGTACAGCTCCGCGAACGGCCGGAGCCAGGCCGGGCGGTCACCGCGGACCAACCGGTCCAGGGTGGCGGCGAGGATCACCGCCCGGTCCAGCCGGCCCTCGGCGACCAGCTCCGCGACGGCCGGCGCGAAGGGCGGCTTCGAGTCCCAGCCGTCGCCGCCCCACTGCCCGCCGGTCAGGGCCCCGCCCAGGCCGTCGATCTCGAACACCGCGGGCAGTAACACGTCGAGAAAGGGGCTGGAGCGCAGGTTGACGGCGAACGGATCGCGCTTGCCGTAGTCGGCGTGCATGTCCGCCAGCCAGCCCCGGACGAACCCCTCGGTGCGCGGCGCCAGCTCGGGGGACCCGCCGAACATCCAGGCGACGAATCGCCACTGCTCGCGCCACACCTCTTTCGCCGGCAGTCTCGCCGCCAGCCGCACCCCCAGGTCGGGCAGCCAGTCCGGCTCGCGGGCTTCGACGATCCGCCGGTAGAAGGTCTCCGGCACCCTGCTCCACCGGTCGCGCATGTCGCGGCGGGTGAGCAGGGCGGCGGCCCGCGGTGCGGACGGCATGCAGGCGAGCACGGCGAGCGCGAACCCGGCGGCCGGATCGTTGCCGTTGTCCCACCAGGCGTCACCGCGGACGCCCTTGATCCCCTTCTCGACCTCCGGCGCGAACGCCAGCCGCTCCTGCTCGGTCAGCGCGAGGAGGCCGTCGGTGATCCGCGCATAGGCTGAACGCCGCGCCAGTTTTTCCAGTTCCGCCCAGGTGAAGCTCATGGGCGGAACCTAGGGCGTGGGTACGACATTTTCGCCCGGGGCGCTCACCAGGTAGTCGTCGGCAGCCTCGTCCCACCGCAGATCGACCGCTCCGGCAGCCGCCGCGGCTTTGCAGAACTGCAGGAAACTGCGGTAGCCGAGCTTCTTCTCACTGAATCCGGGCGCCGCCTTGCGCAGCAGGTTCTTCAACCCCGACAGTGCTGTCGGCCCCGGCTGCACCGTCGCGGCGAGCAGTTCGAAAGCCGTCTCCCGGTCACCGCGCTCGGGCAGGGTGACCTCGGGGTCGCCCTTGGCAGCCGGGTCGGCCACCTCGATCACCGACTTCCCGGCCAGGTGCCGCAGCAGCTCCCCGAAGGCCCGGAACCCGAAGTCGGCCTCGTTGAACGTCGGATCCTTGCGCAGCAGGGTGCGCTTGAGAACCGAGGCGGTGACCCCACCACTGGAACTCTGCTGCAGCCCGGCGACGGTCTGCGCGACGAGAGTGGCGAGCGAGTCCAGGTCACGCGAGGCGACCGTCTCGGCGACCGGAGGCGTCTCGGGCTCCGGTGCGGTCTCGACCGGCTTGGGCCGCCGGGTCCGGGTCGCCGGCGCCTCCACTCCCTCCAGCCGGTCGTAGAAGAGGAACTCGTCGCAGGCCGGCGGCAGCAGGGCGGAGGTGCTCCGCTCGACCCCGACCCCGATCACCCGCTTGTTGAGTTCCCGCAGCTTGTGCACGAGCGGGGTGAAGTCGCTGTCCCCGGTGCAGAACACGAAGGTGGTGACGAACTCCCGCTCGAACGCGAGCACCAGCGCGTCCACCGCCATCTTGATGTCGGCGGCGTTCTTGCGGGACGCGCCCATCCGCTGCGGGATGTCGATCAGCTCGACGTGCGACCGGGTCAGCATCCGCCGGTCCTCGTCGAAGTACGACCAGTCCGCGTACGCCCGCCGCACCACCACCCGCCCCCGCTCGGCGAGCGCGTCGGTGACCGGCCGCAGATCGAAGCGCATGCCACCGAGGTGCTCCCGCGCCCCGATCGCCAGGTTCTCGTAATCCAAAAAGAGGGCGATGCGTTCTTCCTGATCCACAACGCCACCGTACGCCGCCCGGTCCGCTCCAGCGCCAGGCCCTGAAGATCATGGGCGTCCGGCGCTCCCACCCGGTACGTGCCCTGACGGCCGTACCTCATCGAACCGAGGGGACTCCGGAGGAGGTGGCGGCGGAGATCCTGTCCGGCTTCCGTCAGGGCG
>DATMVU010000425.1:0-2564 GCA_035562875.1 Actinoplanes sp. | reverse complement strand
CGGGTGGGCGGGGCTCGCGATTCTGGAACGGTTCACCCGGCACGCCTTCACCGCCTGGACGGTTCTGGCCCTCCTCGTACTGGCGGTGTCGTTCGTGCCGTTCCTCGGGGTGGAGGCGAGCACCGGCAGCAAGGTCGTGCTCGCTCTGACACACGTCGCGGTCGCGGCTGTGCTCATCCCAGGCTTCCGGCGCAGCGCCACCCCGGCCACCACCCGGGAAGAAGCGCAAGAGGCCACTCGATAAACCGGGCACGGAACCACACACGACACCCCGCGCAGCGCCAAGCACGAAGCCGCACACTGCCAGACACAAAACCGCGCACACCGTCAGGCAGACGGCCGCGCACAGCGACAGGCACGAAGTCAGGCTCAGTGCCAGGAACGAAGCCAGAGCACGGGGCCGGGTAAGGATTCGGGCGAGGATTCCGGTAGGTAGCAGGCAAGGAGCCAGTGCAGCGCCAAGCGAAAAGCCGGGCGCAACGCCAGGTGCGGCGTCGGGCGAAAAGCCAGGCGCGGCGTCGGGCGAAAAGCCGGGCGCAACGCCAGGCAGGGAGTCGGGCGTTGGGCCGGATCAGGGACTGGCGGGCAGGGCGGTGGGAGGTTCGAGGGGGTCGGCTGAACGGCGTCGGCGGCGGCGCAGTTCGACGGTCAGCAGGGCGATCAGGGCGATCACCACCAATGGGGCGCCGGGGAACTTGACGAAGCGGGACAGTCCCCCGCCGTCCGGTAGGACCAGGTAGGCGGCGGCGATCGTCAGTGTCATCGCCAGCCTGGTCCGCAGGGTGGTGGCGGCCAGCAGGGTGAGTGGCCACAGCAGGTACCAGGCGTGGAAGACCGGGACCAGGGCCACGAAGGCGGCCAGGGACAGGGCCGCGTTGTGCAGGGCGGCCCGGGGCCGGTCGTCCGCGCGGAACGCCCGGAACCACAGGAACACCAGGGTGCTGATCAGCAGGATCAGGGCCACGTTGCGGACTGCGGGGACGGCGTCGAAGGTGGGGCTGAACAATCGGCCCGTGTAGGTGAGGGTCATCCCGACCGCGGTGGGCAGGGAGGTGAACTGGATCAGGCCGTCGCCGACGCGCATCGCCGGGATCCAGCCCAGGCCGAGGCCGCTGGCGATGGTGACGCCGCCGAAGGAGAGCAGGGATCCGGTGCCGATCAGGAGTGCCGACCGCAGGAACGCGACGCCGGTGATCAGGACCGCGAACGGGATGAGGACCCCGGCGGTGGCCTTGACCGCGACCGCGAGGCCGAGCAGCGCCCCGGAACCGAGCAGCACCCCCGAGACGAACAGCTTCCCGGACCCGAACAGCGTGCCCGAGCCGGACAGCGCCCCAGAGCCGGGCAATGTCCCGGCTCCGGACAGCGCCCCGGAACCGACCGCTGCCGACGGATGGTTGCCCAGCCGTACCAGAAGAGAAAGGGCGAGCACCGCCAACCCGAGCATGATCGCATCGTTGTGGGGGGCGGCGAGCATGTGGGCGCCGACGAGCGGCCCGGCCAGGGCCAGCCAGATCGCCCGCTGCGGGGGGATGCCGCAGCGGCGGGCGATGGCGGGCAGGCCGGCGGCGATGGCGAGCAGGCCGGCGAGGGTGGCCAGGCGGAAGACGATCAGGGTGCCGGTGAGGCCGCCGCCGATGGTGACGGCTGCGGCGGCGATCAGGATGGAGAGCGGGCCGTACGGGGTGGGGGTGTCCCGCCAGATCGTCGACACGGTCTCCAGCCAGCTGCACGGCAGGGCGTCGACGCCGTGCAGGTAGGGGTCGACGCCGTGCAGGAACATCTCGCCCTGGCAGGCGTAGGAGTAGAGGTCGCGGCTGCCCATCGGTGGGGTGAACAGGAACGGGAGCATCCACAGCAGTGCGGTGACGACGGACCAGCGGACCGAGGGGATCCGGTCCCGGGCCGACCACCAGGCCCACGCCTGGAGTCCGGTGCCGATCAGCCAGCCGCCGAGGACGACCGGGCCGTAGGGGCCGCGGGCGATGCTCATCGGGGTGCTGGAGAGGTCGGCGTGGGCTACCGCTCCGCCATACCATCCGGCGATGGCGAGCAGGAGTGATCCGGCGAGGCCGGTGAGTCGGAGGTACGTCAGCACGTGCACATGCTCTCTGTAGTTGATGAACGCCAGTCGACCGCCCACTGAAGGGGGACTTTCTGGTACAAACCGTCCCATAAGTCCGCATAGTCCGGATAATCACCGAGTGATGCTCGAACGGGTAGCAGCAGAGACCGGCGCCGACGAGACCCGCGTGCTGGGGATGGTCCGGTGGCCGCGCAACGAGGGTGAGCTGCTGGAGTTCCGGATCCGGGACGCGGCCGGCGGCCCGCCTCCACCCCCACCGGCGAACCCGGGTAACACCTTCGTACCAGCCTTCACGCTCCCGGCGATGGCCCTCGGTGAACCGCTCGTCGTCAACGCCCCGGTCTCCGGGCGCCTGCTGCGCGGCGCCCGCGACGCCATGGACCTCTACCAGCGCTGGTGGGACGCGAAACCGGTGGAGATCACGCCGGCGTCGACGGCCGGGCCGACGGCCGCCGCCGGCGGGGCCGGGCTGTTCTTC
>DATMVU010000424.1:0-15957 GCA_035562875.1 Actinoplanes sp. | reverse complement strand
TCAGGTCGGGATCGGCGGCGTCGTGGCTGACGCAGAACTTCACCGAGCCCTTCTTCGCGCTGTACATCCGGGTCTCGATGGTGGATCGGCCGCCCTTGTCCTCCACCGCGAAGTACGCGAGGGTGTTGCGGCCGCCGTACTCCGGTTGCCGCCAGATCTGAACGCCGACGTTGTAACCCGTGAAGCTGTTCTCGATCTGGCCCCAGAAGGTGTCGCAGAGCGGGCTGTAGATCATCCACTCGGGCAGCGCCGTGGGCTGCATCTGATGCTGGATCAGCATCGACGCGATCGGATATGTCTGCGCGGCCGCCGTGCCGCAATTGCTGTCCGAGACCCAGGCGCCGTCACATCCCGAGGCTGGACACTGCGCGGTGGCCGCCAGCGCGGGAGCGATCGGGATCAGCCCCAACGGGATGGCGGCGAGCACTGCGACGAGCGCTCTCACTGCTTTCAACTCGAACTCCCCGTGTACACGATCCGACGGGCTTCGATGACGTCGCGCGCAGACGACAAACATCGGCTTATGCCCATATGTAAGATGATCGAACCGTATACCTTGCGTAGTCGATGGAGCGTCCCAGAGTTATGAGAAATAGATCACTGACGATATTGCTCGCGGTGACCGCCCTGGCCGGCTGTGAGGCCGGGCCGTCCACCGAAGCGCCCGCTCCGAGTGGCGCCGCCACCACCGTTCCCGCCGCCGCCCCGGGCTCCGGCGCCCCGGCCGCCGGGCCCGGATCGAGCGCCGCACCGGCTCCGGTCGGCGCCGGCACCGCCGTGACCCCCGCGACGGCCATACCGGCCCTGCGCGTCGCCGACGTCAAGGTCGCCTGGACGGCTCGGTGGAAAGTCGACGCCGCCGATCTGGGCGGGGATCACTGGGAGGTGAAGGTGCCGGCAGCCGGCGGGAAACCGGCGCTGTCGATGATGGTGACCGGCAAGCCCGGCTCACCGGACGAGGTCTGGGGAATCGTGTGCTACCGGCCCGGCGACGCGACGGCCGCCGGCCGGAAGGAGACCACCGCGCTCGCCGACGACTGCCTGCGCACGGCGGTCGGCGACGATCTCCTCTCGGAGGTGACCTCCTGGCTGAACAAGGCCGACCACGGCGAGCCCACCCTGCGCCGGAAGTTCACCGGATTCACCGGCCGGCTGAACCTGCAGAAGTCCTCGATGTCCCTGGCCCTGACCGGCGGTGATCAGTTCCCGGCCTGACCGGATGGTCGAACATGTTCGATCTTGTTGACTCTTGAGTGATAGCGGGCGATACTCACTCGGGCATCAGTCTCTGCGTACGCTCGGGCTGGTCGGGTTCGCCGCCTTCACCAGAGAGGTTCGTTCGTCGTGAAACTGCTCGTCACCGGTGGTGCCGGCTACGTCGGCAGCGTGACCAGCCGGCTCCTGCTCGACGCCGGCCACGAAGTCGTCGTCTTGGACAATCTGCGCACCGGGTTCCGGGAGGCCATCGCCCCCGACGCCACCTTCGTCGAGGCGGACATCGCCGACGCCGGGCGGGTGCTGACCCCGGAGGCCGGCTTCGACGCCGTCCTGCACTTCGCCGGGCTGATCGCGGCCGGTGAGTCGATGGCCAAGCCCGAGCTCTACTGGCACGAGAACGTGGTGAAGTCGCTGGCCCTGCTGGACGCGATCCGCGCCGCGAAGGTGCCCCGGGTGATCTTCTCGTCCACCGCGGCGGTCTACGGCAACCCCGTCGAGCTGCCCATCACCGAGTCCGCGATCAAGGCCCCGACCAGCACGTACGGGTCCACCAAGCTGACCTTCGACCTGGCTCTGACCTCCGAGACGTTCGCTCACGGGCTCGCCGCGGTGTCGCTGCGCTACTTCAACGTGGCCGGCGCCTACATCACCGGGGAGCACGAGATCGGTGAGCGGCACGACCCGGAGACCCACCTGATCCCGATCACCCTCCAGGTGGCCGCGGGCAAGCGGGAGAAACTCGCCCTGTTCGGCGACGACTACCCCACCGCCGACGGCACCTGCGTGCGGGACTACATCCACGTCGAGGACCTGGCCCGCGCCCACCTGCTGGCGCTGGACGCGGCGGTCGCCGGCGAGCACCGGATCTACAACCTGGGCAACGGCAACGGGTTCTCCAACAAGGAGGTCGTCGAGGCGGCCCGCGCGGTCACCGGCGCCGAGATCCCGACCGAGATCGCACCCCGGCGGGACGGCGACCCGGCCACCCTCGTCGCGTCCTCCGACCGGGCTCGCAGCGAGCTGGGCTGGACCCCGCAGAAGAACACTCTGCAGGACATGATCGGTGACGCTTGGACCTTCTACCGGAAGCACGTGGCATGAGCGACTGCACCGCAGCGAAGCAAGGGCCGGGAGCTCATGCCCAGAAAGGCACAGCATGAGCATCTCCGCGGCTGCTCAGGCGGCGTTCATCGAGGCGTACGGCACCGAACCGGCCGGACTGTGGGCTGCTCCCGGGCGGGTCAACCTGATCGGCGAGCACACCGACTACAACGACGGCTTCGTGCTGCCGTTCGCACTGCCGCAGCGCACCGTCGCAGCGGCCGGCCCGGCGCCGGACGGGAAGTGGTCGGTGTGTTCGACACTGGCACCCGAACCGGTCACGTTCGGTGTCACCGAACCGGGTGACGTGACCGGCTGGGGTGCGTACGTCGCCGGGGTGGTCTGGGCCCTGCAGGACGCCGGCTTCGAGGTTCCACCGGCCCGTATCGCCCTCGCCTCCGACGTCCCGCTCGGTTCCGGGCTGTCCTCGTCGGCGGCCCTGGAGTCGGCGGTGCTCACCGCGCTCATCGACCTCGGTGGCCTGGACGTGCCGCTGGACCGGCGGCCGGCCATCGCCCAGCGGGCCGAGAACGTCTACGTCGGGGCGCCCACCGGCATCCTCGACCAGTCCGCCTCGATCCGCTGCCGGGAGGGCCACGCGCTGTTCCTGGACTGCCGCAGCTACGCGATCGAGCAGATCCCGTTCGACCTGGCCGGTCAGGGCCTGGCCATCCTGGTGATCAACAGCAACGCGCCGCACCAGCACGTCGACGGTGAGTACGGCGCCCGCCGCAAGAGCTGTGAGGCCGCCGCCGAGGCGCTGGGGGTGCCCGCACTGCGTGACGTCTCGGTGGCCGAGCTGGCCGGTGCGCTGGCAAAGCTCGGTGACGACGTGCTGCGCCGCCGGGCCCGGCACATCATCACCGAGAACCAGCGGGTGCTGGACACCGTCGCGCTGCTGCGCGAGGGCCGGGTCCGGGAGATCGGCCCGCTGCTGACCGCCTCGCACGACTCGATGCGCGACGACTTCGAGATCACCGTCGACCAGATCGACACCGCGGTGCAGGCCGCGCTGGCCGCCGGCGCGCACGGGGCCCGGATGACCGGTGGTGGTTTCGGTGGCTGCGTGCTGGCCCTGATCGACACCGATCGGGCCGAGGAGACGGCTGCCGCCGTCGCGGACGCGTACGACAAGAAGGGTTTCACCGCCCCCACCAGCTGGGTGGCGACCGCCGGACCTGGAGCGGCGAAGATCTGAATCGGTGACGGTCACCCTCAACCGGGGGTGACCGTCAGCCTTTCACCTGATCACCCACACGAGCGAGCGAAGAGGCTCACCGGTCGGGCGCCGGATATCGTGACCGCATGGGGGTAAGCCCACCGTATCTTCACGATGACACCGAGCGAGGGGTCATCGTCAGCGTCGACACCGACGACAACGCCGCCGTCTCGCTCCTCACCGTCCGCGGGCCGTGGGACGAGCAACTGCGGCTCAGCGTCGCCACCACGCTGCGCCGGTGCCTCACCGAGCATCCCGACGGCCTGATCGTGGACCTCACCGGCCTGACCGACCCGCACAGCGAGAGCACCCCCACCTGGATGACAGCCCGGCAGCTCGCGGCCGGGCTGGAACCGCCGGTGCACCTGGCCATCTGTGTACCGCCGGATCAGCCACTCGCCGATCGGATGCAGGGCCTGTGCGCCGGGCGGTACCTGCCGGTCTACGCCAAGGTCCGGCAGGCGAGAGTGGCCCTGGCCGGGCGGATCCCCGGCGACGAGCGGCTGAGCGCGACCCTGCGGCCGGAGACCGACTCCCCGTGCACGGCCCGCAACCTGGTCAGCGACGCCTGCCTGTCCTGGGGCCTGGTCCATCTGCTGCACCGGAGCCGGGCGGTGATGTCCGAACTGGTGACCAACGCGGTCGAGCATGCCGGCACCGAGATCCGGGTGGTGGTGAGCCGGCGCGGATCCGGCCTGCACCTGACGGTGGCCGACGGCAACCCGCGCCTGCCCCGGGTGATGCGGCCGTCCCGCCCGCGCCCGGACCTACCACTCGACGAGCGGGGCCGCGGGCTACGGACGGTTCAGGAGGCGGCCACCCTGTGGGGTGCCGTGCCGGCCGAGACCGGCAAGGTCGTCTGGGCGACGATCCGCCCCCGCTGACCGTGCTAGCGGGCCTCGATGATCATGCCGGCGCCGACCGTGCGGTTGGTGGTCTCGTCGATCAGGATGAAACCACCTGTCGTACGGTTCCGGCGGTACTCGTCGGCCAGCAGCGGCACCGTGGTCCGCAGTTTGACCCGGCCGATCTCGTTGAGCTTCAGCTCGCCGGCGGCCTCGTCGCGGTGCAGCGTGTTCACGTCGAGCTTGTACTGCAGCCCGCGCACCACGGTCCGGGCGGTCCGGGTGGTGTGCTTGATCGCGTACTTGCCGCCGATCCGCAGCGGGGCCGTCTCGTCCATCCAGCAGACCATCGCCTCGATGTCCTGGGCGACTGCCGGCGCGTTGTTCGGCCGGCAGATCAGGTCACCGCGTGAGATGTCGATCTCGTCGTTCAGCCGGACCGTCACCGACATCGGCGGGAACGCCTCGTCGACCGGGCCGTCGGCGGTCTCGATCGACGCGATCGTGCTGGTCAGGCCGGAGGGCAGGACCATCACGTCGTCGCCGGGCTTGAGGATGCCGGAGGCCACCTGACCGGCGTAGCCCCGGTAGTCGGTGACGGTGGTGGACTGGGGCCGGATCACGTACTGCACCGGGAACCGCACGTCGACCAGGTTCCGGTCGCTGGCGATGTGCACGTGCTCCAGGTGGTGCAACAGGGACGGACCCTCGTACCACGGCGTGTTCTCCGACCGGCTGGCGATGTTGTCGCCGTTCAGCGCCGAGATCGGGATGATCGTCAGGTCGGGCGCGTCGAGCTTGGCCGCGAACGAGGTGAACTCGTCGGCGATCTTCTCGAAGACCTCCTGGTCCCAGTCGACCAGGTCCATCTTGTTCACGCACAGGACCAGGTGCGGCACCCGCAGCAGGCTGGTCAGGAAGGCGTGCCGGCGGGACTGCTCGACCAGGCCCTTACGGGCGTCGACCAGGATCAGCGCCAGGTCCGCGGTGGACGCGCCGGTCACCATGTTCCGGGTGTACTGGATGTGCCCGGGGGTGTCGGCGATGATGAACTTGCGCCGCGGCGTCGCGAAGTAGCGGTACGCCACGTCGATGGTGATGCCCTGCTCCCGCTCGGCACGCAGGCCGTCGGTCAGCAGAGCCAGGTTGGTGTACTCGTCGCCACGGGAGGCGCTGGCCGCCTCGACGGCTTCGAGCTGGTCCTCGAAGATCGTCTTGGTGTCGTACAGCAGCCGGCCGATGAGGGTGGACTTGCCGTCGTCGACACTTCCGGCGGTGGCGAACCGCAGCAGGTCCATGCCCCGCGAGGAGGCGGCGTCAGGCTCGAGAACTGCCTGGCTCATCAGAAGTAACCCTCTCGCTTGCGGTCTTCCATCGCGGCCTCGCTGACCCGGTCGTCGCCGCGGGTCGCGCCGCGCTCGGTGATCCGGGTGGCGCCGACCTCGTCGATCACCTTGTCCACCGTGTCGGCGTCGGAGAGCACCGCGGCGGTCTGCGAGGCATCGCCGACCGTGCGGTACCGCACCCGGCGGACCTCGGAGGTCTCACCGTCCCGCAGCTTGATGAACTCGTTGACCGCGTAGAACATCCCGTTGCGCTCGACGACCTCACGGTCGTGGGCGTAGTAGATGCTCGGCAGCGGGATGTTCTCCTTGGCGATGTAGTGCCAGACGTCCAGCTCGGTCCAGTTGGAGAGCGGGAACACCCGGATCGACTCGCCGGGGTGGTGACGTCCGTTGTAGAGCGACCACAGTTCGGGACGCTGGTTCTTCGGGTCCCACTGGCCGAAGTCGTCGCGGAAGCTGAACATCCGCTCCTTGGCGCGGGCCTTCTCCTCGTCCCGGCGGGCGCCGCCGAAGAGGGCGTCGAACCGGTACTTCTCCACCGCGGCGAGCAGCACCGGGGTCTGGATCCGGTTGCGGGTGCCGTCCGGCAGCTCCCGCACCGAGCCGGCGTCGATCGCCTCCTGGACGCTGGCGACCACCAGGCTCAGGCCGAGAGTCGCGACCCGGCTGTCCCGGTATTCGAGAACTTCGGCGAAGTTGTGGCCGGTGTCGATGTGCATGACCGGGAACGGGATGCGCGCCGGCGCGAACGCCTTCTCCGCGAGGCGCAGCATCACGATCGAGTCTTTACCGCCGGAGAAGAGCAGCACAGGGCGCTCGAACTCGGCCATGACCTCACGCATGACGAAGATGCTCTCCGCTTCGAGAGCATCCAGATGCGATACGCGATAGGGCTTCGTCTGGCTCATGGGTTCTGTCCCCAGACCTTTCTCCGGTGTCGGCCGGGCAGGGCAGACGTCATTGTGACGGAAGGTGCCTCTGTAGTGCAGCAAGCAACCGAGGAGCGAGATCTTTCCGACAGACGACCAGGTCCGGTAACTTCGGGTCGGCCCGGTTGTAGTCCAGTGGTGTGCCGTCGATCCGGCTCGCGTGCAGGCCCGTGGCCAGCGCCACCGCCACCGGGGCGGCGGAGTCCCACTCGTACTGACCGCCGGCGTGGACGTAGGCGTCGGCCTCGCCGTTGATCACCGCGGCGATCTTGACCCCGGCCGAGCCCATCGGCACCAGCTCGGCACCGATCTCCGCGGCCAGTTCGGTCACGAACGCCGGCGGCCGGGTCCGGCTCGCGGCGATCCGGATCGCCCCGCCGGTCGCCGACTCCAGCGGCATCGGCGGGTAGGCCGGGGCGTGGTCGGTGGCGAGCGTGCAGTGCCGGGCCGGCATGGCCACCGCACCGGCGGTCAGCCGGGCCGGAGCCGACGAGTCGGCGGTCCAGAGCGCCACGTGCACGGCCCAGTCGTCCCGGCCCTCCTCGGAGAACTCGCGGGTGCCGTCGAGCGGATCCACGATCCAGACCCGGTTCGCGCCGAGACGATCCGGATGGTTTCCCTCGGTCCAGACGACCCGGGACTGCTCGTCCTCCTCGGAGAGCACCGCGTCGGCCGGGCGCCACCGGGCCAACTCGGCCCGCAACAGCTCGTGCGCTGCCTGATCGCCGGCCGCCTTGAGCGCCTTGCCGTCGGCGTGCCCGGTCTCGGCTCGGACCTGGAGGAGGAGCTGACCCGCGCGGTCCGCGAGCCAGCGGGCGAAAGCGGAGTCGTTGACCGGCGGCGTGCCACCCACGAGTTCCTCCGGGCCGAGGCGGCCCGACGGTCCCGCTATGCGCGCCGACGTCTTCGTCTGCTCGCTCATCGTCTCGCTCCTTCGCTCGTGACGCCCTTGAAGCCCTGTCGCGTGGCTCACGTGGGACTGCTGCGCGGCCCAGGTGATCCGCGCAGCAGAACCTAGTACGCCCCCGACGACCGCACCACCGCGGTCACCGTTCTGAGCAGGATCACCAGATCCAGACTCAGTGACCAGTTCTCCACATAGCGCAGGTCGAGCCGGACCGCCTCCTCCCAGGAGAGGTCCGACCGCCCCGACACCTGCCAGAGCCCGGTCATGCCCGGCTTGACGGCCAACCGGCGACGCACGTCGTCGGCGTACGCAGCCGCCTCGGTGGGCAGCGGCGGTCTGGGGCCGACCAGCGACATCCGCCCCGACAGGACGTTGAGCAGTTGCGGCAACTCGTCCAGGGAGAGCCTGCGCAACCAGCGCCCGACCGGGGTGACACGCGGGTCGTCGCGGATTTTGAAGAGCACACCGTCGTGCTCGTTGAGATGCCTCAGCTCGGTGAGCCTCGCCTCGGCGTCGATATACATACTGCGGAACTTGAAGATCCGGAACAATCGGCCATCGCGTCCCACTCGGGTTTGGCGAAAGAGTACCGGGCCACGAGACGTGAGGCCCACGCAGAGCGCGACGGTCAACAGCACCGGACCGAAAAGGATCAGAAGTAGCAGCGCGCCGACCCGGTCGACGAACTCTTTCACCAGCCGTGATCCACCGTGCAGCCGGGGATGCTCGACATGCAGCATCGGCAGGCCGTCGAACGGCCGGATCGTGGTCCGCGCCCCGGCCACGTCGACGAGCGCACTGGCCACCACCAGGTCCACCTCGTCGCGCTCCAAGCGCCAGGCCAGCCGCCGGACCGCCGCACCGTCCAGTTCGGGGCAGCTCAGCACCACCACGGTGTCGGCCTCGGCCTGCTCGACAGCGCTCGCCACGTCGTCGAAGGTGCCGTACACCGGAAGATCGGTGACCCCGACCCCGTCGGCCTGCGGCGGCAGGCAGGCGCCCACCACCTCCAGGCCGTGGTACCGCTCGCGACGCAACTGCCGGGCCATACCGATGACCGACAGCTCATGGCCGACCACGATCACCCGGCGCAGACTCTCCCCCCGGGCTCGCGCCCAGTGCAGGCGTTTACGCAGCCCGAACCGCAGCACCACGATCGCGGCTATCGCCAGGGGGAAGGACACCAGGACATAGGACCGGGCCAGATCCAGATTCAGGGCGTACGACACCACAGCGGCCCCGCCGATCAGCCCGGCCCCGCCCCGGAGCACACGCTGGTACTCGTCCGAGCCGACGAAGAGATAGCGGCGCTCGTACGCCCGGCAGGCCACCAGCACCAGCAGCAGCACCGCCGGCAGCAGCGCCGACCAGATCAGGTACATCCGGTTGTAGTCGGTGACGGTGTCCCCGAACCGGGTGATGAAGGTGCCCGCGCCGGCCACGATCCCGGCGGTCAGGTCGGCGAGGACAAGCGCCCGCACGTAGCGGCGCTCCCAGTCCTGTCGCCGAGACATCGCGGCGTGCCGCCCCCGGGCCCGGATGAACGGCCGGGTCGCCGGGCGGGTCGCCGACGACCGGTTCCGGCCGGTGGCGAAGTGTCCCTGGTTCTGCACCGGATCGGGCTCGCCCAGCACGGTCTGCGGCGGGACGTTCTCCACTCCGGCGGCCGGCACCGGGATCCGGGTGTTGCGCCCGCTGCGCCGAACAGCCGGTCGTTGCGGCCCGCGGTTGCCGGGTGGATGATTCGCGGCGCCGTAGCCGGCCGGCGGCTCGGGACGGTGTGCCCCGGCCATCGGCAGAGGCACCGTCGGATCGTCGGTGAACGCGCCCGCCCGGTCCTCGGACACGTCCTGCGACATCCTCAAACCTCCCGACACGTCAGCCGTCGCACCGGATTCGTGCGTCCGAGTGACCAACGGACCGGCGGCGGACACGTCACGCCGAAGAGCGGATCAGACCCCGTGATACCGGTTCTGCGCCCACTCGACGCCCTGCTGGACGATCGCCTCCGTCACGTCGGCCGCCCGGTCGATCAGGAAGTCCAGCTCTTTACGCTCCGCCGCGGCGAAGTCCGAGAGCACGTAGTCGGCCGGTTCCTGCCGCCCCGGCGGCCGGCCGATCCCGACCCGCACCCTGGCGTACTCCTTGCTCGCCAGCGACTTCGACATCGAACGGAGCCCGTTGTGCCCGCCCTCACCACCGCCCCGTTTGGCACGGACCTCACCGAACGGCACATCCAGCTCATCATGCACCGCGATCACCTGAGTCACCGGGACTTTGAAGAACTGCGCCAGCGCCACCACCGGAGCACCGGACAGGTTCATGTAGGTGAGCGGTTTGAGCAGGATCAGCTTCGGACCGCCGAATCCCAGCCGGCCTTCGGCCACCTCGGTCTGCGCCCGCTTGGCCCGCCCGAACTTGCCGCCGGTGCGGGAGGCCAGCAGGTCGGCCACCATGAACCCCACGTTGTGCCGGTTACCGGCGTACTCCTTGCCCGGGTTACCCAGGCCGACGATCAGCCACGGCGCCTCGTCGCTCACCTTTTCGCCTCCATATGCACATCAGGGAAAGTGCCGGACGGCACTTTCCCTGATATCTGGTTTACCGCTGCTGCGCGACTGGAATTACTCCGCGGCGCTGTCGCCCTCGGCGGCCTCGTCCTCGGCCGGAGCCTCGTTCGACTGGGCGGCGTTGATGACAGCGAGCACCGTGTCGGCGTCGACGGCCAGCTCGACACCCTTGGGGAGCTTGACGTCGCCGGCGGTGACGTGCGAGCCCGCCTCGAGGCCGTCGATCGAGGCCTCCAGCTCGGCCGGGAGGTGCAGCGCCTCGGCGACCACGGCGACCGTGTTCGACTCGTGCACGATCAGGGTGTTCTTGGCGGCCTCACCGGTCAGGGTGACCTGGATGTCGACCTGGATCTTCTCGCCACGCTTCACGATCAGCAGGTCGATGTGCTCGAACGTGTCCTTGACCGGGTCACGCTGGATCGCCTTCGGCAGCGCCAGGGTGGCGGCGTCGTTGCCGGCGATGTCGATCGTGAAGATCTGGTTGATGCCACCCTTACGGATGGCTGCGGCGAACTCGCGCGCGGGAAGGGCGACGTGCTGCGGCTTCTCGCCGTGGCCGTACAGCACGGCAGGCACGAGGCCGGCCCGGCGCGTGCGGCGGGCACCACCCTTGCCGAACTCGGTACGGGGCTCTGCGCTGATCTTTACCTCGGACACGGGGAAACTCCTGAAACTCTTCGATGCGGGCTGCGGCTTAAGTCTGCGGCTGCGGTATCCGGCAGTGCCTTTGACAAAATGAGCCGTCAAAAGCGGCGGTGTTTCTGCGCTGCCGGGCAAGGGGGCGCGCTGGGCACAGGCCCGGAGCACCGCGTCGATGACGGCGCCTCGAGCGGACTGCGAACCTCAACAGCCCACGAAGCACCCTCGCCGTGGCAACCGTACTAGCTTACCTGCCACGATCGTGCATCAGTCAGCGGGTCCGGCCCGGTAGCAACGCCTGCGAAAAAACGACCCCACCGGTGCAAGTTGCACCAGTGAATCTTTTTCAACGTGGCGAGGCCGGACCCAGCCGGCGGTTGTCGACCAACCGCCGGCATGGGCCGAAGCCAGGTTGAAAAAGATTCATCGGGGTCGGAGTGATCAGCTCAGGCCACCGAAAAGGGTGGTCACCGACCCGTCGTCGAACACCTCACGGATCGCCCGCGCGAGCAGCGGGGCGATGGAGAGCACGGTGATCTTGTCGAGCTGCTTCTCCGGAGAGAGCGGCAGCGTGTTCGTCACCACCAGCTCACTGATCCGGCTGTTCTTCAACCGCTCGGTGGCCGGGTCGGAGAGCAGCGCGTGGGTAGAGGCCACGATCACGTCGGCGGCCCCCTCCTGGAACAGGATGTCGGCGGCCTTGGCGATCGTGCCACCGGTGTCGATCATGTCGTCGACGATCAGGCAGACCCGGCCCTCGACCTCACCGACCACCCGGTTCGCCACCACCTGGTTCGGCTTCAGCGGATCCCGGGTCTTGTGGATGAAGGCCAGCGGGCAGCCACCCAACCGGTCGGTCCAGCGCTCGGCCACCCGCACCCGGCCGGAGTCGGGGGCGACCACTGTCATCGGCCGGCCCGCGTACTTCTTCTGCACGTACTCGGCGAGGATGTCCATCGCGAACAGGTGATCCACCGGGCCGTCGAAGAAGCCCTGGATCTGCGCGGTGTGCAGGTCGACGGTGAGGATGCGGTTGGCGCCCGCCGTCTTCAGCAGGTCGGCCACCAGCCGCGCCGAGATCGGCTCACGGCCACGGTGCTTCTTGTCCTGCCGCGAGTACGGGTAGAACGGCAGCACCACGGTGATCCGCTTGGCCGACCCCCGCTTCAGCGCGTCGACCATGATCAGGGTCTCCATGACCCAGCGGTTCACACCCTCGGTGATCGACTGGACGACGAACGCGTCCGAGCCCCGCACCGAATCCTTGAACCGGACGAAAATCTCCCCGTTGGCGAATTCATAGGAATCCGACGGCGTCGGCGCCACGCCGAGCACCTGGCCGATCTCCTCAGCAAGCTCGGGGAAACCCCGGCCGGAGAAAAGCATCAGACTCTTACGGTTCTCGGCGACGATGCTGCCCATCGGCTCGATGCTCCCGTTGATCAGAGGGTGGGTTCGCAGTGAAGTATCCCTTGCGGGAACGTAACCGCCACGTTTCGAGGCCCCCGGGTGGCATGCCTCACCCCCGCTGGATCAGTCCTGCTCAGGGGTGATATCCGCAGCCTTCACGGCGGCTTCGGCGGAGGCGGTACCGGGACGCTTGCGGGCGACCCAGCCCTCGATGTTGCGCTGCTGTGCACGGCTCACACCGAGCTCACCAGCCCCGACGTTCTTCTGGACTGCACTACCGGCGGCTACGTACGCCCCCGGGCCGATCTCGACCGGCGCGATCAGCACCGAGTCGGATCCGACGAACGCCGCCTCGCCCACCGTCGTGTGGTGTTTCCGCACGCCGTCGTAGTTGGCGAAGATCGTGCCGGCCCCGATGTTGGCTTTCGCCCCGATCGTGGTGTCACCCGCATAGGTCAGGTGCGGAACCTTGGCGCCGTCACCCAACTCGGCGTTCTTCGTCTCGACGAAGCCTCCGACCTTCGACTTCCGGCCGAGTCTGGTGCCGGGGCGGAGGTAGGAGAACGGGCCGACTGTCGCCTGCGGCCCGACCAGCGCACCGATCGAGTGGGTCCGCAGCATCGTGGCGCCCTCGCCGACGGTGGTGTCGACGAGCGTGGAGTCCGGCCCGATCACCGCGCCGGTCGCCACCGTGGTGGTGCCGAGGATCTGCGAGTTCTGGTCGACGACCGCGTCCGGCTCCAGCGTGGCGGTGACGTCGATCCAGGTGGTCGCCGGGTCGAGCAGCAGCACACCGGAGCGCATCCAGGCCTCGTTCACCCGGTCACGCATCAGCACCCGCAGTTTCGCCAGCTCGGCCCGGTCGTTGCAGCCGAGTGTCTCGTAGGCGAACTCGGCCACCTCGATCGCCACCGGGTGCCCCTGCGAGGCCAGGATGCCGAAGACGTCGGTGAGGTACTCCTCGCCCTGCGCGTTGTCGGTGGACAGCTTGCCCAGCGCCTCCCGCAGCAGTGCCGCGTCGAACGCGTAGATCCCCGAGTTGATCTCCCGGATCCGGCGCTGCTCGTCGGTGGCGTCCTTGGCCTCGACGATCCGCTCCAGGTTGCCGTCCGCGTCCCGGATGATCCGGCCCAGGCCGCCGGGCACCTCCACCTCCGCGCTCAGCACGGTCGCCGCGGCGCCGGCCTTCTCGTGGGTGGCGAGCAGCGCCTCGACCGTCTCCGGGCGCAGCAGCGGCACGTCACCGCTGAGGACCACCACGGTGCCGGTCAGGTCCGGGGTGGCGTCGAGCGCGATGCGCACCGCGTGACCGGTGCCGTTCTGCTCGGCCTGGAGCACCGGCACCGCCTCCGGCGCGACCTCGCCGACGAACGCGGTGATCTGCTCGGCCTTGTGTCCGACCACGACCACGGTGCGGTCGGTGTGGATCTCCGACGCCACGTGCAGGACGTGCCCGAGCAGAGTGCGCCCGAGGAGTGGCTGAAGGACCTTGGGCGTCGCGGACTTCATCCGCTTGCCCTCACCGGCGGCGAGGACGACGACGGTGCGGCTGGGGGCCTGGCTCAACGTGGTTTCTCCATCGATTCGCAGTGGCATCGGGGCTCACCACAAGAATTGCTCGGCCGCCAGGACTCGAACCCGGAACATCTGGACCAAAACCAGAGGTGTTGCCAATTACACCACGGCCGAATGCTGCTGGAGACAGACTAGCGTCCCGCTCCCCGATCGCGATAAGCGGTTATGTCCGTCGGACGACGACACCCCCCGATGGCAGGATGGCCGGGTGACGGAGCAGGGCGACAGTGACGACAGGTACTCACGGATGACGGCACCACGGGTCCGGATGCCTGCCGCCCAGCGCCGGGAGCAACTGATCACGGTCGGCCGGCGGCTCTTCGCCGAACGGGGATACGACGCCACCAGCGTGGAGGAGGTCGCGGCCCGGGCCAAGGTGTCCAGACCGGTCGTCTACGAGCACTTCGGTGGCAAGGAGGGGCTCTACGCGGTGGTGATAGACCGCGAGGTGCGGGCCCTGCTGGACCGGATAACCACCGCACTGACCGGCGGGCACCCGCGCGAGATGCTGGAACAGGCGACACTGGCGCTGCTGGACTACATCGACGAGGAACCGCACGGTTTCCAGGTGCTGGCCCGCAACTCGCCGCTGCTCTCCGCCTCCGGCAGTTTCTCCAGCGTGATGAACGACGTGGCGCACCAGGCGGAACACATCCTCGGCGCCGAGTTCAAGAGCCGCGGGCTGGACCCGAAATTCGCCGAACTCTACTCACAGGCACTGGTCGGGATGGTGGCGCTGGTCGGCCAGTGGTGGCGGGAGACCCGCAAACCACCGAAGAAGGAACTGGTCGCCGCACAACTCGTCAACCTGGCCTGGAACGGCCTGTCCCACCTCGAACCGAAGCCGGGACTGCAGACCCGCCGGGCCCGCTGACGGGCCCGGCGGAATCGTTGACGACTCAGGCGGTGCGGCCCTCGCGCACCTGACGCGGCGCACCGGCCTTCGACTCCGGCGCCGACTTGCTGTACAGGCTGACCGTGATCAGCAGCAGGCCGACCAGGTAGGTGGCGATCACCGTGGACATGGTGAAACCGAAGAAGTTCACCTCGTCGGTGCGCAGCACGCACAGCGAGTAGGTGCCGAGGACCAGCAGGCCCCAGCCCAGGTACTGATCGATCAGGACGTCCACGTTCCGGCCGACCGCGGTGCCGAGCAGCACCAGGGCGCCGACCGCGAGCGCGATGAACGACCACAGCAGGTTGGCGCCCTGGCCGAGCGCCCGGGCGCCGGGACCGGTGAACGCCTCACCGGACGTCGAGATGAACCCGATGATCCCGAACGCCACCAGGTAGGCGCCGGTGACGAAGCCGACGATCCGGTAGATCGGCCGAAGCGGGTGATTGACCGGGGTGTGCGCCATGGTTCCGTCTCCAAGGTCAGGTGTCTACAGGCAGATTCTCGCGTATCCCCGACAAGCGGCGCAGGCACACCCCCCGGATCAGCTTTCGGACACCTGTTCCGCGAGGAGTAACCAGGACTCCTCGATCTCGGAGATCTCCTGCTTGACCGCCTTGAGCTGAGACTCCAGCTCGACGATCTTGCCGTAGTCGCTGCCGTGTGCCGCCAAGCTCTCGTTGATCTTGGCTTCCTGCTGGGTCAGCTTGCTCATCTGCCGTTCCAGCTTCGCCAGATCCTTCTTCGCCTGGCGCAACTCACCGGAGGACAGACCGGCCGCGGCAGGCGCCGACGACGATTGACCACCCCTTGCCGGTACGGCCGGAGAGCCGGGCGTGGCGACCCGGTCGAGGTACTCGTCGATGCCCCCGGGAAGGTGCACCATCCGGCCGTCGCCGAACATGCCGAAGACCTTGTCGGTGACCCGCTCCACGAGGTAGCGGTCGTGGCTCGCCACCACCATCGTGCCCGGCCACGAGTCCAGCAGGTCCTCCAGCGAGGCCAGGGTGTCGGTGTCCAGGTCGTTCGTCGGCTCGTCGAGCAGCAGCACGTTGGGCTCGGTGGCGAGCAGGCGCAGCATCTGCAGCCGCCGGCGCTCACCACCGGACAGGTCGCTGACCGGGGTCCAGATCCGCTTGTCGGTGAAACCGAACACCTCGGCGAGCTGACCGGCGGAGAGCTCCCGGTCGCCGAGCTTGACCCGCTTGGCGACCTCCTCCACCGCCTCCAGCAGGCGCAGGTGCCCGGGCAGTTCCTTCAGCTCCTGGGACAGGAACGCGGGCCGCACCGTGGAACCGGTGAC